>NZ_CP162006.1:1911459-2230036 GCF_040822085.1 Rhodoferax sp. WC2427 | reverse complement strand
TGTGGGACGAGGCCTGGTTCGCCTTCGCACGCTGCCACCCGATCTACCGCCATCGCACCGGCATGGCGGCGGCGGCCAAGCTGGCCGAGACGCTGAAAGACCCGCAGTACGCGCAGCGCTATGCCACATTCCGGGCCGGTCTGGACTGGGATGACGACCAGGCGCTGCTGGACCAGCGGCTGCTGCCCGACCCGGCCAAGGCGCGGGTGCGGGTGTATGCCACCCACTCCACCCACAAAACGCTCACCGCCCTGCGCCAGGGCTCGATGATCCATGTGTGGGACCAGGACTTCAAGGACAAGGCCGAAGAGGCTTTCCACGAGGCCTACATGACCCACACCTCGACCTCGCCCAACTACCAGATCCTGGCCTCGCTCGACGTGGGGCGCCGCCAGGTGGAACTCGAGGGCTACGAGCTGATCCAGCGCCAGCTCGAACTGGCGATGAGCCTGCGCGAGCAGGTGCGCATCCACCCGCTGCTCAAACGCTACTTCCGCTTCCTGCGCGTGAGCGATGTGGTGCCGCTGCAGTACCGCGAATCGGGTGTCGAGTCTTACTACAACGACGAAAGCGGCTGGAACAACCTGGAAGCCGCCTGGCGCACCGACGAGTTCGCACTCGACCCGACACGCGCCACCCTGACCATCGGCGCCACCGGCATGGACGGCGACACCTTCAAGAACAAGGAGCTGATGGACAAGTACGGCATCCAGATCAACAAGACCTCGCGCAACACCGTGCTGTTCATGACCAACATCGGCAGCACCCGCTCGGCGATCGCCTATTTGCTCGAGGTGCTGGTGAAGATCGCCCGCGATGTCGAGGCGCGCGTGTCTGACATGAGCGCCATTGAGCGCTCCATCCACGAAAGGAAGATCCGCTCGCTGACGCTGGAGCAGCCCCCGCTGCCAGACTTCTCAAGCTTCCATTTCGCGTTCCGCGGGCGCAGCGTGGAGGGCCGCGCCGAGACGCGCGACGGGGATATCCGCAGCGCTTTCTTCCTGTCCTACGACGACGTGAACTGTGAATACATCGGCATGGAAGAGGCCGCCAAGGAGATCCGCGCGGGCCGCGAGCTGGTTTCGGCGCTGTTCGTGATTCCCTATCCACCGGGCTTCCCGATCCTGGTGCCCGGGCAGGTGATCAGCGCCGAAATTCTGCAGTTCATGGCCGCGCTGGACGTGCGCGAAATCCATGGCTTCCGGCCCGAGCTGGGCTTTCGCATCTTCAATGAAGTGGCGCTGGCCCGCGCCGCCCAGGCCACCGCGGCCCGCGCCGCGCTGGCTGTGGCCGGTAGAGCGGCGCTGCCGCAAGAACAAGATCCCCAGAACGAGGCGGCCACCACCGCTGTCCCAGCAACCACCCCGGCCAAGGCCACCAAGAGGAGCAAGAAGTGAGCAATAAAATCAAGAGCATCTCCGATCTTCAGCTGATGTTTCACCGCAACGAGCGGCCCATCTACTTCATCAGCGCGACCAATTTCAACCTGCTGGGCATCGACCGCTGGGTGAACCGCTTTCGCTACATCAGCTACATCGACTGCTTCGACGGCCGCCACCCGAACGTCTTCGTGCCCAGCGAAAGCCCGCATGCAGAGTTCAGCTCGATCGAGGACATCAACAACTACCTGCTGCAGCACAAGGAAGTCATCGACCTGATCGAGCGCCGCGGCGGCAAGCCCGTCGCCACCTTTCTGATGTTCGACGAGAAGACCGAGGCGCTGGCCGAAGAGCTGGGCATGGACGTCTGGTTCCCGCCCGCCAAGCTGCGCCAGCGCTGCGACAACAAGATGGAAACCGTGCGCATCGGCAACAAGGCTGGGGTCTTCTCGGTGCCCAACGCCCTGGAGAAAGTCGACAGCTACCAGCACCTGATGCAGATCGCCGAGCGCAACAAGCTGGGCCGCGACCTGGTGGTGCAGTCGGCCTTTGGCGACTCGGGGCACACCACCTTCTTCATCGCCAACGAAGACGACTTCAACAAGCACAAGGACGAAATCGTCAACGACCCCGAGGTCAAGATCATGAAGCGCATCAACTGCCGCGGCGCCACGCTGGAGGCCTGCGCCACCCAGTCGGGCACGCTGGTCGGGCCGCTGCTGACCGAGGTGGTGGGCGCCAAGGAGCTGACGCCCTACAAGGGCGGCTGGTGCGGCAACGAGGTGTTTCCCGGGGCCTTCTCCGAAGGCGTGCGGCAAAAGGCCCGCGACATGGCCGAGCGCTTCGGCAACCAGTTGTTGCAAGAAGGCTACCGCGGCTACTTCGACCTCGACTTCCTGATCGACCAGGACAACGGCGAGGTCTACCTGGGCGAACTCAACCCGCGCATCTGTGGCGCCAGCCCCATGACCAACCACGCGGCCTTCGCCTACGCCGATGCGCCGCTGTTCCTGTTCCACCTGCTCGAGTTCTCGGGTGTGCCCTTCGATTTGAATGTGCGCGAAATCAACGAACGCTGGGCACAGCCGCACTTCATCGACTCCTGGTCGCAGGTGGTCATCAAGTACACCGAGGACAAGGTCGACCAGGTGACGCGTGCGCCCGCCACCGGCATCTACCGCCTGAGCGAAGACGGCACCATGGGCTACCAGCGCTATGACCACGAGCGCCGCGCGATCGACAGCGAGCGCGAGGCCTTCTTTCTGCGCATTACCGGCCCGGGCGACTACCGCTACGAGGGCGCGGACCTGGGCATCCTGATCACGCGGGGGCGCTCGATGGACGACAACTTCAAGCTCAACATCCGGGCGCGCGACTGGATTCGCGGCATCAAGAACCACTACGACGGCAAGCCGATCGTGACCACGCAGCACGCGGTGGCACCGGCGCCGGGCTCGTTCAAGATTCTTTGAGCTGGCGCACGCGATGTCGATCAACGTGAGCTTTCACGCGGTCAGCGAAGACCAGCCGGGCGAAAAATGGCAAGCCATTTTCAACCGCTCCTGGCCGGGCTACCGCGCCTGGTATCTGCGCAGCGGCGCGGTTGGGCGGCCCAGCTACCTGGAGAGCCGACGGGCCATCCGGGAGCACATGCCCGAACTGGTGCCAACCTGGGAGCGCCTGGTCGGGCTGGCCGGTGGCGGCGACGTGGAGGCGCGCTTCCTGTCGCTGTGGTGCCCACCGCCGTACATCGCCGGCTGTGCCCAGGCCGTGTGGATCGATCCCGCGGGCACGCAGGAGCCCGTGCTGCTACGCAACTACGACTTCGCGCCCGCACTGCTGGAAGGCGACTGGATGGCCACGCGCTGGACCGATCCGCGCAACCGGGTGCTGGCCATGGGCGACTGCCTGTGGGGCGCACTGGACGGCGTGAACGAAGCCGGGCTGAGCGCCTCCCTGTCCTTCGGTGGCCGCACCGTCACCGGCGCGGGCTTTGGCATCCCCCTGGTGCTGCGCTATGTGCTGGAGGTTGCGCACAGCACCGCCGAGGCGATTGCGCTCCTGCAGCGCGTGCCGGTGCATATGAGCTATAGCGTGACCCTGCTGGACCGCAGCGCCGACTGGGCCACCGTATTTGTTGCCCCCGACCGTGCGACCGAAGTCACGCGCCACAAGGCGGTGACCAATTTCCAGCACGCCGTCGAGTGGCCAGAGCATGCACGGGCCACCCATTCGCCGCAGCGGCTGGCCGCGCTGCAGCAGCAGATCGACCAGCGCGCGCCGCTGCAGGCGCTGGCGGATGCCCTGCTGCGCGCGCCGCTGTACCAGTCGTCCTGGCTGCGCGGCTACGGCACGCTGTACAGCGCGCTGTACCGGCCGCTCAGCGGCCAGGCCACGCTGCTATGGCCTGGCGACAGCTGGGCCCAGTCCGTCACCACATTCGAGGAGGGGCAGCGCAAAGTCGTTTATCCAGCTTACACATGAAACCCACCATCTCTTCGCCTGGCAACCGCCAGCCTATGAAAATTTCCCGCCTCCCCCACACACATGGAGACTCCGACATGAAAAGAAAACTTCCGCCAGCTGCCTGGATTTTGATAGCGATGGTGATCGGGATCATCATCGGCTATTTGATTTTTATTGAGTTCCCCGACAAGAAGGTCGCCGCCCAGATCGCGGGCTACATCTCGATCGTCTCGGACGTGTTTCTGCGGCTGATCAAGATGCTGATCGGGCCCCTGGTGTTCTCCACCCTGGTCGTGGGGATCGCGCACATGGGCGATGCGGCCTCGGTCGGCCGGGTGTTCGGCAAGGCGCTGGGCTGGTTTGTCACCGCCTCGCTGGTCTCGCTGGTGCTGGGTCTGGTGATGGCCAACTGGCTACAGCCGGGCGTGAACCTGGGCCTGCCGCTGCCCGACATCGGCGCCTCCGCCAACCTGGCGACCTCGAAGTTCACCCTCAAGGACTTCGTCAGCCACCTGGTGCCCAAGTCGTTCGCCGAGGCCATGGCCAATAACGAGATCCTGCAGATCGTCGTGTTCTCGATGTTCTTCGGCGTGGCCCTGGCGGCGCTGGGAGAAAAGGGCAAGACCCTGGTCACCACTATCGACGAACTCTCGCACGCCATGCTCAAGATCACCGGCTATGTGATGAAGCTGGCACCCCTGGCCGTCATGGCGGCAATGGCGGCTACCGTGGCGGTGAACGGCCTGGAGATCCTGCTCAAGTTTGCCGTCTTCATGGGCGACTTCTACCTGGGCCTATTCGTGCTGTGGAGCGTACTGATCCTGGCGGGCTTCACCTTCCTGGGGCCGCGGGTGTTCAAGCTGCTGGTGCTGATCAAGGAAGCCTTTTTGCTGTCGTTTGCCACCGCCAGCTCGGAAGCGGCCTACCCCAAGATCCTGGATGCACTCGACCGTTTCGGCGTCAAGCGCAAGATCTCCAGCTTCGTGATGCCCATGGGCTACTCGTTCAACCTGGACGGCTCCATGATGTACTGCACCTTCGCGGTGCTGTTCATCGCCCAGGCTTACGGCATCGCGCTGCCGCTCAGCACGCAGATCACCATGCTGCTGATCCTGATGCTGACCTCCAAGGGCATGGCGGGCGTGCCGCGGGCCTCGCTGGTGGTGATCGCCGCCACGCTGAACCAGTTCAACATCCCCGAGGCCGGTTTGCTGCTGATTCTGGGCGTGGACACCTTCCTGGACATGGGCCGCTCGGCCACCAACGCGGTCGGCAACTCGATCGCCACGGCGGTGGTGGCGAAGTGGGAAGGCGCCCTGCTGCCCGAAGCGGCCGCCGCAGAGAACGCCAAGGCGCTGGACGCCGAGAGTGCCGCCACCCTGGCGCACCCGGTACACGGCTAGGGCAGCCACCATGCAATACCTCAGGAAGACACCGCTGACGGCGGTACTGCTGCTCGGGTTGGCGTCCGTGGTGCAGGCACAGACCGAGACGGTTGCGCCCAACGCGCCGCTCGCGCTCAGTGGCACGCTGGCCAAGGTGCGCGAGACCGGCACCGTGGCCATCGGCTACCGCGTGTCGTCGGTGCCGTTCTCGTACCTGTCGGCGCGCGGCGAGCCTATCGGCTATTCGATCGCGCTGTGCCGGGCCCTGGTCGCCTCGATGGAAGAAGCCGTGCACAAGAGCCTGGCGATCCAATGGACACCGGTCACCGCCGAGTCGCGCATCGACGCGGTGGTCGACGGCCAGATCGACCTGGAGTGCGGCTCGACCACCAACAACCTGGAGCGCCAGCAACGGGTCGGCTTCTCGCCCACGATCTTTGTCTCTGGCACCAAGCTGCTGGTCCGCAAGGGTTCGCCGATCAAGGGGTTCCGTGACCTGGCCGGCAAGACGGTGGCCGTGACGCGTGGCACCACCAACGAGAAGACCCTGCGCGAGCTGTCCGAGAAATTCAAGCTCAACCTGCATCTGCTGGTGCAGGCCGACCATGCGGAGTCGTTTGCGCAGGTGACCAACGGCCGCGCCGACGCCTTCGCAACCGACGACGTGCTGCTGTACGGTCTGATCGCCCAGAACAAGGGCAAGGTCCCCGGCAGCTACCAGGTGGTGAGCGAATTCCTCTCCTACGACCCCTACGGCATCATGTTCCGCAAAGGCGACCCGCAGTTGACCAAGCTGGTGAACGACAGCTTCCGGGCGCTGGCCGTCGACGGCGAAATCGCACGCCAATACAAGCGCTGGTTCCTGCAGAAGCTGCCGCAGTCCAGTACCAGCATCGATCTGCCCATGGGCCCGCAGCTGGAAACCATCATTGAAACCCTGGCCGTGCCCGCAGAGTAAGCACCTGGCGCCCGGTAGCCCCCGATTTTTTCAACCTCCACGAAAGACCTTCCCATGACCGCATCCCACCACTTCAAGGCCGTAGCCGACAGCCTGGTCGAGGACCTGGCCGACGACGTGCACAACGTACTCTCGATCCAGGAGCTTGAGTCCCAGCCCCAATTGAAAGCGCTGCGCCAGCGCGTCGAGGCCAAGCTGGCCGTCGCCCGCGAACGGGCCGCAGAAAAAGGCCGGATCGCTGCCGAGAAGGCCAAACAAGCCGCCAGCTCCGCCAACGCCTACGCCCACGCCGAACCCTGGAAGCTGGCCACCGGCGCACTGGCTGCCGGTGTGGTGCTGGGATGGCTGCTGGGCCGCGACCGCGCCGACTGAGCAAGGGCATCGGCCCCCACCCATGCTGGGGGCACGCTGCTGGCGGGTGTTTCCGACACCCGGCCTGGCACGAAATGCTATCTATTCAGTAGCTAGCTACGCTGACAGAATAAGCGCCAGCCGCTGATTTCTTATAAATTCCGATTCAGGTTTTGGGCGCCCGCAAAGCCTGGCTCAGCTGGTCGGCCAGCTCGGCCCAGTCGGAGTCCTGCAGCAAGGCCTCGCGCAAAAAGCTGGCCTGGGCGGGCGACCAGAAAGGCGCATCCGGCAACGCCACATTGCCCGGCAGCGGCGCATTCATGGCCAGAAAATGGGCAATATCCGGCGCGTCCGAGGGCAGGCCCAGCTGGGCGAACAGGTCGTGGAAGGGGTGTGAAGGTGTGTCCATGCCACACCTTACCGCATTTGGCTGGCCATGGGGTGTTTGGCGGCTGGCGCGTTACACACCGTCGTGCCCCGACAGCAACTTGCCTTGGCGTACCGCGACCAGCGCGCCCTCGGCCAGGGGCTGCCAGGCCTCGCCGGTCAGCGGCACACTGGCGATCAGCAGGGCATCGTGCTCCTCGGCCTCGGCGGCGATGGCCACGCCGTCCTGGTGCGCCGGGGGCGGTGCGGCCGACATGGACACCCGCTCCAGCAGCCACAGCCCGGGCGGTTCGGCGGTTTCGCCATCGGCATGGATGCGGCGGTGGCAGTGGGCAAACAGGGTGTCGCCGTCGGAGTACAAAAAGTTGGCCGGGCCTAGCGCCCGCATGTCGGCGGCAAACGCCACCAGCAGCGCCATGCGCGCCTCCAGCGGCGGTGGGCCCGAGGCCCCGGCCCACAGCGTGTGCAGGCGGGCCAGCAGCGCGCAAAACGCGTGCTCCGAATCGGTCTGCCCCACCGGGCGGTACGCGCCCAGCGCCATCGTCGGGTGGGTCTGGTAGCCGACCAGGGTGCCGTTGTGGGCAAACACATGGCTGTGGCCGCCCAGCTCGCGCAGAAAGGGCTGGGTGTTGGCAAACTGCACCGTACCCAACGTGGCATGGCGGATGTGCGAGATGCCCAGGTAGGTGCTGGGGCCCTCGTTCTCCAGGTAGCGCACCAACGCGCTGTCGCCCGCCGCCTGCGGCTCGCGGAACAGCGCCACGTCCACCCCCTGGTAGAAAGCCACACCCCAGCCGTCGTGCACGCCGCCCCGTGCGCTGCCGCGGGCGGCCAGGGTGTGGAGCGAAAACGTCAGCTGCGCAGGCTCGGAGGTGGACAGGGCCAGGAGTTCACACATGGGGGGAGTGTGTCTGAAAAACCGCGTGCTGCGCCGGGGTTCACATGGCTTTACGCCGCCGGTGCATAGTGGCTGCTTCCGTGCACCCTTTCTGGAGGAAACCTGCCATGCGCCACTTTGCTCTAGCCCTGTTGTCTGCCCTGCTGCTCGCCCTGGCGGGCTGCGCCGTCACCCCCGGCATGACCCGCGACGAAGTGCTGGCCTCCTGGGGCCGCCCCACCGCCGAACTGGAGCGCGGCGGCGTGCACCGGCTGCAGTACTCGCGCCAACCCATGGGCCAGTCGGTGGTGATGGTGGATCTGGATGCCGACGGCCGGGTGGTGCAGGCGCAAGAGGTGATGGACCCCCGCCACTTCTACCAGATCGACACCTCCGGCAACACCACCCAAGCCGACATCCTCTGGGCCTTCGGCCCGCCCGCCAAGGTAGACGGCGTGATGGCCTGGAAGGGCGATATCTGGTCTTACCGCTGGCGGGACGTGGAGGACATGTGGTTCTGGGTGTACTTTGACCCCGCAGGCGTGGTGCGGCGCACGCAGCAGGGACAGGATGTGCCGGTGTTTCCGATGTTTAGGTGATGGCAAGAAATAAGAACTTTTTGATAGCACCTTACGCTCAAGGAATAAGCGCAGGATGCCATTTTTAACCCTTAAAAAACACCATAAATCCATAGCACCGCCGCCGGATGTTCATCGCCCGAGAGCTCCAGCCTGCGCCGCCTGGAGCTCTTGGGGGCTGAGCACAAACGCGCAGGTGTCGGTCAGCATCTGGGCCGCCAGGTCGATCAGCGCCCGGGCCCGCGCGGGCTGGGAGTGGCGGCTGCCGAAGTACACGAAATAGCTGGCCCGGTCCGACACGGTGTCGAGCAGCAACGGCACCAGCTGCCCGGTGCGGATAAACGGCGCCGCCGTGACACCGGCCAACTGCCCGATCACCTGGCCGGCCAGTACCGCGTGCAGTTCCAGTATTTCGTCGTTGGTGCACAGGGCCGGGGTGATGGGATGCTCGACCACATCGTCGTTCACGCGCACCCGCCAGGGCACAACCGCTCCTGTACCGGCATTGCGAAACGCGCTGCAGCGGTGCGACTGCAGGGCGGCCAGGCTGTCTGGCGCGCCGTGTTGGGCGATGTACCCAGGCGACGCGCAAACCACCATCTGCACCGCAAACAGCCGCCGGGCGATCACGCCTTCGTGCGGCGAAAACCCCAAGCGAAAGCCCACATCCACCCGGTCTTCCACCCAGTTGCCCACCCGGTCCTCCAGCTGCACGTCGGGCACGATCTGCGGGTACTGCTGGCAAAACGCCTCCAGCACATGCCACAGCACCGGCTGGAAGGCCGAGCGCGGCCCGACGATGCGCAGCGGGCCTGCAATCTCTTCCTTGGCGCGCCGGGTGATCTGCAAGGCCCGCTGCAGGCCCACCAGCGAGGGCTGGGCTTCTTCCAGAAACTGCCGTCCTTCGTCGGTCAAAGCCATCACGCGGGTGGTGCGGTGGAACAGGCGCACGTCCAGGTGCTGCTCCAGCTGGGCCAGCGCCTGGCTGGCGGCCTGCGGGCTGAAGCCCAGGGCGGCGGCGGCCTTGCGCAGGCTGCCCAGCTCGGCGGTGCGCACGAAGATGGAAATCGACCGCAGTTCATTGATGCGCATGGTGTTTTCCTTGAACCGGTTCTTGTAATTATCCGTTGTGGCTTGCCAATCAAACAAGGCATAAGCCCCTATTCATATGCCAATGCGATCATAAACTCAAGCCATGAACCTCCTAGCCACCGCCACTCTCGCCGTTTCCATGCTGCCGCTGTCTGCCCTGGCCGACGACAAGCTGCAGATTTCCCGCGCGGGCAGCCGCCCGGTCAACGCGGCACCGGCGCAGAACTTCACCGGCGCGGTGCGCGTGGAGATGCTGCACACGCCCACCGGTCCCGCGCGCGCCTCGGCCGGTACGGTGTCGTTTACGCCCGGCGCCCGCACCGCCTGGCACACCCATCCGCTGGGCCAGACCCTGGTGGTGATCGCTGGCACCGGGCGGGTGCAGATGTGGGACGGTGCCATCGAAAACATCCAGGTTGGCGATGTGGTGCACATTCCGCCCCATGTCAAACATTGGCACGGTGCCGCGCCCACTACGGCCATGGCCCACATTGCCATCACCGAGGCGCAGGACGGCAAGGCGGTGGACTGGCTGGAGCCGGTGAGCGATGCCCAATATGGCCTGCCGCCGCCCGTGGCCAACGCACCCACCGCGCCCTCGCGGGCGCAGAGCCTGTTTGGCGACGTGGCCCCCAAGCTTGCGGAGCTGACCGACCAGGTGCTGTTTGCCGACGTATGGGCGCGCCCCGGCCTGTCGCGGCGCGACCGCAGCCTGGCCACGGTGAGCGCCTTGATTGCCATGAACCGGCCCGAGCAACTGCGTTCGCACATGGCCCTGGCCCGCGCCAACGGCATGACCCAGGAGGAGCTGGTCGAAACGCTGACCCACCTGGCGTTTTACGCGGGCTGGCCCAGCGCCATCACCGCGGCCGGGGTGGCGCGCGAAGTGTTTGCCAAGCCGTGATACCCCCCGAATCCCCACCCGACAAGGAACCCACCATGCAATATGTCACCCTGAACAACGGCCTGCAGATGCCCATCCTGGGCTTCGGCGTCTTCCAGATTGCCGACGCCGCCGAATGCACCCGCAGCGTGGTCGATGCCATCGCCGCGGGCTACCGCCTCATCGATACCGCCGCCTCGTACATGAACGAAGAAGCCGTGGGCCAGGGCCTGCGCCAGAGCGGCGTGGCCCGCGACGCACTGTTTGTGACCAGCAAGCTGTGGGTGCAAGACGCAGGCTACGAGCGCACCAAGGCGGCCAACGACAAGTCGTTGCGCCGCCTGCAGCTGGACTACCTGGACCTGTACCTCATCCACCAGCCCTACTCGGATGTGCACGGCTCCTGGCGGGCCATGGAAGAGGCCTACCGCGCGGGCAAGCTCAAAGCCATTGGCCTGAGCAACTTCCAGCCCGACCGGCTGATGGACATCATGGCCTTCAACCAGGTCACCCCGGCGGTTAACCAGATCGAGATCAACCCCTTCCACCAGCAGGAAGAGAGCGCCAGCTTCATACGCGACAACGGCGTGCAGGCCCAGGCCTGGGCCCCGTTCGCCGAAGGGCGCAACAACCTGTTCCACAACGAAGTGCTCACCGCCATTGGCCACACCTACGGCAAGACCGTGGGCCAGGTGGTTTTGCGCTGGCTGGTGCAGCGCGGCATCAGTGCCCTGGCCAAGTCGGTGCGCAAGGAGCGCATGGTGGAAAACCTGGACGTGTTTGACTTCGCGCTGAGCGATGCCGACATGGCCGCCATTGCCACGCTCGACACCGACACCAGCAGCTTCTTCTCGCACCGCGACCCGGCCATGGTGAAGTGGATGAGCCAGCGGCAAATCAATACCTGAGAAAGCACCCATGACAACACCCACATCCTCTCCATCCGCCCGGCGCGGCTTCCTCCAGTCGGCCACCACCCTGGCCGCCGCGCCGCTCTTGGGCGGCCTCGGCACCGCTGCCGTGGCACAAACCGCTAGCGCTGGCCCATCCCCTGTGGTGACCGGCAGGCGCAAGCTGGGCACGCTGGAAGTCTCCAGCCTCGGCCTGGGCGTGCAGAACATGAGCCGCACCTACCAGACCACCGTGCCCAGCCGCCCGCAGATGGTCGACATCATCCGCCGCGCCCATGACAGCGGCGTCACCTTCTTCGATGCCGCCGAAGCCTACGGCCCGCACGAGGTGGAACGCATCCTGGGCGAAGGCGTGGCCCCGTTCCGCAACCAGGTGGCCATCACCTCCAAGTTCGGCTGGAACATCGACCTGCAAACCGGCGAGCGCCGCCCCGGGCTGATCAGCCGGCCCGAGCACATCAAACTCGCGGTGGACGGCATGCTGCAGCGCCTGCGCACCGACCGCATCGACCTGCTCTACCAGCACCGCGTGGACCCGCAGGTGCCCATCGAAGATGTGGCGGGTGCCGTCAAAGACCTGATGGCGCAGGGCAAGGTGCTGCACTGGGGCCTGTGCGAAATGGGCCCGCAAACCCTGCGCCGCGCCCACGCCGCCCTGCCGCTGACGGCGGTGCAAAACGAATACTCCATGCTCTGGCGCGGACCGGAAAAATGGGTGCTGGCCGCATGCGAAGAGCTGGGCATCGGCTTCGTGCCCTGGAGTCCGCTGGGCGTGGGCTTTTTGACCGGTGCCATCGATGCCCGCACCCGCTTTGCCGACGGCGACATCCGCAAGATCGAATCCCGCTTCGCCCCGGAAAACCTGCCGCACAAACTGGCGCTGGTGGCGCTGCTGCAGCGCTGGGCCGCCCAGAAAAACGCCACCCCCGCCCAGATCGCCCTGGCCTGGCTGATGGAGCAAAAGCCCTGGATCGTGCCCATCCCCGGCACCACGCAAATGGCGCATTTGCTGGAGAATTTGGGCGCAGATGCGATTCGCTTCACTCCCGCAGAACGTGCCGAGCTGAATACCGCCGTTGCGGCCATTGAGGTGCAGGGGGCGCGCTTGCCGGACAGCGTGCTGGTGTATTCGGAGGTGGAGGCGGCGGCTAAACGCTGAGGAATGGGGGTGCGGGGTGCTCCCCCCCGCTACCCCCTCACCGCGCCATCTTCGGGTCGATGGCCTCTGCAAATGCGATATGGTTGCCATCCGGGTCAGAAATCATCAGGGTTTTGACCAAGGGCCCCGTGGCACGGCTTCCGGCAGCCACGCCGCAGTTCGCCAGTGCGGCCAACTGCTCGTCGATGCTGCTGACGGCCAAGGTTACAGACCCGCTTCCGGCGCGCTCTGGACCCAGGTACACCTGGAGCCAACCACCGTGCTCAAACTTCCACTCGGCCACCTCGGGCATGGGCCGCGCATCCGGCGGCCTGCCAAAGAGGCTTGCGTACCACGGCACTGCGCGCGCCATGTCTTTGACGGCCACACTGGCCAGGGCGTTCAGGATGGGCATAGTGCAAAGCTCCAAGCTACCAAAGGTTCTTGCCATCGATCACCACCACAGGCGCCGCCGCTGCATCAAAGTGGTCAAACAGTCGCGCGTTGACGCCGATGCGGCGGGTGGTCTGGTCCCAGCTGCCGTCCGGCTCGAAGGCCGGGCTGTCCGAGAAGGTGGCGCACCCGCAGACCGGGCAGAAATGGTGCGCGACCTGCAGCGTGTTCCAGCGGTAGGTCGCATCGTCGGTGGGCAGTGTTATCACATGAAACTGGGCGGGTGCGTAATACGCCAGCAGGGCTCCCCGCTTGGCGCAGAACGAGCAGGTGCAGCGCGTCAGTTCCACCGGCAGGTCGCCGTCAATGCGAAAAGCCGTTTTGCCACAATGGCAGGCCCCTGTGATCAGCATCTGGACGCTCCTTCTTGGGTTGGTCAGGCTGACTTTGGGCCCGTGGCGGGCGGGGCGTCTGTGCGATGGCAGACATAGCCAGGGTGCCTGGGCGCTTGGTCGCCCTGCTCTGCCGCTAATTGGCGATTGCCTTCTCGCCATCGGCCCGGAGCTCGCCCAATACTGAGCGCACCGGACGCGGTGCACCGAGATGCAGATAACGCAGTTCATCCATAAGGGCACTCCAAAGCGGAGGGCCGCCCTTTTCCAGCAGTTCCGCGCGCAAAGACGCCTCCTTACTCGGATCCGTATGCCGAAGGCCCCAGCCAGCCATATAGGCGAGCAGAGGTACGAGCTGTATGGCCGCTTCTGTGAGGCTGTAGATGCCTTTCTGCTGATGATTCGGATCCGGACATCGTGTCAGCAGGCCAGACGCGGTCAAGTGCTTCAACCGGCTTGCGAGGATGTTCGAGGCGATGCCTTCCTTGTTTTGGTCCAGCAGTGCGCCATAGCTGCGCCTGTTCTCGAACACGACATCGCGGATAACAATCAGGCTCCACCGATCGCCGATCTGCTCAAGCGTCAGATTGATCGGGCAGCCCGATCGTTTTGTTTGCGTCACAGCCATGCTCCTTAAATTTCCACTTGCATTATGCAAGTAGTGTAGGTATTATTCGACCACTTGCAAAATGCAAGTGCTATACAGGTCTTGGTAGGTCGACAGAGGAATCAAACATGCGTGCGGCTTTCATCGCGGGTTATGGCGGCAATTCGGTAGTGCAGGTGACCGAAAAGATGGCAACAACGGCATGACCCGATGCGCTGGGTTCGGCTAAAGATCTCTACCTGTATGTACTTACCCCGCCACACACATTGGTTAGGAAACACTATGAAATTCTCCACCTTCACTTCGCGCACCGTGCTCGCGGTATCGTTAGCATTCGCCAGCACCTTCGTTGCTGTAGCCCCGGCCCAAGCTGCAGCGCCAATGCAGCACAAGCAGGTTGCGGGCTTCTATCGCACGATGATTGGCGACTATGAAGTCACCGCGCTCCATGACGGCAGCGCCGGTATTGACTCCAGCCTCCTGCATGGCGATCCGGCGCTCATCCAGTCCCTCCTGGAGCGCTCCTTTCAAAGCGATCCCAAGAATGTCTCGGCCACCGTCCAAGGCTACCTCGTCAACACCGGCTACAAGCTCGTTCTCATCGATACGGGTGCGGGCGGCCACTGGGGCCCGCCCGCGCTGGGCAAGCTCGTGCAGAACTTGAAAGCCTCCGGCTACAAGCCGGAGCAGGTTGACCTGGTGCTGGTGACCCATCTTCACGCTGACCATGTCGGCGGAATCTACAAAGACGGGAAACGCATCTTCCCGAACGCGACCGTGATGATGAGGAAGGCCGACGCCGACTTCTGGCTGTCGAAGGAAATCATGGCCAAGGCCCCCGAAGACGCAAAAATCTTCTTCAAGGTGGCACGGGATGCAGCCGCTCCCTACGTCGCTGCAGGCAAATGGAAGCCGTACGAAGGCATGGACGAAATCGTCCCCGGCATCGCACCGTATGCCATTCCCGGCCATACGCCCGGCCACACCGGCTACATGATTTCCTCAAAAGGTCAGTCGCTGCTGGTCTGGGGTGACACAGCCCACGTCCTCGCCGTCCAGATGCCGCACCCGGAAATCGGCATCGTCTTCGACTCCGACGGTCCGATGGCCATCAAAACCCGTGAAGACCTTCTGGTGAAACTTGCCGCGGACAAGACGATGATCGCCGCCGCCCACATGCCGTTCCCTGGTTTGGGCCGTGTTCGCAAGGCGGACACCGGCGCTGGCTACGACTGGGTACCGGCGACCTTCCTCAACCTGAAGTAAGCCGAAGCATCCCTTACGCGGTAGCGACTACCGCGCACATCCGACAAAGCGCAGCGACGCTTTTTAGTCCGCGCCATCGGGCGCGCCCTCTGCGAAGACGCAGACACTTGATAGGAGATAGCCATGACTACTGACACCAACCCGCCGGGAACGGCATGGATGCAAATCGTCAAAAAGAAGGGTACGAGCGACTTTGCGGCGTCGTTCACCGCAGACGCCAGCCTTCAGACCTCAGCCCTCAGCAAGGCCGTGGTCGGCCCGACACCCATCGGGGCATTCTTTGCCGCGACCAGCACGATGTACGAACACTTCGTGTTCACTGCGGAGACGGTTGACGGCGTGAAGACTTACCTTGAGTGGGATGCCATCCACGGTGGCAAGCCGGTCGCCGGCACCACCATCATCACCCGGAATGCGTCTGGCCTGATCAACAACATCAAGCTCTTCCAGAGCCCGTTTCCCGTCGTTCGTGAATTCTCGTCCGGCCTCAAGGAGCGACTCGAAGGAACACTCGGCCAGGACTTCTTTAGTTAAGCCGGGAAGACAACCAACCTCATCGCCTCGTTCAACCTGAACAACACAACCGAGCAACCACTTATGCCCATATTTCACGCCCATATTCCGGCTCAAAAGTTCTCCAGCGAAGAGAAGCGGGCTCTGGCGGACGCCTTAAATCTCGCTCTTCATGAAGCCATGGATACGCCAATGGATGACCGTTTCATCCTCATCAGTGAGCACAAGGACGATGAATTCTTCATCCATCCGACTTTTCCTGACTTGAAGAGATCCGACAAGCGCATGGTCGTCACGGTGACGTTCGGTACGAGCAGGACGGTGGAGCAGAAACGTAAGCTCGCGGAGTTGGTCACCCGGTACGCAGTGGAAAAGGTTGGCATCAGCCAGGACGACGTCACCCTGATGATGTATGCCCTTCCCTTGGAGAACATGAGCTTCGGCGCTGGAAAGCTGGTCTCTGACATCGACCTTTCTATGCCTTGGGTAAACAAGTAAGAACGACGAAGCTGCTCTGTTCTTGGGAGCGGGGCAGCGAAATTGACTTGAAACGGATGTCTCGTTCGTTTCAAGGGCGTGGGGCTCATCGGGCTCCGGTTCGACACCATTGTCTGGACAGGGATCGGGATGATCACGACCGCGCGATTGGGTTGGCGTCGAGCGACTGGAGCAAAAGGGTGAGGCAAGGTCGATGCCCGTCACTTTTACGGCACCGCCTGACATCTTTCTACAAGGAGAACTTCCATGTTTCAACGTACCAATATCGCATTCGAAGCCGAGGGCGGCATCACGCTGCGCGGCTGGCTCTATGTGCCCACCGGCGGCACCGGCCCCTACCCCGCCATCACCATGGCGCACGGCTATGCCAGCGTGAAGGAGCACGGCCTGGAGCGATTCGCCGAGAAATTCGCCTCCAACGGCTTTGTCGTCCTCCTGCACGATCACCGCAACTTCGGCGCCAGCGACGGCACGCCGCGCCAAGATATCGACCCATGGCGTCAAGTCGCCGATTGGCGGCGCGCGATCAGCTTCCTCGAACACCAGGACGTCGTCGACGCAAAGCGCATCGGCTTGTGGGGCACGAGCTATGCCGGCGGTCACGCGCTGGTGCTTGGCGCAACCGACCGCCGCCTGCGCGCGGTCGTCGCGCAGGTGCCGACCATCAGCGGCTTCGAGCAAGGACTGCGCCGCATTCCGCCCGACGCCGTCGACGCCATCGAGGAGGCCTTCTCGGCGGACGAACGCGCGCAGGCGCGTGGCGAGCCGCCGCGCAGGCAGACGATCGTCAGCGCCGATCCGACCGTCCCTGCTTCCTACCGCGCCAAGGACGCCATCGGGTTCTATCTGCAGCCCATACCCGACGGCGCCTGGGAGAACAGCGTCACGGTGCGCTCGACGCGCGCCGCGCGCATGTACGAACCGGGCGCGTGGATTGCGCGCGTGTCTCCCACGCCGCTGCTGATGGTCGTCGCGCTGCAGGACACCATCACACTGACCGATCTCGGGTTGGCCGCCTATGAGCGCGCCCTTGAGCCGAAGCGCCTCGTGACGATCCCCGGCGGCCACTTCGATCCGTACATCGCCAGATTCGATCAATCCAGTGCCGCCGCGCTGGAATGGTTCAAGGAACACCTCGCGTAACCTCAACTTGGGTCAACACAGGAACCCGACATGCCTCATCTCACCCATACCATCGAGCATGGCATTGCCACAATCATTCTCGATCGCTCGCCGCAAAACCGCATCGACGACCAGATGGTTGACGAGCTGGCCACGGCGATCAACGCGATCGAACGCAGTGACGCGCGCGTCGTGCTGGTGCGCGCCGAAGGCGAGAACTTCAGCTTTGGCGGCGATATCTTGCCCTGGCCCGACGACACCCCCCGCCAGTTGCGCGCACGCTTCGAAGGCTACATGGACGTCTTCAATCGCTTCGAACGCCTGCCCTTGCCTGTCATCGCGGTGGTGCACGGCTTGTGCGCCGGTGGTGGTTTCGAACTGGCGTTGCGCGCCGATGTCATCTTTGCCGCTGAAAGCGCAACGTTCTGCCATCCGGAACAGTCGCTTGCCCTCGTGACCCTGCTGGGCGGCATTTACCGCGTCGCCGAACGCGCCGGACGCGCACGTGCCATGGAATGGGCACTGACTTCCGAGCGCGTCTCCGCCGCGACGATGGAGCGCTTCGGCGTGATCAACCGCGTCGTCGCCGATGCCGAGCTGTTTGTAGAGGCGCATGCCTTCGCCGCGAAGTTCGTGCACGGCCCGACCCGCGCCCACGCCGCGCACAAGGCCTTGCTGCGCACCTGGGCCAATGGCGGTGTCCAGGCGGCCGACGATGTGATGTTCAACATTGCCATGCCCTTGTTCGTGACCGAAGACGTGAAGGCCGGGCTTGCTTCGGCCATCACGGCCCTGACGGCCGGCACGCCGCGCCCGGTGCTCGAATTCAAGGGCCGTTGATCCGCCGCGCAAGTCCTGTCGGGAGCGGAATACGCACGAATTGTGGGCGCGAGTGGTCGAGGCGCATGGGGGATTGGCACACTGGACCCATATTTCAGCCGCGCACCGTGCCAGACAGCCTGCGCAGTCTTTACGCCAAGGCCCCCGCCCCCACCCGCATAAACCCCGCAAAAAACGCCGCCAGCTCCCGGTGCCCCCCCAACGGCAGCACGTGGGCCACGTACTGGTCGGGGCGGACGACCACCAGGGCACCTTGGGCCCGGTCGATGCCGCGCAGGGCGAAGATGTCTTGCCCGCCTTTCAGGTCAGCGCAGAAAACCTTCTCGTAATCCTTCAGCTGGTAGCGCCCCTTGCGCGGCAGCAGGATGGGGGGCAGCGCTTCAAGATCCAGGGTGCGGTGGTCTTGCGGGAAGATGGCGCGCACATCAAACACGGCGTCCAGGTCCTGGCCTGCGGGGGTGAATCTGCGTACGGGTGAATCCGGGGCGGTGTCCAGGAAGCGGCACAGTGCGCCCAGGCCGGTGTCTGCGTCGGCCGCGCTGTCGTTGGCACCGGCGAAGGCGTAGAGCCGCCAGCGGCCGTCGGCCTGGGCCATGTGGCCGAGCTGCAGGGGCTTAGCGTCGAAGGCGCGCAGCACGGGGGCGGAATGGAAGCGGGTGCCGACCACGAAGCCGGTGGCCAGCTGCTGGTGGGTAGCCTGGCCGCAAATGCTGGACGGGCGGTAGTGCGTGCCCATGCCCGCGGTGAAGCGGCCATGCTGCTCGAAGTACTTTTGGAACTGTTTCGGGTCCACGCCCTGGGTGGTGCCGGTGGCGTCTTGCTGCGGGCGGTCGCTGAACATCTGGGCCCACTCGCGGTCGAAGTCGATCAGTTCCTGGGCCACCACCTGGCGCTCTTGCGAGTAGGTGCGCAGCAGCTCGGGGCCGCACTGGCCAGACAGCACGGCCGCCAGCTTCCAGCCCAGGTTGAAGGTGTCTTGCATGGAGAAGTTCATGCCCTGCCCGGCCTTGGGGCTGTGGGTGTGGCAGGCGTCTCCGGCGATGAAGACGTGGGGCTGCTCTGCGCCACCCTGCTCTGCAGCAACATCGTCGTATTGGTCGCAAATGCGCTGGCCGATTTCGTACACCGACCACCAGGGCACCTCTTTCACCTCCAGCGCATACGGGTGCAGGATGCGCTGCGCGGCGGCGATCAGATGGTCGATGGTGATGCCGCGGGCGGCCACGCGCTCGTCTTCGCCCAGCTTGTCCATCTCGACATACAGGCGCACCAGGTAGCCGCCCTCGCGGGGGATGAGCAGCAGGTTGCCTTGGGCGGACTGCACGGCCACCTTGGTGCGGATGTCGGGGAAGTCGGTCACGGCCAACACGTCCATCACGCCCCAGGCGTGGTTGGCCGAGTCACCCACCAGCTTGCGGCCGATGGCGCGGCGCACGCCGCTGCGCGCACCGTCGCAGCCGACCACGTAGCGGGCTTTGATGGTTTCAATATGGCCGCGGTGGGCGGCATCGCTGCGCTCCAGTTGCACGGTGACGGGGTAGTCGCCTGCGCTGCGGTCTACTTGCAGGTCGACAAAGTTGCGGGCGTAGTGCGGCTCCAGCCGGGTGGGGGCATTGCGCATGTGCTCCAGGTAGAAGTCGTGCACCCGCGCCTGGTTCAGCACCACGTGCGGAAACTCGGACAGGCCGTCTTCGGTGTCTTGCACCCGGCCATGGCGCACGATGCCGCCCTGGGGCTGGCCGTCGGGCTTCCAGAAGGTGACTTCATTGATCCAGCACGCCTCTTTGAGCACCCGGTCGGCGAATTGGAAGGCCTGGAACATCTCCATGGTGCGGCAGGCAATGCCGTCGGCCTGGCCCAGCTGCAACGGCCCTTCTTTTTGGTCCACGATGCAGGTGCGGATGTGGGGAAACGTGGCCAGTTGGGCGGCCAGCGTCAGGCCCGCGGGGCCGCAGCCAACGATGAGCACATCGACCTCGGCGGGCAGTGCGTCGGTGTGGGGCATGGCCTGGGCCGATGCGTTCAAGATTTCGGGGTTGCCGGGCTGGAAACCGTTCAGATGGAATTGCATGGTGAGTCTCTCTTTCTGGGGGTGGGTGTGTCAGAGGGTGGGCGTGGACGGTGTGTGTGCCTTGGGCACCACCAGCGTCAAGACCGTGCCGACGATGGCCAAGGCTGCCAGCACGTAGAAGATGGCGTTGAGTTCAAAGCCGCCAGCGATGAGGAAGCCGCCCAGCAGCGGCCCACCCACCCCGCCCAGTCGGCCAAAGCCCGCGCACCAGGCCACGCCTGCGCCGCGCACATGGGTGCGGTAGTAGTTGGCAACGAAGCCGTAGATCAGGGTTTGCGTGCCGCTGGTGCCCATGCCGACCACGGCGATGGCGGCCAGCCGCACCGCCAGCGGTAGATCGAGGGTGAGCAGCGCGATGGCGGCAGCGCCGATGGCAAAGCAGGCAGCCACCACCAGCTTCGGGCCAAACCGGTCGGCCACTTTGGAGCCCAGCAGCGCGCCGATGACGGCACCGCCGTTCAACACCAGCAGAAACGACAGCGAGCCCTTGGCATTGAACCCGGCGCGCAACATCAGCTCGGGTAGCCAGGTGTTGAGCGAATACACCAGCAGCAGACCGGTGGCGCTCATCAAGCCCAGGATCAGCGTGGGAAAGAGGTAGCGGGAGCCAAACAGGCCAGCGAATCCGGCTTTTTCCTGCGCCGCAGGGCGGTCCAGCAATACCGCCACGGGTTCGTCGGCAGGCAGATCCACCCCGGTGCGGACCGAAATCGCGCGGGCTTCCTCCAGCCTGCCGCGCGAAACCAGCCACGCCACCGACTCCGGCATCTTGAAGTACGCCAACGGCAGCAGAGTGACCAGCGGCAACGCGCCCAGCCAGAACATGCCGCGCCAGCCGATCAGGGGCAACAGCACCATCGCCAAGCCCGCAGCCAGCAGGCTGCCCAGTGGCACACCCGAGTAGACGATGGCGATGAACAGGTTCTTTTTGCCCTTGGGCGCGTACTCGGCAATCAGCGCGCCGGTGGTGGCCACCAGGGCCCCCACGCCCAGGCCGGTGGCAAAGCGCAGCAAGCCAAACACCGTGGCGCTGGTGGTCATGGCGGTGAGGCCCATGCCGATGGAAAACCAGGCGTAGGCACACAGCATCACCTTGCGGCGGCCCACCGTATCACCCACGCTGCCCGCCAAGAGCGCCCCAACCAGCACGCCCACCAGTGCATAGCTGCCCAGTGCACCGGCGACGCTGGGGGTGACCACGCCAATATGCGACGCATCGCGCAGAAAGGTGGACACCACCGTGCCATAAACCACCAGGTCGTAGCCGTCAAAGACCAGGCCCACCGTGGCCAGCACCACGATCCAGGTCACCGTGCGAAGGTGCCGGGCGTCGGACGTGGTGTGCATAGGCGCAGCGCCTGGGGGCAAGGCCGCAGAAGAAGTGTTCATGAATGTGTATCTCCAGATTTAAATACGTACACATATCATCAGTGCACTGAATATAAGTGTAGGGTTAAAATTTGGAAGAAAGCCTAGTACAAACCCTAAAACGACATTCCGCATGAAAACGCCCCCGCCCGCCCCTGCCCTGCCCACGCTGGACGACATGCCCGGACACACCATCCGGCGGTTGCAGCAAATTGCGGTGGGCATCTTCATGGACGAAACCAGCGCACTGAACATCACCCCCGTACAGTTCGCCATGCTGTTTGCCGCAGCCCAACAAGCTGGGCTGGACCAGCGCACGCTGGCGGGCAAGGTGGGCCTGGACACCTCCACCATCGGCGCGGTGGTAGACCGCCTGGAAGGCCGCGCGCTCATCGAGCGCAAAGTCTCGCCCGACGACAAGCGCGTGCGCCTACTCAGCGTCACCCCCGCGGGCCTGGACTTGCTCAACACCGCCATGCCCGCCATGCTGGCCGCCCAGGAACGCATGCTCGCCCCCCTCCCCCCCGCCGACCGCCCCGTCTTCATGGCCATGGTGAAAAGCATCGTGGAGCAAAACGGGGCCTGGAGCCGGGGGGCGAAGGAGGCGGGGTGATCCGGTCAGCGGATTGGAGTGGGCCTATTTATTATAAAAACGGCCAATTTTTGATAGCTGCTTACGCTGATGGAATAAGCACCAGCTGCCAATTTCAACACTGAAAAATCGGTCTAAATCTATAGCAAAACAGCACCAGAGACATCAACCCCGCTCCACCTGCGGCAGCATGGCCGCCAGCACCCGGTCTTTGAGCACCACGTGGTGGAAGATGGCGGCGACGGCGTGCAGCCCGGCGATCCACATGATGGCGTCGCCCAGAAGGCCGTGCACGTCGCCCCAATCGGCCAGCGGCGCGAGGGGGGAGTTGGCGACCAGGGGCATTTGGTCGAAGCGCACGCCACCCAGCAGGGTGAGCGGATGGCCTTCGCTGGCCAGGGCCAGCAGCGCGGTCATCGGCAGGGCCAAAAGCAGCGCCCATAGGGCTCCGTGCGCCAGCTTGGAGGCGATGTGCATCCAGCCCGACATGGCAAATTGGGGTGCTGCGGGGCGAAATGCCACCCAGAGCAGGCGCAGCACGGTCAGGGTAAATACCAGGATTCCCAAGGATTCGTGCCAGACGATGTCGCTGTGGGTGGCGGGGTCCACGCCCTGGCGCATCAGGCGGCCAAAGCCGCCGGGGCCGAGGATGAAGGCGACGGTCACAGCAATGGCAGTCAGCCAGTGGAAGGCGCGGCTGAGCACGTCGTAGCGGGGTTTGGTGGCCTGGTTCATCGGGTTTCCCTCAAAAATAAGCCCGATTGTGGCGCTGCATTCTTAACGCCGGATGAAGGCCGGTTGGCTCTTATGCAAAGCGCACCACGGCCACCGGCGGCAGGTCGTTGGATACACACTGCCAGCCTTCCCCCGCGTCGCTGCTGACCCACAGCCCGCCGGTGGTGGAGGCCATGGCCAGGGTCTGGCCGTCAGCAGTGGTGTCCAGGCCGTGGCGGTAGACCAGGTGGTAGGCATGGGCGCCGGGCAGGCCCTGGCCGAAGCTGTGGAAGCTCTGGCCGCCGTCGTCGGTGCGGTTGACCAGCATGCGGCCGTCCACCGGGATGCGGCAGCCGTCGCTGTGCGCAGGCACGAACCAGGCGCGCAGCGGGTTGTGCGGGTCGCAGGCCACGGGGAAGCCAAAGTCGCTGGGTGCGGGGGCCTGGATGCTGTGCCACTGCTGGCCGCCGTCGGTGCTGCGGTACATGCCGCCGTGGTGCTGCACCCACAGCACGTCGGGCTGGGCGACGCACTGCACCAGGCAGTGCGGGTCTTGCACATTGCCGTCTTCCTGCAGGCCCTCGGGCATGTAGCGGGCCAACATGCCGCGGGTGGTCAGGCTCCAGCTTTCGCCCGCGTCCCGGCTTTGCCACACGCCGCCGCTGGAGGCCGCCAGCGTGATGTGCCGGGCGTCGCGCGGGTCGACCAGGATGGAGTGGATGCCCGCCTGGTCGTAGCCGCCACCGCCCCAGCTCTTGCGCGGCGGCTGGTTCCACAGGGCGGTGTTCAGCGCCCAGCTCTGGCCGCCGTCGTCTGAGCGGAAAAGCCCTGCCGGCAGGCAGCCCGCCCACAGCGTGCCGGGCTGGCTGGCAGCCCCGGCGGTGAGGCACCAGACCATGTCCACGCTCCAGGGCGTGGGGTCGTCGGCGTCGGGCCCGGTGGTGGGCTTGGGCGGAAAGGCGGGTGCGGCGATTTCGGTCCAACTTGCGCCCTGGTCGGTGCTCTTGCGCAACTTGACACCGAAATGCCCCATGCGCAGTGCCGCCAGCCAACTGCCGTCGCGCGGGTCGGCCAGCACCTGGGTGACGGGCTCGCCCGCGAAATGGTGGGCGGTGATGTGCCAGGCACTCCCCTCCCCTTGCACGGTAAACAGGCCCTTGCGGGTGCCGACGAGGAGTGTGTGCATAGAGAATTCTCCGTGGGGATTTAACCGCCGGACAGGGCCTGGACCACCAGCACCTTGTCGCCCGCCAGCACCGCCCGGTCCAGCCGCACGCGGTCGTGCACCAGGGTCTGGTTGACGAATACCGCCACATGTTTGCGCACCGCGTGCTGGTCGTCAAACACGTAATGCTCCAGGCCGGGCGCGGCCACCAAAGCCGCGTCCAGCACCTGCCTCAGCGGCCCGGCGGGCACCTGCTGGATGGGCACGTCGATGTGGCGGCGCAAGGCGGGGGCAAATTCGACGGTAACCATGGGCGCCATTGTGCAAACCGGGCGCGGACTGCGTCAATGGGGAGTAATCCCGCCACCGCTGCGAGCCACTATTTCCCGACAGCTATTTGTGCTGCCCGGAGACAAAAGTCGACTGACCATCGACCTGTATCAGACCACCGCGCTGGCTTCAAAAGCTGCGGCAGGCAGGCGCGCGAAGACGGCCAGTGCAGCAGGGTCAAGCAGGTGGTCTGCACCAACCAAAAGCGCCCATTTCTACCCATGGAAAATAGCTCTGACGCTCACCAGACAAGCGCAGGTAGCTACAGAAAACGTAGCTTCCTGCGCCCAACCAACTCAGTACCCGGCAGCCAGCCCGGTATTGCGGCGCGGGTCGTTGGCGCCGTAGAAACGGAAGTTGCCACGGGGCTTGCCTTCCAGCGATGGGGCACCCACCAGGATCGC
This sequence comes from Rhodoferax sp. WC2427, assembly GCF_040822085.1. Classification (NCBI taxonomy): domain Bacteria; kingdom Pseudomonadati; phylum Pseudomonadota; class Betaproteobacteria; order Burkholderiales; family Comamonadaceae; genus Rhodoferax; species Rhodoferax sp. WC2427. Next base: position 2,205,356 of record NZ_CP162006.1, on the reverse strand, counting down.
GGCCAGGTGGTTGGCGGGCTGGGGTTCGGCCAGGTTGTGGCCCATGCCTTCGAGGATTTTGCGGGTGTCGGGGCTGATGCCGAAGGTGTCCACGTTGGTCAGGTCGGGCAGCCACTGCTGGTGAAAGCGCGGTGCGTCCACGGCCTCTTGCACGTTCATGCCGTAGTCGATGACGTTCAGGATGGTGTGCGTGACGGCAGTGATGATGCGGCTGCCGCCGGGCGTGCCCACCACCATGACGGGCTTGCCGTCTTTGCTGACGATGGTGGGGCTCATGGAGCTCAGGGGGCGCTTGCCGGGTTCGATCTTGTTGGCCTCGCCCTGCACCAGGCCGTACAGGTTGGGCACGCCCACCTTGGAGGTGAAGTCGTCCATCTCGTTGTTTAGCAGCACGCCGGTCTTGGCGGCGGTGACCTTGGCGCCGAACCAGTCGTTCAGCGTGTAGGTGACGGAGACGGCGTTGCCGAGCTTGTCGACGATGGAGTAGTGGGTGGTGTTGCTGCCTTCATGCGGGGCCACGCCGGGCTTCAGGTCCTTGGAGACACCGGCCTTGGCGGGATCGATGGCGGCGCGGATCTTGGCGGCATAGCCTTTGTCGAGCAGGCGCTCCAGCGGGTTCTTCACGAAGTCGGGGTCGCCCAGGTAGCTGTTGCGGTCCAGGTAGGCGTGGCGCATGGCCTCGATCTGGTAGTGCACGGCCTGGGCCGAGCGGAAACCCAGCTCCTTGAGCGGATAGCCTTCGACGATGTTCAGGATTTCGCAGATCACCACGCCGCCCGAGCTGGGAGGCGGGGCCGACACGATGTGGTAGCCACGGTAGTCACACTCCACCGGGGCCAGCTCGCGCACCTTGTACTGGTTCAGGTCTTCCTGGGAAATGATGCCCTTGCCGGCCTGGCTGGCGGCCACGATGTGGGCGCCGACCGTGCCTTTGTAGAAGCCGTCCGGCCCCTTCTGGCTGACCAGCTTCAGGGTCTTGGCCAGGTCTTTTTGCACCAGCTTCTGGCCGATCTGGAAGGGCTCGCCTTTGTTGAGGAAGATGGCGGCGGATGGCGCGTCTTTCTTGAAATCGGCAGTCGCGGTTTTCAGCATGTCTACATCGCCCTCCTGCAGCACAAAGCCGCGCTCGGCCAGCCCGATGGCCGGGGCCAGCAGCTTGGCGCGGGGCATGGTGCCGTATTTGGTGCGGGCTTCTTCAAAACCGGCCACCGAGCCGGGAATGCCCACGGCCAGGTAGCCGTTGGTGCTGGCGCCCTTGACCACGTTGCCGTCGGCATCCAGGTACATGTTGGCGGTGGCCGCCAGGGGGGCTTTTTCACGGAAATCGAAGAAGGTCTTGCGGCCATCGGCCAGTTGCACCGTCATGAAGCCGCCACCGCCCAGGTTGCCCGCGGCGGGGTAGACCACGGCCAGCGCATAGCCCACGGCCACGGCGGCATCGATGGCGTTGCCGCCGCGCTTGAGCACATCCACACCCACCTGGGTGGCCAGGTGCTGGGCGGTGACGACCATGCCGTTTTCGGCGGCAACGGGGGCGACGGAAGCCGCCTGGGCGGCGCAGCACAGGGCGGCGGCGGTGGCAATCAACGCGGGGCGAAAGGTGGGAATGCGCATGCGAAAGTGTCTCCAGGATGTAGTAAGGGTAACGGGCAGGTCAAAAAGTAACCCACTGCAATGTACCAAGGTCGCACCATCGGCGAGTGGCCAAAAAGCGCCCAAAAGTACCCCAAACCCGACCGGTTTGGCGTAGATTGGCGGCATGCTTACATCCGCCATCCCCACCCCGCTCCACCGGCGAACGCTGCTGCAACGCCTATTACTTGTTGTTGCAGTCGCCACACCTTTGCACAGCCGTGCCAGCCCGCCAGTGCTGCAGCGGCCCACGGCCTACCGTGGTGGCATTGCGCTGGACAACTACTGGGTCAGCGAAAAGCTGGACGGCGTGCGGGGCTACTGGGACGGTACCCAGCTATGGACCCGGGGCGGCCAACCCATCCGTGCGCCCGCGTGGTTTACCGCGGGCTGGCCATCTGCCGCATTGGATGGCGAGCTGTGGGCCGGACACGGGGCCTTTGCCACCGCGGTATCCACGGTGCGGCAGGCCGGTGCGGGCGAGGCCGCCTGGCGGCAGATGCGCTACCGGCTGTTTGACCTGCCCGGGCACAGCGGGGCCTTCGACGCGCGCCTGGCCGCCCTGCAGCAACTGGCGCTGCCCGCCTGGGTGCAACCAGTGGCCCAGATGCGAGTGGCCAGCCACCCTGCCCTGCAGGTTTTGCTGCGGCAAACGGTGCAGGCCGGTGGCGAGGGGCTGGTGCTGCACCGGGGCGATGCGCTGCTGGACAGCCCGGGCAAGGACGACCTGTTGAAATTGAAGCCGTTTGAGGATGCCGAAGCCCGGGTGGTGGGCCATGTGGCGGGCCAGGGCAAATATGCGGGCCTGTTGGGGGCCCTGCAGGTGGAAACACCCGGGGGCCGAAAATTCAAGCTGGGCACCGGCTTCAGCGATGCCCAGCGGCGCGATCCGCCTGCGCTGGGCACCTGGGTGACCTACCGGTACCGCGATGTCAACCCCAGCGGGATTCCGCGCTTTGCGAGCTTCTTGCGGCTGCGCGCGGACGCGGATTTGTAGCTGGTAATTACTTGGGCAACAGAACCTTGTCGATCACGTGGATCACGCCATTCGACTGGTACACGTCGCCAATCGTCACATTGGCGGAGCCGCCCTTTTCATCGGTCAGCACCAGGGTAGAGCCGTTGGCCTTGGCCATCAAAGTGCCGCCGCTGACGGTCTTGAAGCTGGTCATGCCCTTGCCGTCCATCAGCATTTTGTTGATGGCTGCGGCATCGAACTTGCCGGCCACCACGTGGTAGGTGAGGATATTGGTCAGCATGCCCTTGTTTTCGGGCTTGAGCAGGGTGTCTACCGTGCCGGCGGGCAATGCGGCGAAGGCGGCATTGGTGGGCGCGAACACGGTGAACGGACCGGCGCTCTTGAGCGTGTCGACAAGGCCTGCGGCCTTGACGGCGGCCACCAGGGTGGTGTGGTCCTTGGAGTTGACGGCGTTGTCGATGATGTCCTTGGAGGCCATCATGGGTGCACCGCCAACCATCACGTCAGCGGCCACGGAGGCAAAAGACACGGCGGCCATCACGGCGGCCAGGCTGAAAGAAGCAAGTGTGCGGGAAGTTTGGATCGAGACCATGGAAAGCTCCTAGTGGGTGGATAACAAGCCGAATGTTGCGGCTGAGACCAATACGGAGCGCGCCAGGGGTTTGGATTCAAAAGCCGCTTGAATCCGTGCAGAATTTATAAAAAAAGAGCTGCTAGCGCTTATGGAATAAGCGTGAGCAGCTCTTTATTTAATAGCACACTGAAGCGGGAGGGTTTAGACCTTCACACAGTCGGCAAAGTAGTGGTGCTTGCCGTTTTCGTCCACTTCTTCCACCAGGCCGTGGATGTCAGTCTCAAAGCCGGGGCACTGGGTGTTGAACTCGCGCGAGAACTTCAGGTAGTCCACGATCTTCTTGTTGAACACTTCACCGGGGATCAAGAGCGGAATGCCCGGCGGGTAGGGCGTGACCAGGCCCACGGTGATGCGGCCTTCCAGGTCGTCGATGGCCACGCGCTCCGTCTTGCGCAGGGCGATGTGGGCGTAGGCGTCGCTGGGCTTCATGGCCGGGGTCAGGTCGCTGAGGTACATGTCGGTGGTGAGCCGGGCAATGTCGTACTTGGCATACAGGTTGTGCAGGTGCTGGCACAGGTCGGCCAGGCCCATGCGTTCGTAGCGGCGGTGCTTCTGGCAGAACTCGGGCAGGATGCGCCACATCGGCTGGTTCTTGTCGTAGTCGTCCTTGAACTGCTGCAGCGCGGTCAGCATGCTGTTCCAGCGGCCCTTGGTGATGCCGATGGTGAACATGATGAAAAAGCTGTACAGGCCGGTTTTCTCCACCACCACGCCGTGCTCGGCCAAAAACTTGGTGACGATGCTGGCCGGGATGCCGGTTTTGGCGAACTTGCCGTTCAGGTCCATGCCGGGCGTGACGATGGTGGACTTGATCGGGTCCAGCATGTTGAAGCCGGTGGCCATCTTGCCAAAGCCGTGCCAGTTGGCCTTGGCGTTGGATTTGGATTCGCCCTTGATGATCCAGTCGGTGGCGCGGCCAATGCCCTCCTCCACCAGCTTGTCGGGGCCCCAGACCTTGAACCACCAGTCGGCCCCGTACTCGTCGTCCACCTTGCGCATGGCGCGGCGGAAGTCCAGGGCTTCGGCGATGCTTTCCTCCACCAGCGCGGTGCCGCCGGGCGGCTCCATCATGGCGGCAGCCACGTCGCAGCTGGCGATGATGCTGTACTGCGGGCTGGTGCTGGTGTGCATCAGGTAGGCCTCGTTGAAGAGGTGGCGGTCGAGCTTGACGTTTTGCGAGTCCTGGATCAGCACATGGCTGGCCTGGCTGATACCGGCCAGCAGCTTGTGGATGCTTTGCGTGGCGTACACCACCGCGTGCTTGGGGCGGATGCGCTTTTTGCCCATCGAGTGGTAGCTGCCGTAGAACGGGTGGAAGGCGGCGTGCGGCAGCCAGGCTTCGTCGAAGTGCAGGTTTTCCACGTAGCCATCGAGCATGCTCTTGATGGTTTCGGTGTTGTAGAGCACGCCGTCGTAGGTGCTTTGGGTGAGCGTGAGGATGCGCGGCTTGATGGTGTCGGCATCCACATGCTGCAGCAGCGGGTTGGCGCGGATCTTGGCCTTGATGGCAGCGGGCTCGAACTCGCTCTTGGGGATGGGGCCGATGATGCCGAAGTGGTTGCGCGTGGGCTTCAAGAACACCGGAATTGCGCCGGTCATGATGATGGCGTGCAGGTTCGACTTGTGGCAGTTGCGGTCGACCACCACCACGTCGCCGGGGGCCACGGTGTGGTGCCAGACCATCTTGTTGCTGGTGCTGGTGCCGTTGGTCACAAAGAAGCAGTGGTCGGCGTTGAAGATGCGCGCGGCATTGCGCTCGCTCTCGCCAATCGCGCCGTTGTGGTCGAGCAGCTGGCCCAGCTCTTCCACCGCGTTGCACACGTCGGCGCGCAGCATGTTTTCGCCATAGAACTGGTGGTACATCTGGCCCACCGGGCTCTTCAGAAAGGCCACGCCACCGGAATGGCCGGGGCAGTGCCAGGAATACGAGCCGTCTTCGGCGTAGTCCAGCAAGGCCTTGAAGAACGGCGGCTGCACGCCTTCCAGGTAGCTCTTGGCCTCGCGGATGATGTGGCGCGCCACAAACTCGGGCGTGTCCTCGAACATGTGGATGAAGCCGTGCAGCTCGCGCAGGATGTCGTTGGGGATGTGCTGCGAGGTCTTGGTTTCGCCGTAGATGTAGATCGGCACATCCAGGTTCTTGCGCCGCACTTCCTCGATGAAATGGCGCAGGTTGAGCACCACCGGGTCGTGGTCGGGGCCGGGCGAGAATTCTTCGTCGTCGATCGACAAAATAAACGCGCTGGCGCGGCTTTGCTGTTGGGCAAATTTGGACAGGTCGCCGTAGCTGGTCACCCCCAGCACCTCAAACCCCTCCGTCTCTATCGCCTGGGCCAGGGCGCGGATGCCCAGCCCCGAGGTGTTCTCGGAGCGAAAATCTTCATCGATGATGACGATAGGGAAACGAAACTTCATGCCGGCCTCCAGCCAAATTAACGCAAGGTAAAACGCAAAACAGGCGCGAAGTGTAAGGACTTCGTATGAAGCTTCTAGGGGGATGCCCTGAATTAGTCCCAAAATGTAGCGATACGAATACAAGCAAAGGCACTCTATGGCGGAATCGACGATCTGGTGGCTGCTGGCCGGCGGGGCCATCGTGGCGGAGTTGCTCACCGGTACCTTCTATTTATTGATGCTGGCCCTGGGCTTTGCGGCGGCGGCGCTGGCGGCGTATGCGGGTAGCAGCATGGTGGTGCAAACGCTTATCGCCAGCGCGGTGGGCGGCGGCGCCGTGGTGCTGTGGAACCGCATCCGCAGCAAACGCCCCCGAAGCCTGCCTGCCAGCGCCAACCCGGATGTGAACCTGGACATTGGCGAAACCGTGCAGGTGGAGGCATGGCGCCCGGACGGCACGGCCCAGGTGAATTACCGGGGGGCCAACTGGACGGTGCTGCACCGCCCCGGCAACCCGCCCTCCCCGGGCCCGCACCGGGTGGTCGAGGTCACGGGCAACCGCTTGCTGGTCGAAAAACTGTGAAACACTCAAAGGTCTAACCTGGAGCCTTTATGGAAATAGCCATCGTCTTACTCGTCATCGCCGTCATCTTCATCAGCCGCACCCTGAAGGTCGTGCCCCAGCAGCACGCCTGGGTGATCGAGCGGCTGGGTAAATACCACGGCACGCTGACCCCGGGCCTGAACTTTCTGGTGCCGTTTGTGGACCGCGTGGCCTACAAGCACGTGCTCAAGGAAATCCCGCTCGACATCCCCAGCCAGGTCTGCATCACCCGCGACAACACCCAGCTGCAGGTGGACGGCATCCTGTACTTCCAGGTCACCGACGCCATGCGCGCCAGCTACGGCTCCAGCAACTACATCATGGCCATCAGCCAGCTGGCGCAAACCTCGCTGCGCAGCGTTATCGGCAAGCTGGAGCTGGACAAAACCTTTGAAGAGCGCGACATCATCAACGCCCAGGTGGTGGCCGCCATCGACGAAGCCGCCCTGAACTGGGGTGTGAAGGTGCTGCGCTACGAAATCAAGGATCTGACGCCCCCGAAGGAAATCCTGCACGCCATGCAGGCGCAGATCACCGCCGAGCGCGAAAAGCGCGCGCTGATTGCCGCGTCCGAGGGCCGCCGCCAGGAGCAGATCAACATCGCCACCGGCGAACGCGAGGCCTTCATCGCCCGCTCCGAGGGCGAAAAGCAGGCCGTCATCAACAAGGCGCAGGGCGAGGCCGCCTCCATCACCGCCGTGGCCCAAGCCAACGCCCACGCCATCGAACTGGTCGCAGCAGCCATCCGCCAGCCGGGCGGCGAGCAGGCGGTGCAGCTCAAGGTGGCCGAAAAAGCCGTGGAAGCCTATGCCAAGGTAGCGGCCAACGCCCACACCACCCTGATTGTGCCCAGCAACATGACCGAAGTGTCGGCACTGATAGGCTCCGCCATGAAAATGGTCAACACCGTCAAAGCTTCCTAGGACCGCCATGGACACCCCCGCCATCGAACACAACGTGCTGGGCAACGAACTGGTGCCCTGCTCTTACGACCCGCTGACCGGCTACTTCCGCGACGGCTGTTGCAGCACCGACGAGACCGACAGCGGCTCGCACGTCATCTGCACCAAGGTCACCGCCGAGTTTCTGGCCTTCTCGCTGGCCCGCGGCAACGACCTGACCACGCCGCGCCCCCAGTGGCGCTTTGCCGGCCTGCGCCCGGGCGACCGCTGGTGCCTGTGCGCCAACCGCTGGAAAGAGGCGTTCGAGGCCGGGGTAGCCCCACCGGTGGTGCTGGAGTCCACCCACATCCGGGCGCTGGAGTTCGTGTTGTTGGAGGATCTGGAGAAACATGCAGTGCCCGGCAAGAATGCAGCACATTGACTGCTATACTTGTGGGCTTAGGAACGGTGGATGAGTGGTTTAAGTCGCACGCCTGGAAAGCGTGTGAGGGTTAATAGCCCTCCGCGGGTTCGAATCCCGCCTGTTCCGCCAATATCAGGCCTGTCGTTATTACAACGACAGGCCTTTTTTGTTTCCGTGTTGTTTCCATGTGTTAGCCACCGCACAGTCACCCCGCCCGTACATCCATAGCATGGATGACAAGACGGCTGACCAAAAGTTTGACGTGCCCAGAACCTTCAAACTAAACCTTGATAATCTATGCACCTCATACTGCTCACATAACATAGGGAAATACCAGCATGGCAAAGGGAATGATTCTGGCGGCAGGTCAAGGTACGCGGGTGCGCCCGTTGACCAAGGACCTGCCCAAGCCGATGGTGCCGATTCTGGGCAAGCCGGTCATGGAGTACCTGATCGAGCACCTGGCCAACTACGGCATCAAAGAAATCATGGTGAACGTGGCCTACCACCACCACAAAATCGAGCAGTATTTTGGCGATGGCCACCGCTGGGGCGTGCAAATCGGCTATGCCTACGAAGGCGTGCGCGAGCACGGCGACGTGATCCCCAAGCCTTTTGGCTCGGCAGGCGGCATGCGGCGCATCCAGGATTTCAGCGGCTTTTTTGACGAGCCCACCCTGGTGCTGTGCGGCGACGCCCTGATCGACCTGGACATCGGCGCGGCCCTGCACGAGCACAAGACCAAGGGTGCGATTGCCAGCGTGGTGACGCTGGACGTGCCCTTGAATGAAGTCTCCAACTACGGCATCGTGGTGGCCAATGAGCAGGGGCAGATTCAGTCCTTCCAGGAAAAGCCCAAGCCCGAAGAAGCCCAGTCCACCCTGGCCAGCACCGGCATCTACATCTTTGAGCCCGAGGTCATCGACATGATCCCGCCCAACAAGGTGTATGACATCGGCGCCGAACTGTTCCCCCAGCTGGTGGCCGAAAAGCTGCCGTTCTACGCCCAAAAGCGCTTCTTCAACTGGATCGACATTGGCCGCGTGAGCGACTACTGGTCGGTGCTGCAGCGCGTACTGCGCGGCGAAGTGGCGCAGATGAATATCCCGGGCCGCGAAGTCAAGCCCGGCATCTGGGTGGGGCTGAACACCTCCATCGCCTGGGACCAGTGCAACATCCAGGGCCCGGTGTACCTGGGCTCCAGCGTCAAGGTAGAGCCCGGCGCCACCATCATCGGCCCCTGCTGGATCGGCCACGGCAGCGTGATCCGCTCGGGCGCCAAGGTGACCCGCAGCATTTTGTTCGAGTACACCCGCATCGCAGCCGACATGCATTTCAACGAAATGATCGTCTCCCCCAACTACTGCGTGGACCGCTCCGGTGAAACCCTGTACCGCGGCGACGACATGGCCCAGTTGCGCTGGGGTGATGCCCGGGCGTAAATGGGCTCTCCCCCAGGCTAGAGCGCAAGCGCTTTCCGCCAACCCCCTCGCAGGGGGCGATACCAGTGGCCTGGCGGAGCCAGGGCCAGCTATCCCTGGAAGGGGTGTCACCGCGGTGGGTTTGTGCCTTTTATACCGCCAGCCCTTACAGGATGGGCGGCAGAAGCTATTGAATATATAGCGAACACCCAGACAAAAAAAAGCCACCTCGCGGTGGCTTTTTTGTGGGTGCTGGAACCGATTAGTTCAGCGCGGTCTTCTTGCCGTCTTTGTAGACCGACAGGGTGATCGAGGGGTTCTTCAGTTCGCCGTTAGGTTCGAAGCTGATGGTGGTGGTGACGCCCTTGTAGTTGGTCTTGAGCAACTCGGGGGTGTAGACCTTGGGGTCGGTGGAGTTGGCGCGCTTCATGGCATCGACCAGCACCATGGTGGCATCGTAGGTGTACGGGCTGTAGATCTGGAACTGGCCAGGGTACTTGGCATCGTAGCGCTTCTTCCATTCCACGCCGCCAGGCATCTTGACCAGGGAAGCGCCGCCTTCAGCGCAGACCACATTGTCCAGCGTCTTGGCGCCAGCAGCCAGCTTGGCCACTTCGTTGGTGCACAGGCCGTCACCGCCGAAGTACTTGACGTTGGTCATGCCCAGCTGTTCCATTTGGCGCAGCATCGGGCCAGCCTGGGGGTCCATGCCGCCGAAGAAGATGGCGTCAGGTGCCTTGGACTTGATGGAGGTCAGGATCGCCATGAAGTCGGTGGCTTTGTCGGTGGTGAACTGCTCGTCCACCACGGTCATGCCCTTGGCCAAAGCGGTCTTCTTGAACACTTCGGCAACACCTTGGCCGTAGGCGGTACGGTCGTCGATGATGGCGACCTTCTTCAGCTTCAGCGCGTCGACGGCGTAGAACGCCAGCCCTGCACCCAGCGAGTTGTCGTTGGCGATGATGCGGTAGGTGGTTTTGTAGCCAGGCTTGGTCAGGTTGGGGTTGGTGGCCGCACCGGTGATGTGGGGAATACCGCAGTCGTTGTAGACCTTGGATGCGGGGATGGTGGTACCCGAATTCAAATGACCCACCACGCCGTTAACCTTGGCATCACACAACTTTTGTGCAGCAGCCGTACCTTGCTTTGGATCGGCAGCATCGTCTTCAGCCATCAACTCGAACTTGATCTTTTTGCCGCCGATGACGACGTTTTGCGTATTCAAGTCTTCCACGGCCATACGTGCACCGTTTTCGTTGTCTTTACCGTAGTGGGCTTGGCCACCCGACATGGGCGCAACGTGGCCGATTTTCACGACCTGCACGTCCTGGGCAGAAGCCATACCTGCCACAGCAGTAATGGCAGCAGCTACGGTCAATTTCAACTTCATTTGCATAAAAACTCCAATGTACAAAATGGCTGGATAGCGATAGACACAGTGAATGGGTAAATCCACGGGCCGAACAATACCGCAATTTTTAGGCCCGAAACATAGGGAACACGCGGACAACCGTTTTTGCGCCCATTTGGGGCATACAAAACCGGTATTTTTACCGTTTAGGGCAGGCGCGTAGCCAGCTCGTCGGCCACCGCATCGGACACCGATTGGCGCACCACGAACTCGATTTCCTCCCGCAAACGCGGTACCAAAGACTGGGTTTGCTGCAGCACCATGGCCGCTACCGCCTCGCGCAAACGGCGCTCCAGCGACAGGTCGATGCGCTGCATCACGCGGTGGATGATCTGGTCTTCCAGGGCCTCGGTGGTGATGAACCCTGGAGGTGTCGCGGGAGCGACAGGCACCGAAATGGGCTGCACCACTTCGGTGAGTGTGGGCACAAAACGCGGGGGTTGGCGGGGGGAATCAACCATCATGCGGGCTCTTTCAGTTCCAAATCCTTGCGCTGCACCGCGTACCCGCGGCCTGCGTAGTGCTTCCAGCGCTGGCGGGCCAGCACGCGGTCGTCTTCCTCCAGCGTCACCACCTCGATCAGGCGTTCAAAGCGCTCGAAACCGGCGGGCACGGTATCGCCCAGCTGCAGCAAGACCTGCTGGTGCGGTGCCTCCAAGGCCGACTCCAGCAGCAACACCGGCGATGCCGCCAGCACAGCGGCATCCGGCGTGGCCAGGGTGTGGGCTACGAAGTCGGTGGCGCTGAAGCTCCAGAGGGCCGCGTCCAGGGCCTGCAGCAGCTCCGGCCCGGCCACCACCACCACCTGCGTCCGCTGGCGGCTGGCCTTGCGCAGCAGACGGCAGGCGTAGGCGATTTTGTCGGGCGCGTTGAAGTGGAACTCTACGTGGGTCATGGGCGGGCGGGCGGGCTTACTTGGCCGCTGTTTTGCGCGGGGTCTTGGCCGCAGTTTTGGCCACAGTTTTGGCCGGTATAGCCTGAGTTGCCATTTTGCGCCGCACTATCGATTTAGGAGCTGCTTGCGCTGATTCAATCAGCGCTGGAGGCTGATTTAATACATAGTCCAACAGCAAGCCCACAGGCCGACCGGTGGCGCCCTTGGCCGCCCCGCTCTTCCAGGCCGTGCCCGCGATGTCCAGGTGCGCCCAGGGCATCTTGCCGGTGAACTTCTGCAGGAACTTGGCGGCGGTGATGGCCCCACCCGCACGCCCGGCCACGTTGGCCATGTCGGCAAAGTTGGACTTCAGGCCTTCGCCGTATTCGTCGTCCAGCGGCAGGCGCCAGCACGGGTCGAGCGCCGACTCGCCTGCGGCCTGCAGGGCGGCGGCCAGGCTGTCGTCGGCCGAGAACATGCCGCTGCGCACGCCGCCCAGGGCCACCACGCAGGCACCGGTGAGGGTGGCGATGTCGATCACGGCGCGGGGCTTGAAGCGGGCGGCGTAGGTCAGCGCGTCGCACAGCACCAGGCGGCCTTCGGCGTCGGTGTTGAGGTTTTCGATGGTCTGGCCGCTCATGCTGGTGACGACATCGCCGGGCTTGACCGCGCCGCCGTCGGGCATGTTTTCGCAGGCCGGAATCAACCCGACCACGTTGATGGCGGGCTTGAGGTCGCCCAGCGCACGGAACACGCCCAGCACGCTGGCGGCACCGCACATGTCGAACTTCATCTCGTCCATTTCGGCCGCAGGCTTGATGGAGACACCACCAGTATCAAAGGTGATGCCCTTGCCCACCAGCACCGTGGGGGCGACGGTCTTGGCCGCGCCGCTGTAGTGCAGCACGATGAAGCGCAGCGGCTCCTTGGAGCCCTGGGCCACCGACATGAACGAGCCCATGCCCAGCGCGGCCACTTCCTTCGGGCCCAACACTTCGCAGCGGATCTTGGGAAAGCGCGCCAGCGATTTGGCCGCCGTGCCCAGCAAGGTGGGGGTGGCGTGGTTGCCGGGGCGGTTGCCCCATTCCTTGGCCAGTTCGACGCCTGCCACCGTGGCCGTACCCAGCGCCAGCTCCGCCTGGGCAGCCGCGGCATCGGGTGCGCACAGCCAGACCTGGGACAGGGTGCGGCCTTCGGGCTTGGACTTGGTGGTGGTGTAGACGTAGGTCGCTTCGGCCACAGCTTGCACCGCGGCGCGTACCGATTTTTGGGCGTCGGCACCGGCAAAGCTGATGAGCACTTTGCGCAGCGAGGGGCCTTTGGCGGCGGCCACAGCGGTGGCAACCGCCTGGCGCACGTGGCGCGCCGCGCCGTCGCCCACACCCACCAGCAGCACCCGCGTGGCAGCGGCCGCAGCCGGGCGGTACATTTGCAGCAACTTGCCGGGCTTGGCCTCCAAATCCCCCGACGCGCGGGCCTGGGCAATCAACTGAGACAATGCATCCTTGGCCGGAGCAAAAGCCTCGGACACCAGCACAATCAGGGCGTCGCATTTCTCGGCGGCGCAGGCGGCCAGGTCCAAGGATTTCAGTTCAAAGTTCATAAATTTAGTCGTGTTGTCGCGTGGGTGGGGGCCGGTATGGTCCGCCACGCGGTGGCTTGCAATCCGTCAACGATGTTATTCCATTCTTCTATTCGCAAAGAGCTGGCCCGCGGTTTTGGTGCCACGCTGGTGGCCCTGGTCACCATCGTCATGACCATGATGCTGATCCGCACCCTGGGCCAGGCCGCCAAGGGCTCGGTCAATCCCTCCGAGGTGATGATGGTGCTGGGCTACAGCGTACTCGGGTATTTGCCCACCATCCTCACGCTGAGCCTGTTTGTGGCCGTGGTCAGCACACTCTCGCGCATGTACAGCGACAGTGAAATGGTGATCTGGTTCGCCAGCGGCCAGGGGCTGGTGGGGCTGCTGCGGCCGCTGTTTCGCTTTGCCTGGCCAATTTTGTTGGCGGTGGCGGCGCTGGCGCTGGTGGTGTGGCCCTGGTCCAACCAGCAGATCCAGGACATGAAAGACCGCTATGAGCAGCGCGGCGATCTGGAGCGCATCGCGCCCGGGCAGTTCCAGGAGTCGGCCAATGGCAACCGGGTGTTCTTTATCGACAAGGACTCGCCGGACAAACGCAGCGGCAACAACATCTTCATCTCCTCCATCGACCACGGCAAGGAAACCGTCACCTCGGCGCGCAGCGCCAAGATCGACCGCATCAACGGGCAGCAGTTTCTGATCCTCAACAACGGCCAGCGGCTGGAGTCCAACCTGGGTGAGCCCGACCTCAAGGTCAGTGAATTCCAGGAATACGGCACCCGCATCGGCGGCAACGCCATCGGGCCGCTGGACACCCCGCCGTCGCGGGCCCGTTCCAGCCTGGACCTGGTGCGTGACCCCAATGCGGTGAACCTGGGAGAGCTGGCCTGGCGCCTGAGTCTGGCGTTTGCCGCCCTGAACTTCGTGGTGATTGCGCTGGCCTTGTCCGGCGGCAACCCGCGCTCGGGCCGGGGCGGTAACGTGCTGTTCGCGCTGTTTGCCTTTGTGGCGTACTACAACCTGCTGAACCTGGGCCAGAACTGGATCGCCAATGGCGCGGTGCCGTTTGGCGGCTTCATGCTGGGACTGCATGGCGGCGTGCTGGTGCTGGCCGTGGCCTGGCTGCTGGCGCGGCACAACCACCTGACCTGGCGCAACCTGTTGCCGCGCCGCCGCACCGGAGCCGCCGCATGAAGACCATCCGCCAACTGCTGTACAAGGAAATTCTGGTCGCCGTGGGTTTTGTAACCCTGGGCTTTCTGGCGCTGTTTTTCTTCTTCGACTTTGTCGACGAGCTGCGCTGGGTGGGCAAGACCGGCGAGAACGGCTACCAACTCGCCCACGCGATGCTGGTGGTCACGCTGATGGTGCCCAGCCACCTGTACGAGCTGCTGCCCATCACCGTGCTGATCGGCACCATCTTTGTAATGGCCCGGCTGGCGCAAAGCTCCGAATACACCATTTTGCGCACCAGCGGCCTGGGCCCCTGGCGGGCCTTGCACACCCTGCTGGCACTGGGCATGGCCTTTGTGGTGCTGACCTTTGCCATCGGCGACTACCTGGCCCCCATGTCCGACCGGGCGGCCCAGCTCATCAAGGCCCGCTACCAGGGCGGCATCACCATCGGACAGACCGGGGCCTGGCTGAAAGAAAAGCAGGCCGACCACTCGTTTGCCGCCAACGTCAGCGCCCTGGTGGGCCAGGGCCGCATGCAGGGCGTGCGGATTTTCGAGTTTGACCAGAACGGCCTGCTGGTGTCGCTGATGCACGCCGAATCCGGTGAATTTGCCAGCGATGGGGCCTGGACGCTGACCAACGTGGAGCGCAGCAGCTTCCACACGCAGGACACGCAGGCCACCGACACCGCCAGTGTGGAGCGCACCCGCTTGCCCACCTACCGCTGGCCCACCGAGATCAGCACCGAGATGGTGTCCACCGCCCTGCTCAAGCCCGACCGCATGGCCACGCTGGACCTGTTCCAGTACATCCGCCACCTCAACGCCAACGGCCAGACGGCGCAGCGTTACGAAATCGAGTTCTGGCGCAAGGTGTTCTACCCCTTGAGCTGCCTGGTGATGGTGGTGCTGGCCCTGCCGTTTGCCTACCTGCACTTTCGCAGCGGCGGCATCACCACCTACGTGTTTGGCGGGGTGATGGCGGGCATCAGCTTCTTCTTGCTGAACAACGTATTTGGCTACATTGGCAACCTGCAGAACTGGCAGCCCTGGCTCACCGCCGCCGCGCCAGGCTTTATCTATTCCATGCTCTCGCTGGCCGCGTTTGGCTGGCTGGTTTTAAGGCGCTGACCTCCCCATGAAACATCGCGGTGTGATTTTGTTTGCCCACGGCTCGCGCGACCCGCTGTGGCGTTTGCCGATGGAAGCCGTGGCCGCCCAGGTGGCCGCCACCGACCCCGAGGTGCAGGTCGCCTGCGCATTTTTGGAACTGACCGAGCCCGACCTGCCCACCGCCGCTGCCCAGTGTGTGGCCCAAGGCGTGCAGCAGTTGACGGTGGTGCCCATGTTCCTGGGCGTGGGCCGCCATGTGCGCGACGACCTGCCGGTGCTGATGGACGGCCTGCGCCAGCAGCACCCGGGCGTGGACATCGTCTTGCAGGCTGCGGTGGGCGAGAATCCGCAGTTGGTCGCGCTGCTCGCCAAAATCGCATTGGAGCCTTCCGCATAGATGATTGGGGCATAATGAATTTCAAAATTAGCTGAAATTCGATATGAACCTACACCAATTCCGCTTCGTCCAGGAAGCCGCCCGGCGCGGCCTGAACCTGACCGAGGCCGCCAAAGCCCTGCACACCTCGCAACCCGGGGTTTCCAAAGCCATCATCGAGCTGGAGGAAGAGCTGGGTGTGGAAATTTTTGCCCGCCACGGCAAGCGCCTCAAACGCATCACCGAACCCGGCCAGCACGTGCTCAGCAGCATTGAAGTGATCATGCGCGAGGTGGGCAACCTCAAGCGCATCGGCGAACAGTTCAGCGCGCAAGACAGCGGCACCCTGTCGATCGCCACCACCCACACCCAGGCGCGCTACGTGCTGCCGGTGCCGGTGGCCAAGCTGCGCGAGGCCTACCCCAAGGTCAACGTGAGCCTGCACCAGGGCGCGCCCGACCAGGTGGCCCGCATGCTGATCGACGAAGTGGCCGAAATCGGCATTGCCACCGAATCGCTGGCCAACTACACCGAGCTGGTCACCCTGCCCTGCTACGAATGGCAGCACGTCATCGTCTTCCCGGCCAACCATCCGCTCGCAAAAAAAGAGCGCCTCACGCTGGAGGACATTGCGCAGGAGCCAATAATTACCTACCACCCGTCGTTCACCGGCCGCACCAAGATCGACCAGGCCTTTGCCGCCCGCAAGCTCGTTCCCCGCATCGCCCTGGAAGCCATCGACTCGGACGTGATCAAGACCTATGTGCGCCTGGGCCTGGGCATCGGCATCGTGGCCGAAATGGCGGTGCGCGATGATGTCAACTCCGACCTGATCTCGCGCCCCGCCGGCATCCTGTTCGGTATCAACATCGCCCGGGTGGCCTTCAAGCGCAGTGCCTATTTGCGCAATTTCGTCTATAAATTTGCCGAGCTGCTGAGCGACCGGCTAGACCGCAATTTGGTGGCGCAAGCCATGTCTGGACACGTTAACGATTACGAATTGTGAAACTTTGCGGGACAGACCGCAGGCTGCGCAGCAGACCAGCTCTGTCCTCAACTAATTATGCGTACACCCCATATCCAAACCAAACTCCCCGCCGTTGGCACCACCATCTTCACCGTGATGTCGGCCCTGGCCGCCGAGCACAACGCGGTCAACCTGGGCCAGGGCTTCCCTGATTTCAACTGCGACCCGGCGCTGGTGCAGGCGGTGACCGAGGCCATGCAGCAGGGCCTGAACCAGTACCCGCCCATGCCCGGCATCCCCGCGCTGCGCGAGGCGGTTGCTGCAAAAATTGAAGCACTCCACGCCCGTAAATACAGCGCTGCGACCGAAATTACCATCACAGCCGGGGCCACCCAGGGCATCATCACCGCCATCCTGGCCGTGGTGCGCCCTGGTGACGAAGTCATCGTGCTGGAGCCCTGCTACGACAGCTACGTGCCCAACATCGAACTCGCCGGGGGCACGCCAGTGCGGGTGCCGCTCACACCCCACACGTTCCGCCCCGACTTCGCCAAAATCGCCGCAGCCATCACGCCCAAGACCCGCGCCATCCTGATCAACTCGCCGCACAACCCCAGCGCCACCATCTGGTCGCGCGCGGACATGCTGGCCCTGCAAGACCTGCTGGCGCCCACCGAGGTGCTGCTGATCAGCGACGAGGTCTACGAGCACATGGTTTTCGACGGGGCCCAGCACGAGAGCGCCGCCCGCTACCCCGGTCTGGCCGCGCGCGCCTTCATCGTCAGCAGCTTTGGCAAAACCTTCCACGTGACCGGCTGGAAAGTGGGCACCGTGGTCGCCCCTGCCCCGCTGATGGCCGAGTTCCGCAAGGTGCACCAGTTCAACGTGTTCACCGTCAACACGCCGGTGCAGCATGGGCTGAGCCATTACCTGGCCAACCCCGCGCCCTATCTGGAACTGCCCGCCTTCTACCAGCGCAAACGCGACCTGTTCCGCGCCGGTCTGGCCGCCACCAAGTTCAAGCTGCTGCCCAGCGAAGGCAGCTACTTCCAGTGCGTGGATATTTCGGACGTGAGCGACCTGGGCGAGGCCGACTTCTGCCAGTGGTTGACCCAGGAAATCGGCGTGGCCGCCATTCCGCTGTCGGCCTTTTACGGCAACGGCTTCGACCAGCGCGTGGTGCGCTTTTGCTTCGCCAAGAAGGATGAGACCCTGCAGGCAGCGCTGGAGCGGCTGGCCCGGCTGTAAAAAGCAAATGCTCCTGTTTTTGACATCAAAAACAGGAGCACCCTACGCTGATGGAATCAGCACAAGGGGCTGATTTCATGCCTGAAAAATGGCCTCAAAACTCCCCATCAGGCCAGATAGTCGTGCACCACTTCACCCATGCCCAAGGTGAGGTCCGCCACGTAATGGATGGCCGAAACCACCTCCAGCACCGGTAGCTTGGCCACGTCCACCGTCACGTGCTGGAACAGCTCCAGCGCGGCCGGGCCGGTCCAGGCGCCTTTGACCTGGATGTCTTCCAGGTAGTAGCGCACCAGCTCCAGAATGCGCGGGCCGCCGTCCACGTGCGGAATGATCTTCAGCATGTAGTTGGGGGCCATCATGGCCTTGAGTACCGCATCCTTGTCGGCCTCTTTGTGCTTGTAGCCCATGGTGCCCACGGCGCAGCGCAGGCCGCGGCAGTCCAGCGTGCCCACCAGCACTTCCCCCTCGTGGCTGATCTTGGGGCTGGCCAGCTTTTTGGGAAAGCCCCAGAGCTCGCGTCCCCCGGCGATGGGCGCGTCGTCGTCCAGGTACATGGAATGCACATAGCCGCCATGCTCGCCGTTGAAACTGACCGGAATCACCTGGCCCGACTCGGTGTAGTCGCCAAAGCCAGTGGAGTCCGGCATGCGGATGAACTCGTACTTGACCACGTTGTCGGTCACCACCAGCGGCTCGGGCACCACCGCCGCCAGCGCAGCCGGGTCGGTGCGGTAGGTGATGACGATGTATTCGCGGTTGTAGAACCGGTACGGTGGCCGGGGAAATGACGGGTTGGTCAAGGGCATGGCGAATGCCCGGGCGCGCACCTCTTCGATTTTCATGCTGCGCAGCCCACGTTACTGGGCCGTCCAGCCGCCGTCATTGGCCCAGGCCACGCCGCGCACGTTGTCGGCCGCGGGCGAGCAGAAGAACACGGCCAGGCCGCCCAGTTGCTCGGGCGTGGTGAACTGCAGCGAGGGCTCTTTTTCCTGCAGCAGCTCCTTGGTGGCCTGGGCCACGGGGATGCCTTCCTTGGCCGAGCGGTCGTCGATCTGCTTTTGCACCAGCGGGGTCAGCACCCAGCCGGGGCAGATGGCGTTGACGGTGATGCCGGTGGTGGCGGTTTCCAGGGCCACCACCTTGGTCATGCCCACAATGCCGTGCTTGGCGGCCACGTAGGCCACTTTTTGCGCCGAGCCTACCAGGCCGTGGGCGGACGCAATGCTGATCACGCGGCCCCAGTTCTTGGCGCGCATGCCGGGAATCACCAGGCGCGTGGCGTGGAAGGCGGCGCTGAGGTTGATGGCGATGATGGAGTCCCATTTCTCGATGGGGAACTCTTCGATCGGGGCCACGTACTGGATGCCGGCGTTGTTGACCAGAATGTCCACGCCGCCAAATTCGGCATTGGCGTAGTCGATCATGGTGGCGATCTCGGCGGGCTTGCCCATGTCGGCGCCGCTGTAGCCCACTTTGACCCCCAGCGCCTCGACCTCGGCCTTGGGGCCGGCGTGGTCGCCAAAGCCGTTCAAGATGATGTTGGCACCCTGCTTGGCCAGCTCCAATGCGATACCCAGACCAATACCGCTGGTAGAGCCGGTGACGAGTGCAGTTTTTCCGTTCAGCATGAGAGAAGTCCTATGGTTAAAAGAAAACGAGGTGAATGGGGAAACTATAGCCCCATGTACCCGGCCAGGCTGCATACAGGGCAGCCCTTTGCATTACTTCGCGTACTTCGCCAACGGGCAGGCCAGCGGCACCCCGGTGCGGGCGATGCTCGCTGGCGCGACGCAAGTATCGTACCGTCGGGCCCTCTGGGCCGTGCTTGCAATCGGTATTATTTTGATAGCACCTTACGCCGAATGCGCGGGCGCAAGAAGCCTTTTTGGCTAGTATCTCAGCATCTGGCGGGCGGCTGCGGCACCCAGGTGCTTCTGGAAAATCGCCTGCAGGCTGCCGTCGGCGCGCATGCCGTTGAGCAGCTCTTGCCAGCGCTGGGCCTGCGCCTGGGTGAAGGCTTTGTGCGACATGGCCAGATAGCTGCGGGCGGTGGGCAGCGTGGCCAGCTCCACCACCCGGACCTTGGCAGCCATCTGGTTTTGGCGCAGGTACTGGGCGTACACATAGGGATAGCCAAAAATGGCATCGAAACGGCGCCCCGCCAGCATGCGGTACAGCGTCTCCTGGTCCTCCACCTCCTCCAGCCGCCCCTGGTCGCGCAGTTGGGCCACCACGCCGTCCAGCGCCGCGCCATGCACAAAGCCGCGCACCACGCCCACACGCACCTGTGGGTCGGCCAGCAGTTCCGCCAGCGACCGAATGGCCACCGGTAGCTCGGCCCGCAGCAGCAGGCGGTTGCGGTCGACAAAGTAGTCGGCGAACCAGGCAAACTTCTCGCGGGCAGGGGTGGACAAGGCCGAGGCGGTCATGTCCAGGTTGCCCCGCTCCAGCTCCATCCAGGTGCGGGCCCGGGGCTGTACCGCCGCCGCAAAGCTGCAGCCCGAGCGCTGTTGCAGGGCATCGACCAGGTCCCTGTCGATACCCACGCCCCGGCTGTAGAGCGCGCCCATCTCGAAATAGGCAAAGCGGATCGGACGGTCGGGGCACAGCGACCCATCGGCCGCCACAGCGGCTACGCTGGATGCCAATGCCATGGAGGCGCAGACGCGTTGCCACATTTTTGGACCTCCCGCCGATAAGGCCAGAAAAGTCCAGTGTAAAGCGGCTGGTCCGCGCCAATGTACGGAATTTCAGGCCCCACCCGTTGGGGTGCACGCCCCCTTCAGAGCGCGCGGATGGGCTTTTTGCGCCACACCAAACGGTAGTACGCGGTTTGCATGGCCAGCATGGCCAAGAACGCCACCGGGTAGGCCGCCCAGATGCCGTTCAGCCCGTAAATGCCGCTGAGCACCCAGGCCACCGGTATCTCCACCCCGCCAATCGCCAGCATGGTCAACAGTGTGGGCACCAGCACCGTGCCGCTGGCGCGCATCAGGCCCGACAAGACCATCGACATGCCCATCACCACGCTGCTCCACAGCATGGTGTGCAGCAGGGTTTGCGCCATGTCCACCACCTGCCCATCGGTGATGAACAGCCCCAGCATGCTGCGCGAAAACACATAGCCCAGCAGCACCAGCGCGCCGGTCAGCAGCAGGTTCAGCCAGATACCGGTGCGGGCAATCTGCCCCAGCGTGTGGCCGCGCCCCGCCCCGATCGCCTGGGCCCCCAGGATGGACGCGGTGATGGCAATCGAAATCGCCGGGAACTGCACGTACGAGACGATCTGGTTCACCGCGCCATACGCCGCTGTGGCCTGCGAGCCAAAGCGGTTCACCAGAAACAGCACGGCGATTTCGGCAATCGAGATGGTGATCATCGACAGCCCGGTCGGCAAACCAATGCGCAGCACCTTGCCCAGAATGGCCCGGTCGATGCGCAGATGCGGCCACAGGCCCGCGTTCGGTGCCAGCACATGCCGGGCGCGGCGCAGCGCCCAGGCCGTCCAGGCCATAGCCACCACAAAACCGATGCCCGCCGCATAGGCGCCACTGGCCACGCCCATCTGCGGCAGGCCGCCCCAGCCGCGGATCAGCGCGGGCGTGACCAGCAGGCCGATGGTGGTGGAAATCAGCAGCGTCTTCAAGGGCGTGGTGGTGTCGCCCACGCCGCGCAGCATGGAGGTGACCAGCAAGAACAGGAACACCGCCGGTGCCGCCAGCAGCATCACCCGCGCATAGGCTACCGCCCCGGGCAGGATGTCGACCGGGGTGCCCAAAGCGCGCAGCAGGCCGGGGGTGAAGCCACCGCCGAACACCGCCACCACCAGCCCGGCGCAGACGCCCACCATCAGCGTGGTGCCCGCCACCGCCTTGACGCGTTCCAGGTCCTGGGCACCCCAGGCCTGGCCGATCAGCACGGCCGCACCGGCCCCCAGGCCGATCATGAAAGCGATCAAGAAAAACAGCACCGGAAAGAACGCCGACACCGAGGCCATGGCCCCCACCCCCAGCATCTGGCCCAGGTAGATGTTGTTGACCGTGCCCGACAGCGCCTGCAGGAAGTTGCTGGCAATCATGGGCACCAGAAACGCCAGATACACCTTCCACAGCGGCTTGGGCACAGGGGCGGACGCGGCAGACAGCGCGCGGTTCATGCCTGCCACGCCTCGGCCAGGATCTTGTGCAAATGGGCTTGCACGTCGACCGGCCAGGCGGCGATCCGTGCGATAAACCCGGCCAGGTCATGGGCAAACAGCGCCCGGCTGGCCTCTTCAAAGCCCGGCAGGTGGCCCGCCATGGTGGACATGAATTTGTACGCCACCTCGGTCGTGCGCCGTACCTGGTCCTGGGCCTGCGACTGGCGCTGCGCCAGCTCCACCAGTTTGCGCAGCGCCACCGATGCGCCGCCCGGCTGGGTAGCCAGCCATTCCCAGTGGCGCGGCAGCAGCGTCACCTCGCGGGCCACCACGCCCAGCTTGGGGCGGCCGGGGCCGCGGGGGGTGTCGGTGTCGGGTGCAGGCGGCGCTTCGGGCGGGGCCAGGGCATCCAGCGCCTGCGCCTGGCGTTCCAGCCGCGCCGTGAACACCTCTGGCGGGCCGCGCCAGTCCAGCTCGATGGTCTCGCTGCTGGCATCCGCAAACACCAGCAAGGGCGGCGGTGCCGGGCTGTCTGCGGCCAGGTCGGCCGCCGCCTTAGCGCGCGGTGCCACGTCGCGCAGGGTGCCCGCGGCAATGCAGCGCTCGCCTTCAAAGGCGGTACAGGGGGTGTCCAACCAAGCCATAATTTTATCCGGGTTAAAAAGAATAGACGAATTCTACCCGGATATAACAAGGCGCAAGTTAAACCCGGGTAAAAATATTGGGACTTTTTACACCGGGCTGGCGGAATTTATAAAAAATAGGCCGCCAGCGCCTATCCCACCAGCACAAGCAGCTCTCAAAACAATAGCAACTAGCCCAGCTGCGCCCAGGCTTTGTCCAGCCGCTTCACGCTGATGGGCTGCGGGGTTTTCAGCTCTTGCGCAAAAAAGCTCACGCGCAGCTCTTCCAGCAGCCAGCGGAATTCCTGCATGCGCGCATCCGCCACGCCCTTGCGCTCGGCCACCAGCCGCCAGTAGCGCTGTTCCTGCGGGCGCAGCTCCAGCATGCGGGCGGCGTCGCGGGCCGGGTCGGCGCGGTATTTGTCCAGCCGGGCGGTGATGGCCTTGAGGTAGCGGGCGGTGTGCTGCAGCGCGGGCCAGGGGGTGGCAGCGAGGAAACGCTTGGGGATCAAGCGGGCGAGTTGCTGGGCGGCATCGGCCGTGGCCTCGGGGGCGTTCTTGGTGTCCTTGATCTTGCGGGCGGCCGTGCCGTATTCGGTGAGCACCGTCAGCGCCAGGCGCGCCACCTCGTTGGCGATCAGGGTCAGGCGGCCCCGGCCTTCGTCGATGCGGCGCTTGAAGGCAAATTCGTCGGTGGGCAGCGGGTCGAGCAAAAAGGCCCGGTCGAGTGCCACGTCGATGATTTGCGCGCGCAGCTCCTCTACCGTGCCACCGCCCGAGCCGTCGGCGTTCTTGCCCACCTGCATGTAGACCACGGCCATTTTTTGCAGGTCGGGGATGTTTTTTTCCAGGTACTTCAGCGCGTCCTTGATCTGCAGCGAGAACAGGCGGCGCAGGCCGGCGCGGTGCTTGGCGGCGGCCACTTCGGGCTCGTCGAAAACTTCGATGGTCACCGCGTCAATCGCATCGATCAGGCCGGGGTAGCCGATCAGCGTCTGGCCGCCCTTCTGGATTTCCAGCAGCTCGGGCAGCTCGCCAAAGGTCCAGGCGGTGTAGCGCTGGTGGGCGGGGGCCACCGGCGTTGCTACTTTTTTAGTAGCTGCTTGCGCTGACGGAATGGGCGCTGCAGGCTGATTTGGCTTGGAAGTCTCAGCATTCTGGGCCATCTTTAAGCCCGCCAGAGCCTGGAAGGCCCCACGCGCCTGCGCGCCCAGCTCGGCCTTCAGCGCGCCCAGGTTGCGGCCTGTGCCGAGCTGGCGGCCATGCTCGTCCACCACGCGGAAGTGCATGAACAGGTGCGGGCTGAGCATGTCGGCCTTGATGTCGGCGCGGGCAATGTCCAGCGAGGTGGCGGCACGCACCAGCTTCAGCACCGCATCCACCAGCGGGCCCTGGCCGAACAGCTCGGGCGTGTTCAGCGTCTCGGCCATCGTACGGGCGGTTTCGGGCAGCGGCACCAGGCGCGAGCGCGGGCGCTGGTGCAGGGTTTTGATGAGGGCCTGCACCTTGTCTTTGAGCATGCCGGGCACCAGCCATTCGCAGCGCTCGTCGTTCACCTGGTTCAACACGAACAGCGGCACGGTGACGGTCAGGCCGTCTTTGGCATCGCCCGGCTCGTGCAAATAGGTCGCCGCGCAGTCCACGCCGCCCAGGCGGATGGTCTTGGGGAAAGACTGGGTGGTGATGCCCGCCGCCTCGTGGCGCATCAGCTCCTCGCGGGTCAGCAGCAGGAGCTTGGGGTTGTGCTGCAGCGCGTCGCGGTACCAGCGCTCGAAGCTGGCGCCGCCGTACACATCGGCGGGCAATTGCTGGTCGTAGAAGGCGTAGATCAGCTCGTCGTCTACCAGCACGTCTTGCCTGCGGGCCTTGTGCTCCAGGTCTTCCACCTGCTTGATGAGCTTGAGGTTGGCCTCCAGGAACGGGAACTTGCAGTCCCACTGGCCCTGTACCAGGGCTTCGCGGATGAAGATCTCGCGGGCGCCCACCGGGTCCACCCGGCCAAAGTTGGCGCGGCGGCCGCTGTAGATGACGATGCCGTACAGCGTGGCCCGCTCCAGCGCGGTGACCTCGCTGGCCTTCTTTTCCCAATGCGGGTCGAGCAGCTGCTTTTTGAGCAAATGGCCTGCCACCTGCTCCACCCACTGCGGCTCGATGCCCGCAATGCCGCGGCCAAACAGGCGCGTGGTTTCCACCAGCTCGGCCACCACGATCCAGCGGCCCGGCTTCTTGCGCAGATGCGCGCCGGGATGGCGGTGGAACTTGATGCCGCGCGCGCCCAGGTACTCGGTCTGCGCCACCTCGTCGCCCTCGGTCTTCCAGCCGATGTTGCCCAGCAGGCCCGACAGCATGGAGAGGTGGATTTGCTCGTAGCTGGCCGGGGCGGCGTTCAAGCGCCACTTGTGCTCGGCCACCACGGTGTGCAGCTGGCTGTAGATGTCGCGCCACTCGCGCACGCGGCGGATGTTGACGAAGTTTTGCCGCAGCAACTGCTCGTACTGGCGATTGCTGAGCTTGTGTGCGCTCCCCTCTCCACCATTTCCGCCCCGTGCGTCGTTGATCCACTTCCACAGGTTCAGGTAGCCGCTGAATTCACTGCGGTCGTCGTCAAACTTGGCGTGCGCCTGGTCGGCCTGGGCCTGCATGTCCATGGGGCGGTCGCGCACGTCCTGCACGCTCAGGGCCGATGCAATCACCAGCACCTCATCCAGCGCCTGCCGGTCGCGGGCTTCCAGAATCATGCGGCCCACGCGCGGGTCGAGCGGCAGCTTGGCCAGCTCTTTGCCCATGGCGGTGAGCTCGTTCGCATCGTCCACCGCGCCCAGCTCGTTGAGCAGCTGGTAGCCGTCGGCAATCGCGCGGCTGGAGGGGCGCTCCAGGAACGGGAAGTCGTCCACCACGCCCAGGTGCAGCGACTTCATGCGCAAGATCACGCCCGCAAGGGAGCTGCGCAGGATTTCGGGGTCGGTAAAGCGCGGGCGGCCATTGAAGTCCACCTCGTCGTACAGCCGGATGCAGATGCCGTTGGCCACCCGCCCGCAGCGCCCGGCGCGCTGGTTGGCCGAAGACTGGCTGACCGGCTCCACCAGCAGCTGCTCCACTTTGCTTCTGAAACTGTAGCGCTTGATGCGCGCGGTACCTGCGTCAATCACGTATCTCGTGCCCGGCACGGTGAGCGAGGTTTCGGCCACGTTGGTGGCCAGCACGATGCGGCGGTCGCCATGGTTGTCGAAGATGCGGTCCTGCTCGGCCGGGCTCAGGCGGGCAAACAGCGGCAGCACCTCGGCGCTGCGGTACAGCGGCTGGTGTGAGACGTGCTTGCGCAGGTGGTCGGCGGCCTCGCGGATTTCGCGCTCGCCGGGTAGGAAGATCAGGATGTCGCCCGCGTTGTGCGGGTCGCGCCACAGCTCGTCCACACCGTCGGCAATCGCGTCGTTCAGCCCGTATTCACGGCTTTCCTCGAAGGGGCGGTAGCGCTGCTCCACCGGGAACATGCGCCCTGACACCATGATGACGGGTGCCGGGCCGTGGCGCGATTCAAAGTGCTTGGAGAAGCGGTCGGCATCGATGGTGGCCGAGGTGACGATCACCTTCAAATCCGGCCTGCGCGGCAATATCTGGCGCAGGTAGCCCAGCAAAAAGTCGATGTTCAGGCTGCGCTCGTGCGCCTCGTCGATGATCAGCGTGTCGTAGGCCTGCAGCAAAGGGTCGGTCTGCGTCTCGGCCAGCAAGATGCCGTCGGTCATGAGCTTCACCGAGGCATCGCGCCCCAGGCGGTCCTGGAAACGCACCTTGAAACCCACCACATCGCCCAGCGGGGTTTTGAGCTCTTCGGCAATGCGCTTGGCCACCGAACTGGCCGCAATCCGCCGCGGCTGGGTGTGGCCGATGAGGTGGCCGTGCGCGCCAGGATGGTTCAGCTTGCCGCGGCCCATGGCCAGGGCGATCTTGGGCAACTGGGTGGTTTTGCCGGAGCCGGTTTCGCCACACACGATCACCACCTGGTGCTGGGCAATGGCCTCCATGATCTCGTCGCGCTTGGCGGATACGGGCAGGGATTCGGGGAACTCGATTTTCAACATATCCGGGGATTATCCGGGTGCGCTGGTACCCATTCGCCACTTCCACCGGTAGAAACCATGCTTCCTTGTGCGATGGCCCGGATCAAGCCACGTCGGCCAGCGTCCGGTTCCACCCAAAGTCGCTGTGGCGGGCCTTTGCAGCATCTGTGGCCCGTTGTGCCTGGCTACTGCCCGTATTGCGCAATGCTGTGTTTGTCCATCAAGCGGTACAGGGTCATGCGTGAAATGCCCAACTCACGGGCCGCCGTCGTGATGTTGCTCCCCGCACGGGCGAGGGTCAGGCTGATGACGTCACGTTCGGCCACCGTTCGGGCGGCATCCAGGCCGATACTTTCGGGCTTTTCCGGCGCCGCCAAACCCAGGTCGGCAGACCCAATCAAGTGCTGCTCGGCCATCACCACTGCGCGCCTCACCCGGTTGTGCAGTTCCCGCACATTGCCGGGCCAATGGTGTGCCTGCATGGCCGCGATGGCCTGCCTGCGAAACCCGTCCACACGGGTACTGCATTCCGCCCGACAGCAGTGCAAGAAATGCTCGGCCAGTTCCGGCACGTCTTCCATGCGGCTGCGCAGCGGCGGAACCTCAATGGGCAACACGTTCAAGCGGTAGTACAGGTCCTCCCGGAACCGTCCCGTGGCCACCGCTTCGGCAAGGTCGATGTGGGATGCCGCCACCACCCGTACGTCTACCGTCAGGCTGCGCACAGAACCCACGCGGTTGATCGTCTTTTCCTGCAAAAATCGCAGCAGATTGGTCTGTAGCTCCAGTGGCAAATCACCGATTTCATCCAGAAAAATGGTGCCGCCGTTGGCAGCCTCGATCAGTCCGCTGTGCTGTGCCGAAGCACCGGTAA
Organism: Rhodoferax sp. WC2427; assembly: GCF_040822085.1. NCBI lineage: Bacteria > Pseudomonadati > Pseudomonadota > Betaproteobacteria > Burkholderiales > Comamonadaceae > Rhodoferax > Rhodoferax sp. WC2427. Next base: position 2,177,942 of record NZ_CP162006.1, on the reverse strand, counting down.
ACGCTCCGCGCTCGTAACCGAACAGTTCCGACTGGATGAGTGACGGCGCAATGGCGCCGCAATTGACCGCAACGAACGGCCCGGAAGCACGCCGCGAACACCGGTGTATGGCTTGCGCCGCCAACTCTTTGCCACAACCACTCTCTCCGCCAATCAGCACCGGCGCCACCGTTGCGGCAACCTTTCGGATCTGCTGGCGCAAATGGGTGATGGCCGCCCCATGCCCCACCATGCCCAGGGCCCCGGCAGAGTGCATGGGGGCGTAGTGCCGATGCCGAAGGATGGCGCGCTGCAGCGCGTGTTCCAGAAAACAGGGCAAGACAGACCAGTCCAGCGGCAAGGTCTGGTACATCAGGAAGAAACCCAGAATCACATCGCGAAAACCGGAAGACTCCAACGCCTGGGTGGTGCATCCCGCCACCCACTCTGTCCCTTTGGAGGCCTTGACACAGGCTTCCAGGGCCGCTTCGGTCACTGTCTGCGCGGCGCCCATGACCAGCAGGCCCACCTGAAATTGCTTTTGGGCCAGGATCCGGCTGGCGGCCGCCAGGTCGACGACTTGCGTGGGCGACCAGCCCCTGTTTTCCAGCTGGGTGCAGATGGCTTGCCCATCGCCCCCTAAATTCACGCACAAAATGTCCCGGACTAACATGGTGGGTACCGCTAGAACGCTATGGGAATCCGGACAGTCAGGGTCAGATTCGGCGTGTCGGGCGTCAGCCCCGCCGCCACGGCCACATTGATGGTGGTCTTGGGGCTGATGCGGTAAGAGTAGCCCAGCAGCAAGGACGATAGTTGCGTGCGCACCGAGCCCGCCACCGGCTGGCCATTTTGCCGGGTGCGACCCAGCGAATTCATATCGACGCCGACGCTGAATGTGGAGTGCTCGTTGATAGCCAGTCCGACACCAAAATTGATACCCAACACGTCCCCCGGCTTGATGGAACCCAGGAATTCGCGTTCCCCGCCCAGCACCGTACGGGAAACATCGCTGCGGCCAAAATTATGGGTGTACGTGAAACTCCCAAAGAACACGGCAGGGTCGGATGGCATCAACCAGGTCAGGCCGGTTTGCAGTGAATAAAAGCCCGATCCTGTGGGCAACTCCATGGGAAGTCCGGTGCCGGTGGTGTTGCCCACGCAGCGCGTAACGCAATCGGTGACCACCTCAAAGGGGTCTTTACCGGTGCGGGACTTGAAGCGCAGCGAGCCGATGAGGAACGGAAAGTCATTCTTGGGCTGGTTCAACTGGTAACGGGCCGCCACCTCAATGTCGCCCACCGCCTTGCCGCTGTTGTTAAAGACACGGTCTGATGCAGAGCCCGTGAAGATCTCCCGGCTGACGGTGGAGTCGGAACGGTACACATAGGGAATTTTCAACTCCCCCTCCAGCCGGTTGGTGATGCCCCAGCGTGCCGCCAACGCTGCCGTGGTCACATGGCTCTTGACCTCCCGCACATCAATCAGCCCGATCAGCAAGGCCGGAATGATGGTGTAGCCCACCAGGGCCACGCGATTGCTGGATGAGTAACCGTACTGCATGGACGGTTCCAGGACGTAGTGGCCCCGCGGGGTCAAGATGCCGGGCTGGTCGAACAGCTGGACCATCTTGGGAACCTGGGGGTCTTCGCTGGGGGCCACGCCAACGCGCACCGCCTGGGTCGAGCCTTCGGCAGCGCCGACGGGGGCATTGTTGGCGGGCTGCGGGGCATCGTTCGCAACACCCGGCTGACCATTCACCTGCTGCCGCAAGGCCTCTATCTGCCGCCCTTGCTCGGCCACCAGTTGCTGCAACGCCTCGATGCGCTGGTCTACGCTGGGGGCTGGCGGTACGTCTTGGGCATGGGCGCTGGTGCAGGCCCACACCACCGACGAACAGGCCACGAGCAATAACGTCCGATCCTCGCAAAAGGTCTTCATGGAACAACTCCTTGTTTTCAAGGCGGCAGGGCCTTACTTTTTCTTGCGTGTATTTTGCAACAATCTAGATAAATTTTGTACTCAAAAAATTACCCAATTGAAACTGTGCGTGCAAATGGTTTTGCAATCGAATGTCACACAATTGATGCAATGGTTTAGGTGCTTGACGGTGTATGGACCTCAGCCGCACACGCGTGGGTGCTGGGAAACTGGCTACATTGCCCGCTAGTGCGGCCCCGAAAAGTCTACGGAGCACTGTCACGCACCCATGACAAGTGGCCACTGTAGAGCCCGCAGCGAATCCCCAGAAAACACCCCCAAAGTCCTTGCTCCCAGCCGCGAACGCGGCAGCAGCGGAGCCGAATGTCGTCACGGATTCGTTACAACCAATAATGGAATTCGATAGGCAGATCGGTGCAGATAGGCCCCGCGCATAGGTAGATTCACCTAGAAAATAGGCTACTTCCCCCCATGGATCGCATACAAATAAAAGCAAAAAAAGATGGCACATGATTTGCTGTTGCAGCACCGGAGCTGTGGCACCACAGCTCACATCTGGCATTTTCTAATTTCAATATTTGGAGGCTTTATGAAAAAAACACTTTTGACTTCTGCTCTTGTCACAGCATTTGGTCTGAGCGGTTTGGCACTGGCCGACACGGTGGATGTCAATTCACGGCAACGGGCCGATGACGGCGGCAGTAACACCAATACTGCCACCAGCACCATCACCGATTCGAGCAGTAGGACGAACACCGATACCAAGACCATTTCGAAGACGAATACAAAAACCATATCCAAGACAGATTCCAGCACCCACTCTTACGCCAATAGCAGCACCAACTACCGGGATACCGGGTCGGCCGAAGCCAGTGGCTCGCGCTCTGCAGCCCTCAACAATGGCTCAACGGGCACATTCACAAATGCCTTCAACGTAGCAACCGCCACGGCCACCAGCAAGCTGGAAGGCTCCGTTTCGGGCGTTCGCATCTACGGCATTGGCAATAACGCCTACAACACCGGCAACGCCAATGGCGGTAAGGGCTATGGCGGCGATGGCGGCAATGCCAAGGGCGGCTATGCATCCGGCAAAGGCAACGGCGGGTCGGGCGGCAAAGGCGAAGGCGCAGACGGTGGCAATGGCGGCAGGGCCTACACAGCGGGAGCCAGCACCAAGACGATCAACGGTAGCGCCGATGGCGGCAAAGCTGGTAGCGGCTGGGGTGGCAGTGCCAGCGGTGGCGATAGATCCGGTAGGGCCATTGCCAACGGCGACGACGGCGGCAACAGCGGCCGGGCCATTGCCAATGCCAATGGCACGGGCACCGGAACCGCGTCCAATGGCGACGGCAACAATGGGACCGCAACCGGCACCGGCACGGGAACCGGCTCGGGCGGCACCAGCACGACAGGCGCTGGGGGCGCAGGCGGTGCTGGCGGCACTGCATCGGCCAATGCCGGTGGCGGCACCCGTACCGCGGGCGCCGGCACGGGCGGTGCGGGCGGTGCAGCCACCAACGGCAGCGCCACCGGCGGCGCCGCTACGGGTGGCACCGCCACAGCGGGTGCTGGTGGTGCGGGCGGCAGCGGTACCGGTGGTGCTGGCGGCGCTGGCAACGGCGGCACCAACACCGCACAAGGCGGCACAGCCGGTGCAGGTGGTAGCGGCACAGGTGGCGCTGCTGGCACCAACACCGTCGATGCGGGTACGTTCAACATGTCCAACACCATGACCAGCGTCGGCCAGTCGGCTGCGGGCATCATGGTGGCCAGCCAGAACAGCGGTATCGCATCGCTGGTCCAGCAAAGCGTGAACGTGCAAGCCAATTTGTCTGTGGGCCATTGAGTCGTAGCCCGTAACCCCCTGCAGTCCGCATCTTCGGAAGCGGGCTGCAGGGGGGATACCGGCACCCTAGCCACGCCATCGAGAGACCGAGGGGACAACTTCATGCAAGCCAAAAAAATACTATCTTGGTCAGGCGGCCTATCCCTGGCCTGCGTACTGGTGGCATCGGCCACAGCGCAGACCGTGGTAGACGCGGGCGGCAGTGCGGGCACCAAAAGGATGGAGGGCTTCAGCAAACCAGTCAGCCTGGTAGCGTTGGGCCACTACCGTGGCGGTTCCCAGATCGTCCGCAACGACATGGCATTGACCGGCACCACCTCTGACAACACCGCGCAACAGGTCAGTACCGGCAACAACGCCATCAGCTCTGGCGCTTTCACCAATATGAACGGCATACCGGTGGTGATCCAGAACTCTGGGGCGAATGTGCTGATCCAGAATGCAGTCATCCTGCATCTGCAGATGAACTGATGGCAAGACCATGCGCCGCCTGCTGTTCTCTTTCATGCTGGTCGGCGGTGTCGGCGCAGCAACCGCGCAGGTAGCGCATTTGCCATCCATGGGCGCGGGGGACTTCCGCGTACCGGTCACCAGCATCCGCGAAGCCCGCTGGACCCGCACACTGCTGCAGAAATACGATTTCAGTTGCGGCTCGGCCGCCGTGGCCACTTTGCTGACGCACCATTACAACTACCCGGTCAGCGAGCAACAGGTCTTTGAAGAGATGTACACGCACGGCGACCAGGGCAAGATCCAGCGCGAAGGCTTTTCGATGCTCGACATGAAGCGTGTGCTGGCAGCGCATGGCTTCGAGGCCGATGGGTTCGAGCAGCCACTGGACAAACTCAACGAGGCCCGCATACCGGCCATCGTGCTGATCAACGAAAGCGGCTACCACCATTTTGTGGTGGTCAAAGGCGTCCAACCCGACCGGGTACTGGTCGGCGACCCCGCGCGTGGCACGCGTGCCGTGGCACGCGCGGCTTTTGAGGAGAGTTGGCAAAATCGCCTGCTGTTTGTGGTGCACAACCGCATGGACGCCGCCCGCTTCAATCTGCAGGCCGACTGGAGCGTAGCGCAGCGTGCCCCCGTAGGGGATGGCCTGAACCGCGATGGCCTTGCCGGCATCGCCCTGCCCCGACTCGGGCCCGGAGACTTCTGATGCGAACCCGCCCCTTTATCTTCACCAAATGGGGAAGAAACCTGTGCATCGCCGCCGTTCTGGTGATCCTGAGCTACTTCTCCGACAGGTCTGAGGCAGCCGAGCCGCTGCAGAAACCCGCCGACGGCAGCCTCTGGCACACTGTCAGCGACCACACCCTGGACCAGCTGCGCGGTGGTTTCGACCTGGGGGGCGGACTGCTGGTCAGCTTTGGCATTAGCCGCGCGGTCTATATCAATGGTGCATTGATGACAGAAACCACCTTGAACCTTGGCGAACTGTCCAAGCTGACACCCGCGCAGGCTGTGCAATTGAATGGCCAGCTGAGTGGCCTGAACCTGGTGCAGAACGGCCCGGGCAACAGTGTTCCCGCCAATCTCGCAAACATCGGGGCGGGCACCATCATCCAGAACACGTTGAACAACCAGCAGATCAACGTCCAGACCATGATCAATGCCAGTTCCAACGGCCTGGGCATGGTGCGCAACATGAACGCGCAGGGCACCATCCACGATGCACTGACCCGCGCGGCCATGCCGCACTGAGCCTGGATGGCGGCTGCAAACCCATGGTTCTCGCCCCATTCGCACGCAAGACCAGCATCTCCCTACCCGGCGCTGAAGTCCATGTGGAACACCATTCTTGCAGCCATTGCAGCGGTACTCGCCGCCACAGGCGTGTTCGCTTTGGCGCCGACCTGGCTGGGCAGAAGTCTGACCATCTGGGAAGACCTGCTCTACAGTGGTTTAGCGTTGGTCGTTGCCGGCTGCATACTGCATTACCGAAAAAGCCAGGCGCGCAAGCGGCTGGCAGACATGCGCGATTCGGCACTTTGGTAGATGGCAGAGGGTGAAAGTGTTTGCTGGCCAGCGGAATGCCTCCGGGCATTCGCTCCACCGACGCAGCCCAATGGTGGTCGAGACCGCCATGCACGCCGGAGGCCAAGTACTTCTTGGCAAACTACCCGGGTGTCAGGATGGACGGGAACCACGACGGCGTTCCGTGTGAAATGCAGTGGTGCACCCGGTAACAGAGTAAACAGTCTTTCGGCGATGGCGCTAAGGGCCGATTAGCGCCCCACGCAACCTGTCTTGCAACGCCTCCGGCACCACCCGCCCCACCCGCACCTCCGGCGTGCCATGCCAATCCGCGCAGCGCTGGATCGCTTCCGCCACCGCCGTTACTGCCGCATCGCCCAACTTCACCCCTTCCTCCACAAACAACGCCTTCACCTCAAACACCCCCAGCGCCCGGTGCGCTTTCGCATCCAGTCGGCCGACCAGCGCCCCGCGGTGCAAGATGGGGAGCACGAAGTAGCCGTAGGTGCGTTTTTCTTCGGGCGTGTAGCACTCGATGCGGTAGTCAAAGCCCCACAGGGTGGAGGCGCGTTCGCGGTCCCACACCACCGGGTCGAAGGGTGACAGCAGCGTCGTGTGGGTGGCGCGCAACTGGCCTGCGGCGGCGCTTTCCAGCAGCGCGGCGTGCTGGTGGTGCACGTAGCCGGGGGCCGTCCAGCCCTCCACGGCCACGCGCTGCACCACACCTTGCGCCACCAGGGCGTCCAGGTCGGCATCTTTGAGGCGCGGCTTTTGGCGGAAATAGTCGTGCACCCAGCGGGCCTGGGTGATGCCCAGGGCGAGGATGGCTTTTTCCACAAAGCCGGTGTGTACCTCGGCAGCGGCAGGCAGCGGCGCATCGCTGAGTCGGGGATGTACGCGGTGCGCCAGGTCGTAGACGCGCTGGAAGCTGTCGCGCCGGGACACCATCAGCTCGCCGCTGGCAAACAGGGCCTCCAGCCAGCGCTTTTCGTCCTTGCGGTCCCACCAGCCGCCGCTGGTTTTGCCGTCGGTGCGGGCGAATTCAGAAGACTTGACCGGTCCGTTCGTGCCGATGTGGGCCAGCAGCGCGTCGAGCTCGGTGCGCTGGCGGACCTGGGTGGCCTGGCCGTTGATGAGGCCCCAGTGGCGGCGCGTGTGCTGGTTGTAGCTGCGGTGCAGCAGCAGGTCTTCCACCGGGGCAAAGCAGGCCTCGTGCGCCCAGGTTTCAAACAACTGGCCGCTGGCCAGGGCCGCGTCCAGCCAGGCCTGCGGGTAGGCCCCCAGCCGCGAAAACAGCACCAGATACGGGCTGCGCGCCACCACGCTGATGGTGTCGATCTGCAGCAACTGCATGCGCTGGATGCACTCGCGCAAGCCCTGCGCAGTGGCTTTGCGGCGTGGCGGGTTCAGCAACCCCTGGGCGGCCAGGTGCAGGTTACGGGCTTGGGGGAGCGTCAGGGTCGGCATGGTGGTTGCTATGGAATAAATAGCTGCTCACGCTCACAGAATAAGCGTGAAGTGCCAAAAAGGCTTGTATATCTAAAAAGGGCTTGTTCGCGCATTGCGCTCCAGCATAGCCCCACAGCGGGCACCCCAATGCTGCACTGCAGCACAGTCTTTTATACTGGTTGCGGCACAACGCCGCCTGTCCAGGAGCCCTCCCGAGTTGACCCTACGCGCCTCCTTCCGCCAACTGCTGCTGCTCGCCTTCGTGCTGATGGCGCTGCTGCTGGGCGCGGTGTCGCTCAGCGGCTTGCAGGCACTGCAAGGGCTGCTGGCCCAGAGCCGCGAGGCCGGGCAGCAGAGCGTGCAGCTGAATCTGTCCACCCGCGGCCTGGCCGAGCGCAGTACCGACATGGAGCGTGCGGCGCGCCAGTACCTGGTGCTGGGCGACGACACTGTGCGCCAGCGCTTCGACGATGCCGCCAACCAGGCCCAGGCGCTGCTGCTGCCGCTGGGCCAGTATCCGCCCACCGCCGCGCTGGCCCAACAGTGGCTGGCCTCGGTGGTGCGGGTGCGCAGCCAGTTGGCCGACGGGCGGCTGCCCCGGGCGGCCCGGGGTGAGGCGGTGGCGGCCGAGTTCCGCACGCTGGACGGCATCTCGCGCGGGCTGACGTTGCAGGTGCAGCAAAGCTTGGCCGAGCACAACCAGCAAGTCCAAGACGCACTGGAAACGCAGCGCAACCGCCAGGTGCAGCAGGTGCTGGTGGCCATCGTGGCAGCGGCGATGGCGGCGCTGGCCTTTGGGCTGTGGCTGACCCAGCCCTTGCGCCGCCTGGGCCGGGCCATCGTCGCACTGGGCGAAGGGCGTTTGAACGAGCCGGTGGACATCCGTGGCCCGTCCGACCTGGCCAGCCTGGGCCGCCAGCTCGACTGGTTGCGCCTGCGCCTGACCGAGCTGGACGAAGACAAGGCCCGCTTTCTACGCCACACCTCGCACGAGCTGAAAACCCCGCTGGCCGCCCTGCGCGAAGGCGTGGCCCTGCTGGGTGAGGGCGTGGGCGGCACGCTGGGCACCGAACAGGCCGAGATTGTGGGCATCCTGCAGCACAACACCGGCGTGCTGCAGCAGCAGATCGAAGACCTGCTGCGCTACAACGCCGCGGCCTTCGATGCCCGGCAGTTGCAGCGCCGCCCTACCGTGCTGCACAGCCTGGTCGAAGAGGTGGTGCAGGCCCAGCGCCTGAGCTGGCAGGCCCGGGGCCTGACCGTGGTGGTGGAAGGCGATGCCACGCTGAGCCACCCGGTGGACCCGGAGCGGCTGGGCATGGCGCTGGGCAATCTGCTGTCCAACGCCATCCGATTCAGCCCGGTGGGCGGGCGCATCCGCTGGTGGGTGGGCCTGCTGGGCAGCACCGAAGACCGGTACATCGCCCTGCAAATCAACGACGACGGCCCCGGCATTGCCGCCGCCGACCGCGACCACATCTTCGACCCGTTTTACCGTGGCGGCACCCAACCGCCGCCCCTGCGGACCCCCACCGGCACCCCCACCCGTACCGACCCACCGCGCGGCAGCGGCATCGGCCTGGCCATCGTGCGCGAGCAGGTTGCCGCCCACGGCGGCCGGGTGCAACTGATGGCCGACGCGGGCGGCGCCTGTTTCCGCCTACTTTTACCCCTGGATGCCCCCTATGCTTGACCTATTGCGGTGGCCCGGCGCTGCCAGCCTGTTGGTACTGGCCGCCTGCGCCAGCCCGTTGCCCCAGGCGGTGCCGGAAGCCCCACGCCCTGCCGCGCCCGTCCACACCCCGCCAGCACCACCGCCGCCGCTGGTGGCGCCGCCGCCGGTCTTGCCCGCGCCCGACCCGGTGGCCCAGGCCGGGCACGAGCTGCTGCGCTGGCAAGACCAGCTGCGCCAGGCGGCCCCCGACGCACTGCCCGCCATCGCCGCCCGTATCGCCGCCGAACCCGCCACGCCCGCCAGCGCGGTGCATCTGGCCCTGGTCTGGCTGCATACCCGCAACCCCGGCGATGCCGCCAAGGCCCTGGCCCAGCTGGAGGCCGTACCCACCGCCTCCGACCCCGCCGCCCAGCCCTGGGCCGACTGGGTGCGGCTGCTGGCCGCCCGCGCCACCGAGCAAAAACGCCTGGACGAGCAAATCAACCGCCAAGCCCAGCAACTGCGCGACAGCCAGCGCCGCATCGACCAGCTCACCGAACAGCTCGAAGCCCTGAAGGCCATCGAGCGCTCGCTGGCCCCGCGCAACGGCGCGGGCAAAGCACCATGAGCCCGGCCCGCGTGCAGACCGCGCACAACGTCCAGATCCTGGTGGTCGACGACGACCCCGACATGCTGCGCCTGCTGTCTCTGCGCCTGGCCGCGGCCGGCCACCAGGTCACCGCCGTGGCCAGCGCCGAGGAAGCCCTGGCGCGGCTGGAAGTGCTGCGCCCGCAGCTGGTGCTGAGCGACGTGCGCCTGCCCGGCATGGACGGCCTGGCCCTGTTCGACGCGGTGCAGGCCCGCCTGCCCGGCCTGCCGGTGATTTTGCTCACCGCCCACGGCAGCATCCCCGACGCGGTGGATGCCACGCTGCGCGGGGTCTTCAGCTACCTGACCAAGCCGTTTGACGGGCAAGAGCTGCTGGCGGCAGTCAGCCGGGCGCTGGCGGTGTCGGCCACGGCGCGGCCGCTGCACGGCTCGGCGGGCGAGGCCTGGCGCGAAGACATCGTCAGCCGCTCGGCCGTAATGGACGAGGTGCTGGCCGAGGCCCGGCTGGTCGCGCCCAGCGATGCCTCGGTGCTGATCCGGGGTGAAAGCGGCAGCGGCAAGGAGTTGCTGGCCCGCGCCATCCACCGTGCCAGTCCGCGCGCCCACGGCCCGTTTGTGGCGGTGAACTGCAGCGCCATCCCCGAGGCCCTGCTGGAGTCCGAGCTGTTTGGCCACGTCAAGGGTGCATTTACCGGCGCGGTGGCGCACCACCGGGGCCTGTTCCAGAGCGCCCACGGCGGCAGCCTGTTTCTGGACGAGATTGGCGACATGCCGCCCGCCCTGCAGGTGAAGCTGCTGCGCGTGCTGCAAGAGCGCCAGGTGCGGCCCGTGGGCGCGCAGCAGTCGGTGGATGTGGACGTGCGCATCGTCTCGGCCACCCACCGCGACCTGGAGGCCGCCCTGGCCAGCGGCGACTTCCGCGAAGACCTGTACTACCGCCTCAACGTGGTCACCCTGACCCTGCCGCCGCTGTCCGAGCGCCGCGAAGACATCGCCCTGCTGGCCCAGCATTTTTTGCAGCGCCTGGCCAGCAAGTACCACAAGCCGCTCAAAGGCTTTGCGCCCGATGCCCTGGGCCAGCTGTCCACCGCCGCCTGGCCGGGCAATGTGCGGCAGTTGCACAACGTGGTGGAGCAGGTGTGTGCCCTGTGCACCACCCCGCTGGTACCGCTGGCCCTGGTGCAGCGGGCGCTGCGCGTGCCCACGGTGGAGGTGCTGGGCTTTACCGAGGCCCGCAACCGCTTCGAGCGCGACTACCTGGTGGGCCTGCTCAAGCTCACCGACGGCCAGGTCGCCGACGCTGCCCGGCTGGCCGAGCGCAACCGCACCGAGTTCTACCGGCTGCTGCAAAAGCACGGGCTGACGCCGGGCCTGTTCCGGGGCGATGCCGGTCCCGAGTCGCAAAACAGCGACCAGCCGGAACCACCTGTCGCCCACTAGCGACAACGGGTTTTCCCCTAGAAATCAAGCACTTGCGGCCTGCACCCGGGGCCGGCTGCCGGGGCCTGTCGCCAATCAGCGACGCATTAAGGGCCTCTACATCCTGCTACACATGCGAAAACTCGGTTAAGTGCTTGATCTGAAAGTGTTTTTGACACTGGCCTAGGGTTTGCACTAGGTTTGGACATGCAATGTCTGAACCGCTCCCTGGCCGCACTCGTGCTGGCCATCCCTTTGGTGGCCCTTTCCACCACGCCAGCCACCGATTTCGAGTCTGTGGGCGAGCGCGCCCGCGCCCTGGCCGCCCAGCCCTACCGCCCCGTGCCCAGCCGCACGCCGGATGTGCTGGCCAAGCTCACCTACGACCAGATGCGCGACATCCGCTTCAAGCCCGAGCAGGCCGCCTGGCGGGCCGAGCAACTGCCGTTCGAGCTGATGTTTTTCCACTTGGGCAAGTACCAGACCGAGCCGGTGCGCCTGCATGAAATCACCCCGGAGGGCGAGCGCCCGTTTACCTTCAACCCCAAAGACTTCAGCTACGGTGCCAACACCCTGCAGCCCGCCACCTGGGGCGACATTGGCCACGCGGGTTTTCGCGTGCACTACGCGCTGAACAACCCGGCCTACAAGGACGAGCTGGTGGTGTTCCAGGGGGCCAGCTACTTCCGCGCGCTCAGCGCCGGGCTGCACTACGGCCTATCGGCCCGTGGGCTGGCGGTAGACACGGCAGGCGGCGGGCCGGAAGAGTTCCCCCGCTTTACCGACTTCTGGATTGAGCGCCCGCAAGCCGGTGCCACCGCCATGACCGTACTGGCCCTGCTGGACTCGCCCCGCGTCTCCGGTGTCTACCGCTTTGAAATCGAGCCCGGCACCACGACGCGCATGACCGTCAAGGCCCGGCTGTACCTGCGCGACACACCGAAGAATCCCATCCGCACCTTGGGGCTAGCCCCGCTGACCAGCATGTTCAGCTTTGGCGAAAACCAGCCCAGCCGCACCGACTTCCGCCCCGAAGTGCACGACTCCGACGGCCTGATGCTGGCCAGCGGCGAAGGCGAATGGCTGTGGCGGCCCCTGCAAAACCCGCGCAGCCCGCTGGTCACGTCCTTCACCACCCGCGCGCCCAAGGGCTTTGGCCTGATGCAGCGCGACCGCAACTTCAGCAGCTATGAAGACACCGAGGCCAGCTACGAGCGCCGCCCCTCGGCCTGGGTCACCCCGCTGGGCGACTGGGGCGCGGGCCGGGTCGAGCTGGTGCAACTGCCCACACCGGATGAAACCCACGACAACATCGTCGCCTACTGGGTGCCCGCCGCCCTGCCCGCCCCCGGCCAGCCGCTGGACATCGCCTGGCGTGTGGACTGGCAGGGCGATGCCCAGCAGCGCCCACAGAACAAAGAGGAATTGGCCTGGGTGGCGCAAACCCGCGTCGGCCACAGCTTTGCCACGCTGGCGAAAAACGAGCAGCAATACATCGTGGACTTCACCGGCCCGGCCCTGCCCAGCACCGGTGAGCTCAAAGCCGTGGCCAGCGCCAACAGCAATGGCCGTATCACCGAATCCAACGTGTATCGCGTCGAGTCCACCGGGGCCTGGCGCATGGCCCTGCGCGTGCAAACGCTGAACCCGGCGCAACCGGTGGAGTTGCGCGCCTTTCTTACCGTACCAAACAGCACTGGCCCCCAAACGGTCAGTGAGACATGGTCCTACATCCAGGTTGCCCCATGAACCACACCAACACCCCCTCCGGTATGCCCCCCATCCAACGCGGCTCCATGCGGGCGCAACCCTGGCTCGGCCTGGCCGGTCGCCTGCGCGGCCAGCAGGCCCCGGCCGACGCGCCCTGGCGCGCCAGTGCGGCCCAGCACCAGGTACTGCCCCCGGCCTGGGAGGCCGCAGCCCAGCAGCGCCGCCATTGGCTGCTGTTCTGGATCGCCAGCGCCACCGTGTTTGCCACCGCCCTGCTGTGGCGCGCCCAGCCCGGGGCCGGGGACGATGTGTTGCTGGCCGCGCAACTGGGCCTGTTTGCGCTGCTGTTTGCCTGGGTGTCTGCGGGTACCGTCACCGCGGTGATGGGCTTTTGGGTCACGCTGCGTGGCGACCCGCATGCACTGTCGGCGCACAGCGCGGCCCACACCGTGCTGCCTGTTGACGCCCGCACCGCGGTCATCATGCCGATCTGCAACGAAGACGTGGCCACGGTGTTTGCCGGGCTGCGCGCCACCTGCGAGTCGCTCAGCACGTCCGGTGCCGAGCGTTTGTTTGATGTGTTTGTGCTGTCCGACAGCAACGACCCCGCCCTGCGTGCCGCCGAGCTCACCGCCTGGCAGGCCCTGCGCGAGCAACTCGCGGCCGAGGGCAGCAAGCTGCGCGTGCACTACCGCTGGCGCCAGCACCGCACCCGCCGCAAGGCCGGCAACGTGGCCGACTTTTGCCGCCGCTGGGGCCGCAGCTACCGCTACATGGTGGTGATGGACGCCGACAGCGTGATGAGCGGCGACACCCTGGTCACCCTGGCCCGGCTGATGGAAGCCCACCCCCGTGCCGGTATCTTGCAAACCGCCCCCCGCGCCTGCGGCCACGCCACCCTGCATGCCCGCGCCCAACAGTTTGGCAGCCGCGTCACCGGGCGCTTGTTCACCGCCGGTATGCAGTTCTGGCAGCTGGGCGAAGCCCACTACTGGGGCCACAACGCCATCATCCGCGTGGCCCCGTTCATGCAGCACTGCGCCCTGGCCACCTTGCCCGGCAAGGGCGCGCTGGCAGGCGAAATCCTGTCGCACGACTTTGTGGAGGCCGCGCTGATGCGCCGTGCGGGCTATGAAGTCTGGCTGGTCAACGACCTGGAAGGCAGCTACGAGCAACAACCGCCCCACCTGCTGGCCGAGCTGCAACGCGACCGCCGCTGGTGCCAGGGCAATCTGCAAAACGCCCGCCTGCTGACCGAACCCGGCCTGCGCCCGGTGCACCGCGCCATGCTGGCCACCGGAGCTATGTCCTACGTGTCGGCCCCGCTGTGGCTGCTGTACGTGGTGCTGGGTGCCGCCCTGTGGCTGCACGACAGCGAGATCCCGCTCTGGTCCAGCCGCAGCGTGGCTACGCTGTGGGTATCGACCGCACTGATGCTGGCCCTGCCCCGCGTGCTGGGTCTGCTGGCCGTGCTGCTGCGTGGCGAGCAGGCGGCCTTTGGCGGCAGCCTGAAGCTGCTGGGCAGCACGGTGCTGGAGGCGCTGATGTCCATGCTGCAGGCCCCCCTGCGCATGGCCGCGCACAGCCTGTTTGTGTTGGGCGGCCTGACCGGCTGGCGGCTGGAATGGACCTCGCCCCCGCGCGAAGCCAGCGACCTGCCCTGGGCCGATGCCGCCCAGCGCTTTGGCCCGCTGGGTCTGGCCGTGGCCTGCCTGCTGGGCGCGGTGGCCTGGTTCGCCCCCGACTCGCTGCTGTGGCTGCTGCCCATGGGCCTGCCGCTGCTGCTGGCCGTGCCCTTCACCGTGCTCAGCAGCCGCGTCGGCCTGGGCCAGCGCCTGCAAGATGCCGGTTGGCTATTGGTGCCCGAAGAAAGCCTTTCGCCCACGGTGCTGAAGCAGGCCTGGCACTACGCACATTCGGCCCATGTGCCCCGCGCCGCCGCCCCCCCGTGGCTGGCCGACCTGCCCCGCCTGGCCACCCTGGCCCTGCAGGCCCTGGGCCCCCGCCACACCGGCCAAGGCCTGCGCGGCGAGCAGCGCCGCCAACGCGTGCTGCAGCTCAGCCGCACCGACGGTGCCACCCCCAGCGCGGCCGAACACATGCGCTTTCTGAGTGAACCCCACAGCCTGCGCCTGCTGCACGCGGCGCTGGCGGGGGAGCGGGTGCGCTAATTTGCTTCTACTTTAATAGCTGCTTACGCTTATGAAATAAGGGCTGGAGACCTAAAAGACATGTATCCCCGTGCCGTGCGTCAGGGTGCCAAGTGGCTGCTACACTTTTCCCACACACTCACACCGCCCTGCCCGGCTGCGCGCCCATGATGACTTCCGTTTTCAACTTCACTTTTGTGCCCTGGTTCCGCTCGGTCGCACCGTACATCCACAAGTTCCGCAACCAGACCTTTGTGGTGGCGCTGGCGGGCGAGGCGATTGCGGCGGGCAAGCTGCCGCACCTGGCGCAAGACCTGGCGATGATCCAGAGCATGGGCGTGAAGATTGTGCTGGTGCACGGTTTCCGGCCCCAGGTGAATGAGCAACTCAAGGCCAAGGGCCACCCGCCCAAGTACGCCCATGGCATCCGCATCACCGACGAGGTGGCACTGGACTGCGCCCAGGAGGCGGCAGGCCAGCTGCGCTACGAAATTGAGGCGGCGTTCAGCCAGGGCCTGCCGAATACGCCGATGGCCGGGGCCACCATCCGGGTGATTTCGGGCAACTTCATCACCGCCCGGCCCGTGGGCATAGTGGACGGCATCGACTTCCAGCATTCCGGCCTGGTGCGCAAGGTGGATACCGGCGGCATCACCCGCGTGCTGGACATGGGGGCCATGCTGCTGCTGTCGCCGTTTGGCTTTTCGCCTACCGGCGAGGCCTTCAATTTGACGATGGAGGAAGTGGCAACCTCGGTGGCCAGCGCGCTGCAGGCCGACAAGCTGATCTTCCTGACCGAAGTGCCCGGCATCCGCGTGCACCCCGGCGAGCCCGAGAGCGAGGACAACCCCATCGACACCGAGCTGCCGCTGGCCGTGGCCGAAAAGCTGCTGGCCGCGCTGCCCGCCGCCAATGTGCCCACCGACACCGCGTTTTACCTGCAACACTGCGTGAAGGCCTGCAAGTCGGGCGTGGAACGCAGCCACATCATCCCGTTTGCGGTGGACGGCGCCATCCTGCTGGAGGTGTATGTGCACGACGGCATCGGCACCATGGTGGTGGACGAAAAGTTAGAGAGCCTGCGCGAGGCGCTGGTGGACGATGTGGGCGGCATCCTGCAGCTGATCGAGCCTTTCGAGAAAGACGGCACCCTGGTCAAACGCAGCCGCACCGAGATCGAGCGTGATGCCGACCTGTACACCGTGGTGGAGCACGACGGCGTGATCTTCGCCTGCGCCGCGCTCTACCCCTACCCCGAGGCCCACACCGGCGAGATGGCGGCCCTGACCGTGTCGCCGCAGGTGCAGGGCCAGGGCGATGGCGAAAAGGTGCTCAAACGCATCGAGCAGCGCGCCCGCGCCGCCGGGCTGCAGAGCATTTTTGTACTGACCACCCGCACCATGCACTGGTTCATCAAGCGCGGTTTCGTGCAGGTCGACCCCGAGTGGCTGCCCGAAGCCCGCAAGCGCAAGTACAACTGGGACCGGAAAAGCCAGGTGCTGGTGAAAAAGCTGGGCTAGAAGCCTGGGCCTAGCGTCGGCGTAGCAGGTCGGGCACGGTATCCCCGGCCTCGGTTTCGGTTTCGGCAGGCGGCAGGTCGATCTGCTCGGGGCTCAGGAAGCGCTCGGCAAATTCGCGGTACACGCCCTGGCGCATGAAGACATCGAACAGATCGGCGTCCACATAGCCGCTTTTGGCAAAGCGCACCATCACCTCCAGCGCCTTGGACAGCTTCATGCGGGGCCGGTAGGGGCGGCCCGTACTGGTGAGCGCTTCAAACACGTCGGCCAGGGCCAGCATGCGGGACTGCATCGGCACCTGTTGCCGCAGCAAGTTTTGCGAAATACCCGTGCCTTCCAGGCGCTCACGGCCTGCCACCACATAGGCGGGCACGTTATTCATGTGCTTGGGCCAATGCACTTTGCCGAGCATGGCGTTGGTGGCCACCACGTGGTGGTGGACGATCTGGTGCTCCTGCGCGGTCAGGGTGCCGCGCACGATGGACAGGTTTTCCAGCTCGTCGCTACTCAGGAACGGCACCTGCACGCCGTCGGCATTGCGCCAGTGTCGGCGCATGCCGATGTCACGGACCTTGCTGAGTTGGGTGTCGGTCATGACCGACTGGGCCTGGTTCACCTCGCGCAGGAATGCGCGGTCGGCGTCGATGCGGACCAAGGCATCTTCAAAGCGCTGCTCGGCGGCGGCTTCGGCGACCGGGTCCACACGGGTGCGCAGGGCGAGTTGCTGGCGCAAGGTGGCAATTTCGGCATCGCGCTTGAGCACCTCAAACCGGGTATTGACCAGCTCGATGCGGTCAAACAGGGTTTGCAGCTTGGTGGCCTTGTCGGCCACGTGCACCGGCGTGGCGATCTTGCCGCAGTCGTGCAGCATGCCCGCGATCTTGAGCTCGTAGCGGTCGCGGTCCGTCAAGTGAACGCCAGCGTAGGGGCCCTCGGTGGTGGCATCGACCGCGGCGGCCAGCATCATGGTGAGGGCGGGCACGCGCTGGAAGCGGTCGCGGGCGTAGGGCGATTTCTCGTCGATGGCCGTGTTGATGAGCTGCACGAAAGACTCGAACAGGTTCTCCATCTGGGACACCAGCTGCCGGTTGCTCAGCGCAATGGCGGCCTGCGAGGCCAGCGACTCGACCAGGCGCTGGTCGGCCTCGGAGAAGGTCACCACCCGGCCCATGCCCGGCTCCAGCGCGTTGATGAGTTGCAGCACACCGATGACTTCGCCGTCGAAGTTTTTCATCGGCACCGTCAGGAAAGACTGCGAGCGGTAGCCGGTGCGGGCATCGAACGCCTTGGTGCCCGAAAAGTCGAAACCGGCCTCTCCATACGCATCGGCAATGTTGACGGTGCGGTCGTGGATGGCCGCAAACGTGGCCACCATGGTGTCGTTGAACCCCCCCTCGGCGTCGATCAATTGCAGCGGTGCAAAGTCGATCGGTTTGCCGGTGCTGCCGCCCAGAAACAGGTTCAGCGAGTTGGTTCGCATGATCTCGAAACGCAGCGCGCTGCCGTCGTCGGTCATGCGGTAGAGTGTGCCGCCATCGGCCTGGGTGATGTTCTTGGCGGCAATCAGAATGCCTTCCAGCAGGCTGCTGATATCACGCTCCTTGGACAGCGCTGCGCCAATGGTATTGAGCTGATCGAGTCGGCTGAGAAGGTCGCCGACGAGGTCCATCGCCATATTTGCATCGTCCCGGGTGGAGTGGTTGTAAGTACTTGTGCGCAAGGGAGATTACCATCAAATCCCCTCTGTCCAGTGCACACGAACTGCACACATTTTTGCCCACAATGGTGGTTTATAGGTAAACCGCCCTAGTTACAATTACCACACATATCCACCACACGCGCCGTCCTGGCGGTGTCACCCGCGCAGTGAAGTCTTTCTACCCTCCCCCTCTTTCCCCCGACCGCTCGGCCGCCCGGCATGCCCGGGAGTGGGGGGTCTTGTTGTTGGTGCTGGCGTTATTGGGCGGTGCTGTTGCGTACTGGCTGGGCCGGGCGCACACCGCCAACCGGCTGCGGGAACACGCCCAGTTGCAGATCCAGGCGCGGGTCATCGAAGAAAACCTGGTGCGCCAGTTGCAAGGGGCCAACAGCGCGCTCAATGGCGTGCGCTACGACCTGTTTTACGGTGATACCGATGGCGTCGACCAGCACCTGCAGCGCCGCCTCCAGGTGCTGGTCGATGCCATGCCCGGCGTGCGGGCCCTGATCGTGCTTAACCGGGACGGCCGGGTGGTGGAGAGCAACCGCAAGGATCTGTTGGGCAAAGACTTCCACGCGCGCACCTACTTTGCCCTGCCCCAGGCCCAGCTGGACTACGCCGCCCTGTATGTGTCACCGCCGTTTCTGTCGGTGCTGAATGTCTATGTGGTGGCCTTGAGCAAGGCCGTGTCCAGCGACGATGGGCTGTTTGCCGGAGTGATCTTTGCCACGCTGGACCCTGAATATTTCGACATCGTGGCGCGCTCGGTGATTTACGCGCCCGACATGGTGGTCAGCATCGTCCATGGCGACGGCAAGGAATTCCTGGTCGCCCCGCCCACCGGCTCCCCGCAGGACATGGACCTGAACGTGGCGGGTTCGCTGTTTCGCCAGCACGTGGACTCGGGCCGGGCCAGCAGCAACTTCATGGGCCGCTCCGCGAGCGACCCGCGCGAACGCATCGTGGCCATGCGCAACATTCAGCCCGCCGAGCTGCGGATGAACAAGCCACTGACCGTGGCCGTCAGCCGGGATCTGGCCGCCATCGACGCGTCCTGGCGCATCGACGCTCTGGCTTCGGCCGGTGTGTTTGGCGCACTCTGCGCCGGCACCTGCCTGGCCATGGGCTACGTGCACAACCGCCGCCGCGCACTCAAGCAGGCCCACGACAGCGCACAACAGGCATTGGAAGAAACCGTACGCCGCTTCGAGTTTGGCCTGAAAGGGGCCGACCTGGGGCTGTGGGACTGGGATATTCCGAACGACACCCTGACCATCAACGAGCGCCAATGGCACATGCTGGGCTACACCCCCGAGCCCACGCCGTTGAGGGCCGCCTTCTGGCAAAGCCTGATCCACCCGATGGATGCGCCCGCGGTACACGCAGCCTTCTTGATCCACGCCAAAGGCCTGGCACCGGGCTACCGGCTCGAGCACCGCATGCTGCACCAGGATGGCCGGTGGATCTGGGTGCTCAGCCACGCCATGGTGATCGAGCGCGACGCGGCGGGCCGGGCTACCCGCATCCTGGGCACGCACCTGGACATTTCCGAGCGCAAGCAGGCCGATGCCGAGCTGCAGCGCGCCAATACGCAGCTGGCCCAGCTCAGCATCACCGACGGCCTGACCGGCGTGGGTAACCGCCGCCTCTTTGACCAGTGCCTGCAGGCCGAATGGGCCCGCAGCGCCCGCCAAAAGCAGCCGCTGGCCCTGCTGATGATCGACATCGACCACTTCAAGCTCTACAACGACTGCTACGGCCACCCGGGCGGCGATGCCTGCCTGCGCGAGGTGGCGCAGATCTTGACTACCTGTTTGTGCCGCCCGGGTGAACTCCTGATGCGCTACGGTGGCGAGGAGTTTGTGGTGCTTTTGCTGGATACCGATGCCACGGGCGCCTGCGTTGTGGCCCAGCGGTGCCTGGACCGCATCCGTCTGGCAGGTCTGCCGCATGCGGCCTCGCCGGTATCCGACTGCATCAGCCTGAGCATGGGCGTTGCCGGTACCATCCCTGGGCCGAACAGCCAACCCGAAACCCTGGTGGCGCAGGCCGACAAGGCCCTGTACCAGGCCAAGCACCAAGGCCGTGACCGCTACGTGTGTACCCCCTCCACTTTGACCGATGCCCCATGACCCCCATCCTTGAACTGCGTGCCGGTGAACTCATCGCCACCCTGGCCCCCGCCGTCGGCGGCTCCATCGCCAACTTCTACAGCCAGCGCGGCGGCCAGCGGCAGCACTGGCTGCGCCCCAACGATGCCCCCAATCCAGCCCAGCCCTGGGCCATGGCGAGTTTTCCGCTGGTGCCCTATGCCAACCGCATCCGCGATGGCCGCAGCAGCTTTGGAGCCCGCCCTTTGCACCTGGCGGCCAACTACCCGGACTCGAAGCACGCCATCCACGGCACGGCCTGGCAGCAGCCCTGGCAGGTGCTGAGCCAAGGTGCCGACCACGCCACCCTGGCGCTGGACAGCCCGGCGGGTGACTGGCCGTACGCCTTCCATGCGGAACAGCAATTCACGCTGGATGCACAGGCCGGTTTGACGGTGGTGCTGTCGGTCACCAACACCGACACGGTGGACATGCCCGTGGGCCTGGGCCACCATCCCTACCTGCCGCACCGCGCCGGTACCCGCCTGACCACCGAGGTCAAAGCCATGTGGGGCGGCGACGCCGAAGTCATGCCCACCACGCTTCAAACCCCGGCATTTCTGGACACCCTGCGCAGCGGCATTACCCTGGACACGCTGGACCTGGACAACAACTTCACCGGCTGGAGCCGCCAGGCCCGCGTCGACTGGCCCGACACCGGCACCGCCCTGGTGATGACGGCGCAGGCACCGTTCGACTACTTCGTGCTGTACTGCCCCAAAGGTGCCGACATGTTCTGCATCGAACCCGTGAGCAACTGCACCGACTGGATGAACCTGGCCCAGCTGGGCCAGGGCGACGTGGGCGGCCAGCTCCTGGCCCCCGGTGCCACCCTGCACACCACCATGGGTTTGCAACCTATCTGGCCCCAGATTTAACCGGGGACTAACCCCTCATAGCTACTATTTTTATAGCTACTCATGCTGATGGAATAAGCGCAAAGCCCTGTTTTTATTTAGAAGCCAATGCGCGGATATCGGCCACCTCCAGCACGGCCTGGAGTGCGCCGGTGTGGGCGCAGCGCAGCATGGCCTGGCCGATCTGGCGGGTGGTGAGCACCTGGTTGGGGAGCAGCGCCCGAAGCACCGGCAGCAGCGGCTTGAGCAGGCTGTACAGGATGCGGTAGGAGCCGGTTTTGGATTGGATGCCGTCCAGCGGCTGGATGATGCCGGGGCGGAACAGGTACACCGCCTTGAACGGCAGGCGCAGCAAGGCGTTTTCGGTGCGGCCCTTGACGCGCGCCCACATGCTTTTGCCCTGCTCGGTACTGTCCGTCCCCGCACCCGACACGTAGACAAACACCACCTGCGGATTGCAGCGCACCAGCACCTCGGCGGCCGCCAGGGTCAGGTCGTAGCTGATGTGGCTGTACTGCGCCTCGGTCAGGCCAGACGAAGTGGCACCCAGGCAGAAAAAGCAGGCCCCAAAGCCCGCCAGCTCGGCGGTGACGGCGCTGTAGTCCTCCATATCGGGCACCACCAACTCGCGCAGCTTGGCGTGCGGCTGGCCCAGCGGCGCGCGGCCCACGGTTTGCACCTGGGTGATGGCCGGATCGGCCAGGCACTCGCGCAACACGCCCTGCCCCACCATGCCCGAGGCACCAAAAATCAAGACTTTCATTGCGTTACTCCTGTTGCGGGCAACCAATGGGCCCCAGTCAATTCTTCAGACTCTGCCCACAAGCGGGTTGCCGCTTCCAGATCCTGCGCAGCCGCGGCCACTTTGGCCCGGCGCGGCGGGCCTTTGATCTCGAAAAAGCCGCCGGGCCCATAGTAGGCACCCGGCTGGGCCTGCGGCTCGGTGGCGGCTAGCAGCGTGGGCAGCGCGCCCTGCGCCGCCGATTGGCTGAGCCACGGCTGGACCCAACGGTTGAGCTGCGCCAGCACCGGGCCCGGTTGGGGCCCGTTGGGAATCAGCTCGGTGCGGGCAAAGCCCGGGTGCGCAGCAAAGCTGGTCAAGCCCCAGCCTTCTTGCTGGCTGCGGCGCTGCAACTCCAAGGCAAACACCAGCATCGCCAGCTTGGACTGGCCATAGGCCGCCCAGGGCCGGTAGCGGCGCTCCCACTGCAAATCCTCGAAATGCAGGGTAGCGCCCCGGTGCGCCAGGCTGCTCAGGTTCACCACCCGCGCCCGGCCCTGGCACAGCAGCGGCAGCAGGCGGGCCGTCAGCGCAAAGTGGCCCAGGTAGTTGGTGCCGAACTGCAGCTCAAAGCCGTCGGCCGTGGTCTGGCGCTGCGGCGGGGACATCACCCCGGCGTTGTTGACCAGCAGGTGGACAGGCCGCGCCTCGGCCAGCAGCCGGTCGGCGAAGCTGTAGACGGACACCAGGCTGGCCAGGTCCAGCAGTTCAAACCGCGCCCGCGCCTGGGGCAGCATGCGCAGCAGGTGCCGCACCGCCTCTGCGCCCTTTTGGGCATTGCGCCCGGCCAGAATGACTTCGGCCCCGGCAGCGGCCAGGGCCAGCGCGGTTTCAAACCCCAGCCCGCCTACGCCGGTCACCACCGCCCGCTGGCCGTGTTGGGGCGGGATTTGTTGCACAGTCCAGTCCATCCGCAGTCCTTTATGCGTGAGTAATCACGCAACTAAAACATCCAAAAAAAAGCCCCTGGCACACACTATGTGCCCTGGGCGATGCCGTTCCACAGGATCTCGAAACCCATCTGTCGGTACGCGTCTGCGGCTTCGGGCGCGCGGGCCATGGCATCCATGGTGGCGTCGGCCAGGCTGGCCATGCAGGCCCAGATAAAGGCCACCGGGTAGTCGCGCAGTATGCCGTTGGCCACGCTGGCCCGGAACAGCTGCTCAATGGCCATAAAAGGCGCCGCCGCCACTTCGCGGGTATCGGCCGTGATGGCGGCCGCCGTTTTCAATTGGTCCATCACCTGCTTCTTTTGCGGGTGCGCCACGCCCCAGCGGACGAAACAGTCCCACACGTACTGCAGTTGCTGGCGGATGGCGGCATGGTGCGGAAAGCCGGCCACCATGGCACCGGCCATCTCGCCCTTGATCTGCAGGTACAGCGCGTTGACCAGCGCGTCCTTGGTTTTGAAGTAGGTGAACAGCGTGCCCTCGGCCACCCCGGCCGCCTTGGAGATGGCCGACGTGGGCGTGGCCGCCAGCCCGCGCTCGGCCACTACCTGGATGGCGGCATCCAGGATGGCGGCATGCTTGTCAACGCTGCGGGGTCGGGCCATGGAAGCTTGTCATTAACTGAGCAAATACTCAATTATAAACAGCTTTCACTTGCCCGTTAGCGGCGGCGGGCGCTGCGGGCCAGAAACACCAGGGCCAGCAGGCAGATCAAGGTGAAGCAGACAAACGACCAGTTGGCGATGGAGCCGCCCAGAAAGGTCCAGTCCACCACCGTGCAGTCGCCACCGCCCTTGAAGATCATGGGAATGGCGCGCTTGAGGGGGAAGGTTTCGATCATGCCGTACAGGTCGCGGCCACAAGTGGCCACTTCGGGTGGGTACCACTGCAGAAAGCTTTGGCGTGCAGCCACAAAGGCCCCGAAACCCGCCACCAGCAGCAGCAAGACCACGCCACCGTTTTGCAAGCCTTTTTTGCCGCTAGCGCTTACCACACCAGCGAGAGCAGCTACCAAAACAAGAGCATAGCGCTGCACGATGCACATCGGGCACGGCTCCAGCCCCACCACGTGCTGCAGGTACAAACCAAAGGCCAGCAGGCCGATGCAGCCCAGGCACACCAGCAGCCACACGCGGCGCGGGGCACCGTCTATCCAGTTCAACAACATGCAAAGCTTTCAAAAAATGCCAGCCATGCATGCGATCGCACTACAGATCGCGCTACACGCCAGCGGCCTCTTCAATAAACACCTTGGCGCGGCGCGGTGTCACCACCAGCGTGTCGCCCTCGTTCACACCCAGATCCCGGAACGCTTGCGCAGGCAGCTGCGCTTCGATCAGGCTGTCCTGGGTATTGTCACCCGCTTGGTTCGCATCCACGGGCGTAAGTTCCAAACGGGCGATGGGGCCGATCACCAGCGCGCGGCTCAGCGTCACCACCATGCCGAGGGGCTTGCCCGCCTCGTCCAGGCCCTCGCCCTTGGCGTAGCGCTGCACCTCGATGTCGTGGGGACGCACGTAGGCAAAGGCCTTGGCATCCTGGGCCGTGTCGTGCTCAGGGGCCTGGATCTTGATGCCTTCGAGCTGCACCTCGCCTTGGTGGGCGCGGCCATGGAACAGGTTCACGTCGCCCAGGAAGCCGTAGACAAACGGGCTGGCCGGGTGGTCCCATACCTGCTGCGGCGAGCCGATCTGTTCGACCTTGCCCTTGTTCATCACCACCACGCGGTCGGCCACTTCCAGGGCTTCTTCCTGGTCGTGGGTCACGAAGATGCTGGTCACATGCAGCTCGTCGTGCAAGCGGCGCAGCCAGCGGCGCAGCTCCTTGCGCACCTTGGCATCCAGCGCGCCAAAGGGTTCATCGAGCAGCAGCACCTTGGGCTCCACCGCCAGGGCCCGGGCCAGGGCAATGCGCTGGCGCTGGCCGCCGGAGAGTTGCGACGGGTAGCGGTTGGCCAACCAGTCGAGTTGCACCAGGCCCAGCAGCTCGTGCACCTTGGCCTTGATGACGGCCTCGCTGGGGCGCTGGTTGCGCGGCTTGACGCGCAGGCCGAAGGCCACGTTCTCGAACACCGTCATGTGGCGAAACAGCGCGTAGTGCTGGAACACAAAGCCCACCTGGCGCTCGCGCACATGCACGTCGGTGGTGTCTTCGCCCGAGAAGTGGATGCTGCCTGCGTCCGGCGTTTCCAGCCCGGCGATGATGCGCAAAAGCGTGGTCTTGCCGCAGCCCGAGGGGCCGAGCAAGGCGACCAGTTCGCCGGATTCAATGTCCAGGCTCACATCGCCCAGGGCGGTAAAGCTGCCGAACTGCTTGTGGATATTGCGGATTTCAATGCTCATGCGGGTCTTTCAATGGGCCACAGCCAGGGGGCCGTTCGATGCGGGAGAAATAAGGTCCTCGCGGGGCTGCTCGGGCGGCGCTTCGGCAATCGCCTTGAGCTCGCGCTCGATGCGCCACTCGGCCACCGACTTGATCACCAGGGTGACCAGCGCCAGGATGGCCAGCAGCGAAGCCACGGCAAACGCCGCCACCGACTGGTATTCGTTGTACAGAATTTCCACGTGCAGCGGCAAGGTGTTGGTCTGGCCGCGGATGTGGCCCGACACCACCGACACCGCACCAAACTCGCCCATGGCACGGGCATTGGTCAGGATCACGCCGTACAGCAGGCCCCATTTGATGTTGGGTAGGGTGACATACCAAAAGGTTTGCCAGCCGGTAGCGCCCAGCACAATCGCAGCCTGCTCTTCGTCATTGCCCTGGGCCTGCATCAGCGGAATCAGCTCGCGGGCGATGAATGGAAAGGTCACGAAGATCGTGGCCAGCACGATGCCCGGCACGGCAAAGATGATTTTCAGGTCATGCGCCTGCAGCCAAGGGCCAAACCAGCCGTGCGCGCCAAACATCAGCACATACACCAGCCCGGCCACCACCGGCGACACCGAAAACGGCAGGTCCACCAGCGTGGTTAGAAACGACTTGCCCCAGAACTCGTACTTGGCAATCGCCCAGGCTGCGGCCACGCCAAACACCAGGTTCAGCGGCACGGCGATGGCCGTGGCCAGCAGTGTGAGTTGGATGGCGTCCCAGGCATCGGGCTCTTGCAGCGCTTCAAAATACGCGCCCGCGCCCTTGCGGAAGGCCTCGGTAAACACCGCCGCCAGCGGCAGCACCAGAAACAGAAACAGGAACACCAGGGCGATGCCCAGCAGCGTGTAGCGTACCCAGGCGGCTTCGGTGGTGCCCGCCTTGGCGCGGCGCACGGGTTTGTTCGATGCGGCGTTCATGCCGGGGCTCCCGCGTGGCGGCGCTGCCAGGCCTGCAAGGCGTTGATCAGCAGCAACAAAACGAATGAAATCACCAGCATCACCAAGGCCACGGCGGTGGCACCGGCGTAGTCGTACTGCTCCAGCTTGCCGACGATGATCAGCGGTGTGATTTCCGACACCAGGGGCATGTTGCCCGCGATGAAGATCACCGAGCCGTATTCGCCAATCGCCCGGGCAAAAGCCATGGCAAAGCCGGTCAGCAGCGCTGGCGCAATGTGCGGCAGGATCACGCGGGTGAAAATCTGCAGGCGGGTGGCGCCCAGCGAGGTGGCGGCTTCTTCCAGCTCTTTCTCGGCGTCTTCCAGCACCGGCTGCACCGTGCGCACCACAAACGGCAGGCCAATGAAGATCAGCGCAACCACGATGCCCGCCGGGGTAAACGCCAGCTTGATGCCCATGGGCTCCAGGTACTGGCCGACCCATCCGTTACCGGCCAGCAGTGCGGTCAGCGAAATACCGGCCACGGCGGTGGGCAGCGCAAACGGCAGGTCCACCAGCGCGTCCACAATCTTTTTGCCGGGGAAGCTGTAGCGCACCAGCACCCAGGCCACCAGCAGGCCAAACACCAGGTTCACCAGCGCGGCAAACAGCGAGGCGCCAAAGGTCAGGCGGTACGAGGCCATCACCCGTGGCCCGGTCACGGCGGCCACAAACTGGTCCCAGGTCAGGTGGAAAGTGTTGAACACCAGGGCCGACAGCGGCACCAGCACGATCACGCACAGGTAAAACAGGGTGTAGCCCAGCGTCAGCCCGAAGCCGGGCAACACCCGCTTGGCCTTGCCGGTTTTGGCGCGGGCCAGGGGGTTGAAAACCACTGCCGTCATTTGGCACCCGGGGTGTAGATCTTGTCGAACTGGCCACCGTCGTTGAAGTGCACTTTCTGCGCTTCACCCAGGCTGCCAAACAGCTCGTTCACTGTGAACAGCTGGATCGGCTTGAACACCGCCGCGTATTTCTTCAGGATGGCTTCATTGCGCGGGCGCAGCGCGTGCTTGGCGGCGATTTCCTGGGCTTCATCCGAATACAGGTAGTCCAGGTATTCCTTGGCCAGGGCCTGCGTGCCCTTCTTGGCTACGGTGCGCTCCACCACGGCCACCGGGTTCTCGGCCACCACGCTGATGCTGGGGTGGATGGCATCGACCTTGCCCGCGCCAAACTCGCGGTCGATCGACACCACTTCGGACTCAAAGGTCACCAGCACGTCGCCGATATTGCGCTGCAAAAAGGTGGTGGTGGCGGCACGCCCGCCCTGGGCCAGCACCGGCACGTTCTTGTACAGCTTGCCGACAAAGTCGGCCGCCTGCGCGTCGGTGCCGCCCTTCTTCTTGGCATAGCCCCAGGCGGCCAGGTAGGCGTAGCGGCCATTGCCACCCGTTTTGGGGTTCACCACCACCACCTGGATGCCAGGCTTGACCAGATCGTCCCAGTCTTTGATGCCCTTGGGGTTGCCATTGCGCACCAGAAACAGCATGGTAGAGGTGGTGGGCGAGGCGTTGCCGGGGAATTTCTTGTTCCAGTCCTTGGCGACCACGCCCTTCTCGGCCAGGAAGTCGATGTCGGTGGAGGTGTTCATGGTCACCACGTCGGCATCCAGGCCCTCGGCCACCGAGCGGGCGATGGCGCTGGAGCCGGCATGCGACTGGTCGACCTTCACGTCTTTGCCGGTGGTCTTCTTGATGTGGGCCACGAAGGCGGCGTTGTAGTCCTTGTAGAACTCCCGCGCCACATCGTAGGAGCCGTTGAGCAAGGTGGTTTGCTGCGCAGAGACGATGCCGCTGGCGGCCAGCAGCACACCCGCAAACAGGGTACGAACGGATGATTTCGAGCGAAACAGAGAAGTGGGCATGCGGTTACCAGACGATAAAAGAGTTGTCCTTTATTGTCTGGGCCGCCGCTTCATTCTCAAACGACTGATTATTTGTTTGGTTAGCTGGATTTCGAATATAGAAGCAAATTACCGCCCCCGGCCGCCCCAGCCCCGACCATAGCCACCGCCACCGCCATGGCCGTAGCCGCCCCCGTGGCCGTAGTAATAACCACCCGAAAAGACCACCTGCGGCTGCACCACCACCCCCGGGCCGTACACCCCGGGGCCGTAGGGCACGACGGCACAACCGGACAAAGCGGCCACCAACAGAACAGCAGAAACAAGTGCGCGCATGGCAGAACTCCAGATAGGTAATGTGTGTACAACGCTTGGCTACCGATCTCGCCTACCTGCAGGGAATGAAGTTCTGTAAAGGCGGCACAGCCCTGCCTGCCAATGGGCTTCAAAAGATTGCTAAAGTCGCCCCCTGCATTGCGGGCCCACGGGGCTCGCCCCTCTCTCACAATCTACAAGGCTCCCACATGGCACGCATGGTCCATTGCATCAAACTCGACAAAGAAGCCGAAGGCCTCGACTTTCCACCCTACCCCGGCGAGCTGGGCAAGCGCCTGTGGGAAAACGTCAGCAAGGAAGCCTGGGCCGCCTGGCTCAAGCACCAGACCATGCTGGTGAATGAAAACCGCCTGAACCTGGCCGACCTGCGCGCCCGCCAGTACCTGGCCCGCCAGATGGAAAACCATTTCTTCGGCAGCGGTGCCGATGCCGCCCAAGGCTACGTCCCCCCCGCCGCCTGATCTTGGCAGAGGTTATCGAATGGCTAGCCGACGGCACGCCGTTCAGCCCGCGCTTTAATGACCGCTACCACAGCGAAGGCGGCGGGCTGGCGCAGGCCCGGGAGGTATTTTTGGGCGGCTGCGGCCTGCCCGCCGCCTGGGCCGACCAGCCGCAGTGGCGCGTTCTGGAAACCGGTTTTGGCCTGGGCCTGAACTTTCTGGTCACCTGGGCCGCCTGGCGGGCCGACCCGCTCCGGCCCCGCCTGCTGCACTTTGTGTCCATCGAAGCCTGGCCCGCCAGCGCCGACGACCTGCTGCGCAGCGCCCCTACCGATCCCGAACTCCAAGCTTTGGCCACGCAACTCCACGCCCAGTGGTGGGGCCTGACGCCGGGCTTTCACCGCCTGGTGTTCGAGGGCGGCCAGGTGGCGCTGACCCTGTGCATCGGCGATGCCCAGGCCATGTTGCGCGAGATGGCCTTCGAGGCCGACAGCGTGTACCTCGATGGCTTCAGCCCGCAGCGCAACCCCAACATCTGGAGCCTGCACACCCTCAAAGCCGTGGCCCGGCGTTGCCGTCGTGGCACCCGCGTGGCCACCTGGACCATCGCCCGCGCCGTGCGCGACGGCCTGGCCCAGTGCGGCTTCGCGGTGCAAAAAACCCCGGGCGTGCCACCCAAGCGCGACAACCTGCAAGGCTACTACAACCCCGGCTGGGAGCCCCGCAAGCCCCCAACCACCCCGCCCATGGCGCCCAGCCATTGCATCGTCATTGGCGCAGGCCTGGCCGGTGCCGCCGTGGCCGCCAGCCTGGTGCGGCGTGGCTGGCGGGTGACCGTGCTGGATGCCGCCCAGGCACCCGCCGCCGGGGCTTCCGGCCTGCCGGGCGGCTTGTTGGCGCCGCTGGTGTCCCAAGACGACAACCTGGCCTCGCGCCTGTCGCGCAGCGGCGTGCGGTCCACATTGCAGCAGGCGCAGGCACTGCTGCAAATCGACCAGGACTGGCAACCCTCGGGCGTGCAGGAATGGCGGGCCGATGCCGAACCGCTGTGGCATGTCCACGCCGGCTGGATACGCCCTGCCCGCCTGGTGCAGGCCTGGCTGGACCACCCGCATACCACCTGGCAAGGCGGGGCCCAGGTAGACCGGCTGCAGGCCACTCCCGGGGGCTGGCAGGTGCTGGATGCACAGGGCCGGGTCCTGGCACAAGCACCGCTGGTGGTGGTGGCCGCCGCGCTGGCCAGCCGCGCCGTCACCGGCGCCGATCTGCCGTTGCAAGCCATCCGCGGCCAGGTGTCCATGGGGCTGCGTGGCACGGAAGCCTTGCCGCCCTACCCCGCCAACGGCCACGGCAGCTTCCTGCCCGACCTGCCCACGCCGCAGGGCCGCACCTGGGTGATGGGTGCCAGCTACGAGCGCGACAACGCCGTGGCCAGCACCACCGCAGCCGACCACCAGGCCAATTGGGAACGCCTGCAGGTACTGCTGCCCGACGCGGCCAGCGCCCTGCAAAGCCAGTTCGAAAAAGGCACGGTACAGGCCTGGGCCGGTGTCCGCTGCGCGGCTCCCGACCGTTTGCCGATGGTGGGCCCCCTCGCCCCCGGCCTATGGGCCAGTACCGCCATGGGCTCGCGCGGACTGAGCTTTGCCCACCTGTGTGCCGAACTGCTGGCGGCGCAGTTGCACGGCGAGCCCTGGCCGGTGGAGAAAAAGGCGGCTGCGGCACTGGACGTGCGGCGCTACCTCAGCGGTGCGCGCGGATAGAAGCCACGATGCCCAGGGTGAACAAAGCCACCGCCAGCCACTGCAATCCGCCCGGCCACTGCCCGTCCCACACAAACGAATAGAACAGGCCAAACAGGGTTTCGCTGACGATCATCTGGCCGCACAGGCTGGCGCTGAGGCGCTGCGAGGCGAAGTTCCAGCAGACCGATGCCAGCCAACCGGCACCCATGCCTACCGCTATAAATACAATAGCTTCTTGCGCCGATACTGTGGGCACGAGGGACCGATTTGATCCCAAACCCACCAGCAGCCACACGCCCAATGCAGTCAGCCCGGTGGCGATGCCCAGCCAATTGGTCCAGTCGCGGGCGCTGACTCCGGGGTGGCGCTGCAGCCAGGCCGAATTCCATACCGCGTACAGCGTCCAACTCACCAGCGCTGCCAGCGCAAACACCAGACCACGCCCCGCGTGGGGATACACCGCCGCATCGCCCACCGGCACAGCCATGGCCATCAGCACCAGCCCGGCCACCGTCAGGCCCAGGCCTGGCAGCAGCGCAGCCCAGCGCAGGTGTGCAGGCTTGCCCAGCAACATCACCCAAACCGGAATGGTGCCGATGATCAGCGTAGGTAACTCGGTGCCCATGTCCACAATAGACTGCGCCAGCACACCGTAGTAGCCCGTGAAACCCAGCACGCTCAGGCCCAAGGCCGCCCCAGCCTGCTGCCGGGTAGGCCGGGGCCGCGAACGCCACCCGGCCACCACCAGCACAGCCGAGAACGCGCCGTACACCACAAACCGCCCGATGGCCATGTCCACCGCCGCCATGCCGGTGAGCAGGCGCGGGGCTACAAACACCAGGCCCCACAGCGCCCCGGCTGCCAGGCCCGCCAGAATCCCGCTCAGCAAGACTTAAGCCGCCCCGAATCCGTCATCGGCCGCAATCACTGCGCCGTTCAAGAAGTGGCTTTGCCCGCTGGCCAGCAGCACCAGCAGCGCGTCCAGGTCTTCGGGCTTGCCAACGCGTTTGCGCGGCAGCATCTGCACCAGCTTCTGGCCCTGCTCGGTGCCCCAGTGGTGGTGGTTGATGTCGGTGTCGATGTAGCCGGGGCAGATGGCGTTGACGTTGATGCCGTACTTGCCCCACTCCACCGCCATGGCCTTGGTCATCTGGATCACTGCCGCCTTGCTCATGCAGTACACGCCGATCTGCGGCAGCACCTTGAGCCCGGCCATGCTGGCGATGTTGATGATGCGCCCGCCGGTAAAACTGCCGGGGGCCGAGCCGTTGGCCCGGGCCAGCATACGTTTTCCCACCGCCTGGGCCACAAAGAACGCGCCGCGCACATTGGTGTTGAACATGAAGTCGAAGTCGTCCTCGGTCACGTCCTGCAGGCGCTGGGTGGTGCTCACGCCCGAGTTGTTGACCAGGATGTCGATGGAGCCCACCTCGGTCTCGGTGTGCGCCACGGCGGACTGGATGGAGTCGTTGTCGCTCACGTCCAGCTCCACCACGGTGGCGTCGCCGCCCTCGCCGATGATCTGGGCGCGCAACTCCTTGAGCTTGTCGACGCGGCGGCTGGCCAGCACCACGGCGGCCCCGGCCTGCGCCAGCGTGCGGGCAAACTGGGCCCCCAGGCCGCCCGATGCGCCAGTGACCAGGGCCACCCGGCCCGAAAGATCCATGCTGTATGCCATGCTGTGAGTCTCCACACTGTAGTAATTGGCCATTGTGACAGCGCGTGACAACCCGATTTGGGCAGTCCGCATAAAATCGCGGCGATTTTGTCCCGCTTGTAACCCCGCTGTAACTGCCATCCCGCAGCCGCCCCACCCGAAAAGAATGACATGACAAACGAAGAGATCCTGGCCCAGTTTGGTCCCCGTGAAGCGATGGAATACGACGTGGTCGTGGTCGGTGGTGGCCCCGGTGGATTGGCCACCGCCATCCGCCTGAAACAGCTGGCGGCCAAAAAAGGCACGGACGTGTCGGTGGTGGTGCTGGAAAAAGGCTCCGAGCCCGGCGCGCACATCCTCAGCGGCGCGATCATGGACCCGATTGCCCTGAGCGAGCTCTTCCCCGACTGGAAGGCCATGGGCGCACCGCTGAACCAGCCGGTGACCGACGACGCGATGGTCTTCCTGGGCGAGACATCGGCCTTTCGCACACCCAACTTCCTGTTGCCCCAGTGCTTTCAAAACCACGGCAACTACATCATCAGCCTGGGCGCGCTCACCAAGTGGCTGGCCGAGCAGGCCGAAGCCCTGGGCGTGGAAATCTTCCCCGGCTTCGCCGCCGCCGAAGTGCTCTACAACGCCGACGGATCGGTCAAGGGCGTGGCCACCGGCAATATGGGCATCGGCAAAGACGGCGAGCCCACCGCCGACTTCCAGATCGGCATGGAGCTGCATGGCAAGTACACCGTGTTTGCCGAAGGCGCGCGCGGCCACCTGGGCAAGCAGCTGATCGCCAAGTTCAAGCTCGACGACGGCAAAGACCCGCAAACCTACGGCCTGGGCATCAAGGAAGTGTGGGAAATCGACCCCCAACGCCACCAGCCCGGCTTTGTGATGCACACCGGTGGCTGGCCCATGGACAACAGCACCTACGGCGGCGCCTTTCTGTACCACATGGAAGGCAACAAGGTCACGCTGGGCTTTGTGACCGGGCTGGACTAC
Source organism: Rhodoferax sp. WC2427 (assembly GCF_040822085.1). Taxonomy (NCBI): domain Bacteria; kingdom Pseudomonadati; phylum Pseudomonadota; class Betaproteobacteria; order Burkholderiales; family Comamonadaceae; genus Rhodoferax; species Rhodoferax sp. WC2427. The sequence continues at coordinate 2,144,911 of NZ_CP162006.1, read as the reverse complement.
GCCAACCCCTACCTCAGCCCCTTCGAGGAGTTCCAGCGCTGGAAAACCCACCCCAACGTGCGCTGGTACCTGGAAGGCGATGCCGAGCACGGTGTGAAACCCGCCAAGCGCCTGGGCTACGGCGCCCGCGCCATCACAGCCGGTGGCCTGTCCAGCCTGCCCAAAACCGTGTTCCCTGGTGGCGCGCTGGTGGGCTGCGATGCGGGCTTCTTGAACGTGAGCCGCATCAAGGGCAGCCACGCCGCCATCAAAACCGGCATGCTGGCCGCCGAAGCCGCGTACGCCGCCGTCACGGGTGGCCGCCAGCACGACGAGCTCAGCGCCTACCCCGAGGCGTTTGAAAAGAGCTGGCTGCACACCGAACTGCACAAGGCGCGCAACTTCAAGGCCTGGTTCAAGAAGGGCCTGGTCACCGCCACCGTGATGAATGGCATTGAGCAGTTCGCCCTGCGCGGCCACATTCCCTGGACCCTGCGCCGCGACAAACCCGACCACGCCTACCTCAAGCCTGCGGCCGAGTGCAAGCCGATCCACTATCCCAAGCCCGACGGCAAGCTGACCTTCGACCGCCTCAGCAGCGTGTTCATCAGCAACACCAACCACGCCGAAAACCAGCCCGCGCACCTCACGCTCAAAGACGCCAGCGTGCCGGTCAACATCAACCTGCACAAATACGCCGGCCCCGAAGCCCGCTACTGCCCCGCCGGTGTCTACGAGTTCGTCAAAACCGATACCGGCCAGGACCGCCTGCAGATCAACGCGCAAAACTGCGTGCACTGCAAGACCTGCGACATCAAGGACCCGACGCAAAACATCGTCTGGGTTACGCCCGAAGGCGGCGGCGGGCCCAATTACGCGGGAATGTGATTTTCAGGGCCTTTTTTTTAACCATGAAATAAGGCCTTAGCGCTTATTTAATAAGCGTGAGTAGCTCCTGTTTTTGATATTAAAAACAGGAGCATTTTTTTGTCCCGCCCCGGTGAACCCCTCCCTTGCGCCCTGAAGCCCCTACCCGTCTGGCCCAGTCGGCCATCTGGCTGATACCGCTGCTGTGGGCGGTGAATTATTTTGTGGCGCGGCGGGCGCCAGGGGTGATCGCGCCCTACACGCTGGCCTGCATCCGCTGGGGCCTGGCGGGGTTGCTGCTCAGCCTGCATGCGCGTGCCGAGCTGCGGCGCGAATGGCGCGGCATTGCGGCGGTGTGGTACCAGTACGTGGCGCTGGGCTTTTGCGGCATGGTGGTGTGCGGTGCCTGGGTGTATGTGGGCGCGCAGACCACGGGCGCGGTGAATATTGCGCTGATCTATTCCGCGTCACCGGTGCTGATTGCCCTGGGCTCGGTGCTGTGGCTGCACGAGCGCATGCGCTGGTCGCAGGCCCTGGGCGTGGCCATTGCGCTCACCGGCGTGCTGCATGTGATCGTCAAAGGCGAATGGACGGCGCTGGGCCGGGTGCAGTTTGTGGTGGGCGATGGCTGGATCGTGGCCGCCATGGTGTCGTGGGCGCTGTACGCGCTGCTGCAAAAAATCTGGCCCAGCCCGCTGGGCTCCACCGCCCGCCTGGCCGCCATCTGCTGGGGGGCCATGCCGGTTTTGCTGGCAGGCACGGCCTGGGAAATGGCCCAGCCCGGCAATCCACCACTAGGTACCGAGGCCTGGACGCTGGGCGTGGCGGCGGCCCTGGTGCCGGGCATCATGGCCTACTGGATTTACGGGTGGGCGCAGAAGATTCTGGGGGCCAGCAAGGTGGCCGTCACCCTGTACCTGGGCCCGCTGTACGGCGCGCTGCTGGCCTGGGGGGTGCTGGGCGAAAGCCTGGGCTGGCACCATCTGCTGGGTGCGGCCTTGATTCTGCCGGGGGTGTTTTTGGTGTCGCGCGCAGGCACGCGGTAAAGAGACGGCCCGCCAGCGCAAGCACGTAGGCCAAGATGCCGCCCGCGTGTAGGCGGGGGCCGTGGCTTCACTGAGCGCACCCGCAGGTGCCCGCGCGCCGATAGACTGTGCAAAACACACCCCGGAGACACACCATGAAAATTCTTCTCGCCGTGGACGGCAGCGACCACACGCAAAAGATGCTGGACTACATCACCACGCACAGCGAACTGTTTGGCGGCGTGGGCGAGTACCTGGTGCTGACGGTACAGCCCAGCATTCCGCCCCGGGTGCGCTCGGTGGTCGGCCAGGCGGCGGTCAACAGCTACGCCACCGAAGAGGCCGAACTGGTGCTGGCCCCGGTGGCCGAATTCCTGCTGCGCCACGGCATCAACGCCAAGACCAGCTGGAAGATGGGCCCCCCCGGTGAAACCATTGCCAAGTTTGCCGAGACCGAAAAATGCGACCTGGTGGTGATGGGCTCCCACGGGCACGGTGCCCTGGCCAAACTGGTGATGGGATCGGTGGCCACGCAGGTACTGGCGCACTGCCATGTGCCGGTGCTGCTGGTTCGGTAAAAAAAAGGCCTTTTTCAGGCATTGAATTGGCCCCTGGCGCTTATTCCGTCAGCGCGACCAGCTCCTGTTTTTGACATCAAAAACAGGAGCAACGCGCCTTCAGCCCGCGCGTGGCCAGAGCTGGGTGTCGGTGATGGCGCGCACGTCCACCCGCACCGGCAGAATCCCGTCGCGGGCCGAGCGGTCGGCCACGGTTTGCAGGGCGCTGATGTCGGCCTCGCTCACCGGCCGCCCGGTCACGGCGGCGCGGGCGGTGATGGTGCGGGCCGCCTCGATCGGCAACCGGGTGAGCTGGGTGTAGGCCTGGGCATAGGCCTCGGGGTGGGCCAGCGCCCAGTCGCCCGCACGGCCCAACCGGTCCAGAAACTGCACGATGGCTTTGCGCTTGCCGGGGTCTGCCAGGGCCTCTTCGCTGGCGGTGATGAAGCCCAAAGCGGTATTGATGCCCCGCCCGTCGCGCAGGACGCGGCCGCCGTTTTGTAGCGCGATGGTGTAGTACGGGTCAAAGATGGCCCAGGCGTCGATCTGCCTGGACGAGAACGCGGTGGACGCGTCGGTGGGCAGCACGAACTTGACGGTCACCTCCTCGCGCCGCACCCCGGCCTCCTCCAATGCGCCATAGAGCTGGTACTGCGAAATGCTGCCGCGCGCCGACGACACCACCACGGTTTTGCCACGCAGGTCGGCCACGCTGCGCAGAGGCGAGTCGCCCTGCACCACGATGCCCAGCGAATCGGCCTTGCCGACGCGGGTGGCCACGATCTTCATCGCCGTCTTGCCCACCGCCGCGGCCAGCACCGGCAAATCGCCCGCCATGGCCGTGTCCACCGCGCCGCTGCGCTGGGCTTCAAACAGCGGCGCGGCGCCCTGGAAGTTGGCCCAGCGCCAGGCAAACGGTGCGCCGTCCAGTGCCTTGGAGGCCTCGAACAGGGCACGCAGGCCACCGGCCTGGTCGCCCAGGACCAGAGCGGTCTGTGTCTGCGCTGCGCTCCACACAGGTAGTGCGCCCACGGCGGGGAGTACGGCGGCGCGTTGCAGCCATTGGCGGCGCGAAAGGGAGGGAAATGGGTTGTTCATGCCGCAAAGGTAACCAAACAGCCGACCCGCCCCAACGACGTATTCCAGATATGCAAGCTTGCTTTTCTACGTTGGCTATTCGCAGGCTGCGGGTTACCTTGCAGGCCATGCAAAACCCTCTCCTCACCCGCCGCCAATGGCTGCTGGCCACGGCGGCCACCGCCACCACGTTCGGCACTGCGGCTACCCAAGCCGCCCCCTCCACCACCCAGGACCTGCGCGGCGTGACGCTGCGCGTGGGCACCTACAAAGGCCTGTGGCGGCCCTTGCTGCAGGCCTCGGGCCAGGCCGACACGCCCTACAAGATCGACTGGCGCGAGTTCAACAACGGCGTGCTGCACATCGAGGCCATCAACGGCGACGCGCTGGACCTGGGCTCGGGCAGCGAGATCCCCGCGGTGTTTGCGGCACGGCAAAAGGCCAGCGTGCGCTTTGTCGCCGTGACCCACGAGGACCTGAACAACCAGGCCACGCTGGCGCGCAAAGACGCGCCCATCCGCAGCATGGCCGACTTCAAGGGCAAGCGCATCGGCTACGTGCGCGCCACCACCGCGCACTACTACCTAGCCAAGCAACTGGCCGAGGCCGGGCTGTCGTTTGGCGATATCGACGCGGTCAGCCTGAGCCCTGCGGACGGCCTGTCGGCCTTTGCCCGCGGCGACCTGGATGCCTGGGCCATCTACGGCTACAACGGCCAGCTGGCCCGCACCCAGTACGGCGCGCGCACCATCAAGACGGCGGTGGGCTACCTGTCGGGCAACTTCCCCATCTACGCCAACCCGCGCACCCTGGACGACACGCCGCGTGCTGCCGCCATCGGCGACCTGCTGCAGCGCCTGCAACGCGCGTTTGCCTGGAGCAACAGCCACTACCTGGCCTATGCCCAGGCCCAGTCCGCCGAAACCCGGGTGCCGGTGGGCGACCTGGTGGAGCTGTTCAACCGCCGCAGCGGCGACTACAGCCTGGCCGCGGTGGATGAGAGCGTGCTGCGCAGCCACCAGGACGTGGCCGACACCTTTGTGAAGCTGGGCGTGCTGGACGGCCCGGCCCAGGTGCGCCCGCTGTGGGACCGCCGTTTTAATCCTTTGCTTACCTCTTGAAAGACCCCCATGAGCGCCGTTTTATCCATGGACCGCAACGCATTGCAGTTGAATCCACACCCGGAGCAAAAGTTCTGGTTCGACCCCATCCCGCCGCGCACCAGCATCGCCGCCGAGCGCCGCCACCGGCAGGAGCGCCTGGCCGGAGCGTTCCGGCTGTTTGCCCGCTTCGGCTTTGCCCAGGGCCTGGCCGGGCACATCACCGCCCGCGACCCGGAGCTGACCGACCACTTTTGGGTGAACCCGCTGGGCGTGCACTTCTCGCGCATCAAGGTGTCGGACCTGTTGCTGGTCAACAGCCGGGGCGAAACAGTCATTGGCGACCGGCCCCTGAACAAGGCCGCGTTTGCCATCCACGCCGCCATCCACGAGCACAACCCGAACGTCATTGCCGCCGCCCACACCCATTCCACCTATGGCAAGGCCTGGTCTACCCTGGGCCGCCCGCTGGACACGCTGACGCAAGACGCCTGCGTGTTCCACGGCGACGTGGCGCTGTTTGACGACTTCACCGGCATGGTGGTGGATGAGAGCGAGGGGCTGCGCATTGCCCGCGCTCTGGGCGACCGCAAAGGCGCGATTTTGAAGAACCACGGCATCCTGAGCGCCGGGCCTACGGTGGAGGCCGCCGCCTGGTGGTACATCGCGCTAGACAACGCCTGCCACACCCAGCTGCTGGCCGAGGCCGCCGGCACGCCGCAGCCCATCGACGAAGCCACCGCCCGCCACACCCACAGCCAGATCGGCAAGCCCGAGGGGGCGCTGCATGCGTTTGAGAGCCTGTACGCAGGGCTGGTGGAAGCCGAGCCCGAATTATTGGAATAAGGGCCTATTTTTCAACGATGGAATAAGGCTCTACCGCTTATTCCATCAGCGTGACAAGCTCCTGTTTTTGACATCAAAAACAGGAGCAACCGCCTTCAATGCCCGGCCGGACCCGCTGCCGGCTTCTTGCCAAACAAGGCCCCAATCTCGCCCACCACGCCACGGCGGAACAGCAGCACGCAGATCACAAAGATGGCGCCCATGATCACCGTGACCCAGGAGCCCACCTTGTCGGCCAGCAGGTCTTCCAGGCTGACGATGGTGATGGCACCGGCCACCGGGCCGAGGATGGTGCCCAGGCCGCCGAGCAGCGTCATCAGCACCACCTGGCCCGAGGTGTGCCAGTGCACGTCGGCCAGCGAGGCCAACTGGAACACCAGCGACTTCATCGAACCCGCCAGACCGGCCAGCGAGGCCGAGATCACGAACGCCAGCAGCTTGAAGCGGGCCACGTCGTAGCCCAGCGAGGTGGCGCGCGGCTCGTTGTCGCGGATGGCCTTGAGGATCTGGCCGAACGGCGAATGGATGGTGCGGTGGATCAGCCAGAAGCCGCCCATGAACACCGCAAACACAAAGAAGTACATGGCGATGTTGTCCGACATGTCCACCAGGCCAAACAGCTTGCCGCGCGGAATGCCCTGCATGCCGTCTTCACCACCGGTAAATGGCATCTGCACCGCCACAAAGTACACCAGCTGGGCCAGGCCCAGGGTGATCATGGCGAAGTAGATGCCCTCGCGGCGGATCGCCAGCATGCCAAACAAGGCCCCCAGCACGCCGCCAAACGCCGCCCCGGCCAGCAGGCCCAGCTCGGGCGACAGGCCCAGGTCGCGGCACAGGTAGCCGGTGATGTAGGCCGAGCCGCCAAAGAAAGCGGCATGCCCAAACGACAGCAGCCCGGCAAAGCCCAGCAGCAGGTTGAAGGCGCAGGCAAACAGCGCGAAGCACAGCACCTTCATCAAAAACGTGGGGTACAGCACGAAGGGTGCGATGCAGCCCACCACGATCAGGCCTCCAAACATCCACAGGGTGCGTTGGCGTTCAGTCATAGCGTTCATTACGTTCAATTCCTGCTTGTAACTTTCATGGACTCGGATGCAGAGCACTCCGAGCCATGAAAGTTGTTTCACGTTAAGCTTGTTTGCCGAACAGGCCTGCGGGCTTGACCAGCAGCACCAGCACCATCACCACAAAAATCACCACCGCCGAAGCCTCGGGGTAGAACACCTTGGTCAGCCCCTCCACCACGCCCAGGCCCAGCCCGGTGAGGATGGAGCCCAGGATGGAGCCCATGCCACCAATCACCACGACCGCAAACACCACGATGATCAGGTTGGAGCCCATCACCGGGTTCACCTGCATGATGGGCGCGGCCAGCACCCCGGCAAAGGCCGCCAGCGCGGCCCCCACGGCGTAGGTGGCCGTGAGCAGCACTGGCACATTGATGCCCAGGGCCTGCACCAGGTCGGGCCGCTGGGTGGCGGCACGCAGAGTGGCACCCAGGCTGGTGCGCTCGATGGCGTACCAGGCGCTGAAGCACACGGCCATGGCGGCCACCACCACCCAGGCCCGGTAGATCGGCAGGTACATGAAGCCCAGGTTGATGCCGCCTTGCAGCAGCTCGGGTACCTCGTAGGACGAGCCGGACACGCCGAAGTAATTTTTGAACACGCCCTCGGCCACCAGCGCCAGGCCAAAGGTCAGCAGCAGGCCGTACAGGTGGTCCAGCTTGTAGAGGTGGCGCAGCATGGTGCGCTCGATGACCACCGCCACCGCCCCCACCGCCAGCGGCGACAGGATCAGCGACCACCAGTAGCCAATGCCCAGCCAGGTCAGCGCCATCCAGGCCACGAACGCGCCCACCATGTACTGCGCACCGTGGGCAAAATTGATGATGTTGAGCAGGCCAAAAATGATGGCCAGGCCCAAGCTCAGGATGGCATAAAACGAGCCGTTGATCAGCCCCAGCAGCAGCTGGCCGAAAAACGCGGGTGACGGTATGCCGAAGATTTCCATAACGGGTGTTTCCCCATGTAGCGCGAAAAGATCCGGGGCCGCAAGGGCCCCGGGGGAATCAACTTACTTCTTGATCAGCGGGCAACGCGACGCCGACAGCGGCTGGAAGGCCTCGGCCGCAGGAATCACGGCCTTCACCTTGTAGTAATCCCATGGTGTCTTCGATTCGGCCGGGGTCTTGACCTGCAGCAGGTACATGTCGTGGACCATGCGGCCATCGTCGCGGATCGTGCCGTTCTTGGCAAAGAAGTCGTTGACCGGCATCTTCTTCATCTGCGCCATCACCTTGGCGGTGTCGTCGCTGTTGATGGCCTTGACCGCCTTCAGGTAGTGCATGGTGGACGAGTACTGGCCGGCCTGCACCATGGTGGGCATGCGTTTATGCAGTGCGAAGAAGCGCTTGGACCAGGCCCGGGTTTCCTCGTTCAGGTCCCAGTAGAAGCCTTCGGTGAGGTACATGCCTTGGGTGGTTTTGAGGCCCAGGGCGTGGATGTCGGTGATGAACATCAGCAAACCGGCCAATTGCTGCTTGGGGGTGATGCCAAACTCGGACGCCTGCTTGATCGAGTTGACGGTGTCGCCGCCCGCATTGGCCAGGCCGATGATCTGCGCGCCCGAGGACTGCGCCTTCAGCAGAAAGGACGAAAAGTCCGAGGTGGGGAACGGGTGGCGCACGCTGCCCACCACTTCGCCGCCGTTGGCCTTGACCACATCGGCGGCGTCTTTTTCCAGCGCCTGGCCGAAGGCGTAGTCGGCCGTCAGAAAGAACCACTTCTTGCCGCCAGCCTTGGTGACGGCCTTGCCGGTGCCATTGGCCACGGCATAGGTGTCGTAGGTCCAGTGCACGGTGACGTCGTTGCAGGCTTCGTTGGTGATGGCGGTGGAGCCTGCACCGTTGATGATGGCGATGCGGTTCTTTTCCTTGGCGATCTTTTGCACCGCCAGCGCGGTGGACGAGGTGACCATTTCGGTGATCACGTCGACCTTGTCACGCTCGATCCATTCACGCGCCTTGTTGCTGGAGATGTCGCCCTTGTTCTGGTGGTCGGCGGAGACCATTTCCACCTTGAAGGTAGGCTTTTCGGCGGCCACGAAGTCGTCGATGGCCATCTTGGTGGCGATCACGGTGCCGGGTCCGGCCAGGTCGGAATAGGTGCCCGACAGGTCGGTCAGCACGCCGATCTTGACCACGCCATCCGACACCTGCGCCTGGGCGGCGGTGGCCAAAAACATCGATAAGCCAACAGCCTGGGCAAGGGGTTTTAGTTTGAATTGCATGGTTAGTCTCCTCTGGTCTACATTGAAAAATGGAATCACACCCCAACGGCTGTGAATGCCCGTCTAAACACCGAGCAATGCTTGCATCTCGCTGGTCTTGGCTGCCAGCTCATCCTTGTGCACCACCATGGCCACCTGGCCATGCTCCAGCACGTAATGCCGGTCCGCCAACGGGGCGGCAAAGCGGAAGTTTTGCTCCACCAGCACGATGGTGTAGCCACGGGACTTGAGCAGGCGGATCACCTCGCCCAGCTTTTTGACAATCACCGGGGCCAGGCCTTCGGTGATTTCGTCGAGCAGCAGGGTTTTGGCACCGGTGCGCAAGATGCGCGCCATGGCCAGCATCTGCTGCTCGCCGCCCGACAAACGGGTGCCGGGGCTGTTGCGCCGCTCCAGCAGGTTGGGAAACACGGTGTAGATCTCGTCCAGCGTCATGCCGCCGGGCGCCACGATGGGTGGCAGCAGCAGGTTCTCCTCGGTGGACAGACCGGCAAAGATGCCGCGCTCTTCCGGGCAAAAGCCCACGCCCAGGCGGGCGATACGGTGCGGCGCCAGACCGGTGATCTCCTGGCCGTTGAACTGGATGGAGCCGGTGCGCTTGCCCACCAGGCCCAAAATGGCCTTGAGTGTGGTGGAGCGGCCCGCGCCGTTGCGGCCCAGCAGCGTGACCAGCTCGCCCGCATTCACATGCAGGTCCAGGCCGTGCAGGATGTGCGACTCGCCGTAGTAGGCGTGCAGGCCCTTGAGACGTAGAACTTCTTTTCCGGTATTCACGTCGCTCATGCTTCCACCCCCACATAGGCTTCCAGCACGCGCGGGTCTTTGGACACGGTGGCGTAATTGCCCTCGGCCAGAACGCTGCCGCGCTGCAACACGGTGATGGTGTCGCACAGCGACTCCACCACCGACAGGTTGTGTTCGACCATCAAGATGGTGCGGTTCTTCGACACCTTGCGGATCAGCTCCACCACCCGGCCCACGTCCTCGTGGCCCATGCCCTGGGTGGGTTCGTCCAGCAGCATCAGCTCGGGCTCCAGCGCCAGCGTGGTGGCGATCTCCAGGGCGCGCTTGCGGCCATAGGGCATTTCCACCGCCACGGTGTTGGCGAAGCTTTGCAAATCCACCTCCTCCAGCAGGGCCATGGCACGGCCATTGAGGGCATCCAGCCGCCGCACCGACGACCAGAAGTTGAACGAATCGCCGCGCTTGCGCTGCAGGGCCACGCGCACGTTTTCCAGCGCCGTGAGGTGGCCAAAGGTGGCCGAAATCTGGAACGAACGCACCATGCCCCTGCGCGCCACCTGGATGGGTGTTTCGCGGGTGATATCAACGCCGTTGAACTGGATTTGCCCCTGGGTGGGCTGGATGAACTTGGTCAGCAGGTTAAAGACGGTGGTTTTGCCCGCGCCGTTGGGGCCGATGAGCGCGTGGATGCTGCCGCGCCGGACCTTCAGATCGACCTTGGAGACGGCAGCAAAGCCGAGAAACTCCTTGGTCAGGCCTTGGGTTTGCAAGATGGTGTCGTTCGCCATTCGGTTCCTAGTTTTTTGCGCCGGGGGTCTGCGCGCGGAGTACGAATTTCTGGATTTTGCCGGTCGATGTCTTGGGCAAAGGCCCGAACACCACCCGTTTGGGCACCTTGAAGCGCGCCAGCAGCGTGCGGCAAAACACGATGATGTCTTCCTCGGTGGTCTGGGAATCGGGTTTGAGCTCGACAAACGCGCAGGGCACCTCACCCCATTTTTCGTCCTGCTGGGCCACCACTGCCGCCAGCATCACGGCCGGGTGGCGGTGCAGCACGTCTTCCACCTCGATGCTGGAGATGTTTTCACCGCCCGAGATGATGATGTCCTTGCTGCGGTCCTTGATCTGGGCGTAGCCGTCGGGGTGCATCACCGCGAGGTCGCCGGTGTGGAACCAGCCGCCGGCAAACGCCTCGGCGGTGGCCGCGGGGTTCTTCAGGTATCCCTTCATGACGATGTTGCCGCGGAAGAAAATCTCGCCCATGGTCACGCCGTCGGCGGGCACGGGCTGCAGTGTCTCCGGGTCCAGCACGGCCATGGACTGCTGCAGCGGGTAGGCCACGCCCTGGCGGGCGTTGAGCCGGGCGCGCTCCTCAGGGGGCAGGCCGGTCCAGGCATCTTGCTGGGCACAAACGGCAGCCGGGCCGTAGACCTCGGTGAGGCCGTAGACGTGGGTGATGCGGATCCCGATGCTTTCGCAGCCTTCGATCACGGCGGCGGGCGGCGCGGCCCCGGCAATCAGGCCCTGCACAATGTGGTCGATGCCCTCACGCAGGGCGGCAGGTGCATGCACCAGCATGCTGTAGACGATGGGCGCGCCGCACAGGTGGCTGATGTGGTGCTCGCGGATCAGCGGGAAGATGACCGCCGGGTCCACTCGGCGCAAGCACACGCTGGTGCCCGCCACCAGGGCCATGGTCCAAGGAAAGCACCAGCCGTTGCAATGGAACATGGGCAGCGTCCACAGGTACACCGCGTGGTGCGGCAACTGCCACGACAGCACGTTGTTGGCCGCGTTCAAATACGCGCCGCGGTGGTGGGTGACCACGCCCTTGGGGTTGCCGGTGGTGCCGGAGGTGTAGTTCAGCGCAATCGCGTCCCACTCGTCGGCGGGCAGTTGCCAGGCGAACTGCGGGTCGCCCTGGGCGATGAAGGTTTCGTAGTCCACGTCGCCCAGCGCCTTGCCGGGCGGGGCCAGGTCGTCTTCGACCTCGACCACGAAAGGCCGCTTGTCGCCCAGAATCGCCAGCGCCTTCTCCACAACGGTGGCAAATTCGCGGTCGGTCAGCAGCACCGTGGCCTCGCCGTGCTGCAGCATGAAGGCGATGGCTTCGGCATCGAGCCGGGTGTTCAGGGTGTTGAGCACTGCACCGGCCATGGGTACGCCGAAATGCGCCTCCAGCATGGCGGGCACATTGGGCAGCATCACCGCCACGGTGTCGCCTGGGCCGATGCCTCGGGCTTGCAATGCGCTGGCCAGTTGGCGGCAGCGGGTGTAGGTGGTGGCCCAGGTTTGGCGACGCTCGCCGTAGACCACCGCCAGCCGCTCGGGATAGACATGGGCCGAACGCTCGATGTAGCTCAGCGGCGACAGCGCCACAAAATTGGCGGAATTCTTGTCCAGGCCCTGCTGGTAAGGGTGTGTGCTGCGCATACTCGGCCTCCGTTGCCTGCGCGCCGAAATCCGGTGGCAGGTTTATTTTGTTGGCTGGATTATGGGCGGGGTTTTTTACAAGTTACTGACGGGTTACGGTCAACTTTGTTAGGAGTTTCCCGTAGTTGGCGATTTACAAGAAATCCAGCCCTTGCGCTTATCCCTCCAGCGCAAGCAGCTATTTTTTAAATAGCAAAAATTTTAGAACATACCCAGAACCTATCCAACCCCACCCGCTTGCAGTGCGGCACTGAGATGGTCGGCCAGACTGCGCTGGGCGGCGCCCAGGGGCAGCGCGGCGGCCACCAGGGCCAGCTCGCTGCCGGGCACCTCGGGGTAGCCCTCGGACGGGCCCAGCACCCGGTGCCCGGCAACCATGGCGTTGGTGGGCAAGACGCTGACCGCCAGGCCGGAGGCCACTGCCGCCTGGATGCCGGCCAGGCTGTGGCTGCCGAAGACGATGCGCCAGCGCCTGCCCGCCGTCTCCAGCGCGCGCAGGGCCCGCAGCCGGTAGATGCAGCCGTGCGGAAACAGCGCCAGCGGCACCACCGCATCCGTTGGCAAGGCCTGTGGCCCACCCACCCACACCAGCGGCTCGGGCCAGGACGCAATGCACGGCCCGCTGCCCGGCTCGCGCCGCAGCAAAGCCAGGTCCAGGCCGCCGCTATCCAGGCTGTGCTGCAAATCGCAGCTCAGGCCGCTGCGGGTCTCCAGCCGCACATCCGGCGCAATGGCCAGAAAACTGGACAGGATGGCCGTGATGCGGCGGGCGTCAAAGTCTTCGGGCAGCCCGATGCGCACCGGGGCCAGCGCCGCCGGGCTGGCCAGCGCGTCTTCGGCCTCCTGGGCGATGGCCAGCAGGCGGCGGGCGTACGCAGCCAGCAGCTCGCCGCGCTCGGTGGGGGTGACGTTCTTGCCGGTGCGGTCGCGCAGCAGCAAGGGGTGGCCCACGCTGGCTTCCAGCCGCAGAATCTGCTGGCTGACGGTGGACTGCGTGCGGTGCACGCGCTCGGCGGCACGGGTAAAGCTGCGCTCGTCCACCACGCAGACCAGGGTTTGGAGCAGATCCAGATCGAGCATGGGTTTGTCAGTGGTAAATCAACTTAAAAATCTATATTAAATCAATTTGCAAATATCCGCGGGCTGCCGCACAGTGCGGGCTTCCATAGCCACCACCACCACCGACCATGACCCTGCTCCACACGCCCCGGCCCCAGTGGCTGACCTTTGACTGCTACGGCACCTTGATCCAGTGGGACGAGGGCCTGCAAGCCGTGTTTGCCGAGATCCTGCAGCGCAAAAATGCCCCGCAGATCGATGCCGCCAGGCTGATCGCCCTGCACGACCGGCACGAGCACGCGCTGGAGCAAACCCCGCCGCACCGGTCTTTCCGCGAGGTATCGGGGACTGCGCTGCAGCTGGCGCTGGCCGAGCTGGGCCTGCGCGGCGATGCAGAAGATGCCAACCGCCTCACCGAGCGCATCGGCCAGATGCCGCCGTTTCCCGAGGTGGTGGCCGCACTGCAGCAGCTCAAGGCGCGCGGCTTCAGGCTGTGCATCATTTCCAACACCGACGACGGCATCATCGCGGGCAACGTGGCCCAGTTGGGCGGCACCATCGACCGGGTCATCACCGCCCAGCAAGGCGGGGCCTACAAGCCGTCGCGCCAGTTGTTCGACTACGCGCACACCCAGTTGCAGGTGGCCAAGGAGGACGTGGTGCACATTTGCGCCAGCCCGCACCTGGACCACGCCGCTGCGCGCGACATGGGCTTCAGGTGTGTATGGATAGACCGGGGCCGGCGCAGCCCGCTGCCCGACTACACGCCAGATGCCACGCTGCCCACGCTGGCGGGCGTACCGGCGCTGTTCGACACGCTGGGGTGGTGAGCCATTGAGGCCGCCCGTGCTTATCCAATCGGCACAAGCAGCTATCGAAAAAATAGCAAACTACTTCAGCGTGCGCAGCCGCCGGTGCTTGCTAAAAAACGCCCACAGCAAGGCGCTAGCATCCGGCCCTACACTGTTGTTGAAGCGCAGGGCGCCATCGCCGCCGCTCCAGGCATGCTCCAGCCCGGCGATGCGGTAGACCGACACGATGGGCTTGCGGCCCACCCGGTAGTCCTGCGTCTGGAAGGCGTGGCGCGGGCTGCGGCCCTTGGGCCGCGCGGGGGTATGGACGGTCACCGGCACCAGGTTGGCGATGCCATTGACCCTTAGAAACTGCTGCGCCACTTGGTGCTGGTTGACGATGCGCACCACTTTGTCGGACTCGCCATGCAAGATGATGGCGGGCATGCGCGGGAAGCCGCCCCCCTCTACCGTGGCCTGCACCGCCTGTGCCACATGGGTGCCGCCACCGGTTTGCATGGCACCAAAGGCGCTCATGCGGCTATCGGCCGTGCCAAACACCGGGCAGGAATGCAGGCCCACCGCGGCAATGCGAAACGGGTAGCGCAAAGCAATGATCTGGGCCAACGCCGCACCGGCGGAGATTCCGGCCAGGTACACCCGGCTCGCGTCCAGCCCAAGCTTGGCCACCACCTGGGTGACCATGCCCGCCACCAGGCCCGCCTCGCCGCCACCGTTTTGCGTGGCGCGCTGGTACCACTGCCAGCAGCGGTGGGCATCGATGGTCAGCAGTTGCTGCGGGTACAGCACGGCGAAACCCTTGCGCTGGGCCAGGGCGTTCATGCGGCTGCCTTGGGCAAACTCGGGGGCGGTCTGGGTGCAACCGTGCAGCATGACGACCAACGGCAAGGGCTTGTGGGCCTGCGCCTTGTCGCGCAGCGGCAGGTACAGCCAGTAGGTCATGCGCTGGCCGTTGGGCGCAGCGAAGAACGAGCGGGTCCAGCTGCCGGGCAGGGCCGCGGGTGGCGCGGATTTGGCGGCAGGTTTGGCAGCGGGCTTGGTTCTGGGCTGAGGAGCGGCCTTGGCCGCGGGCCGGGCGGCCGGCTTGGGCGCAGGTTTGGCCGGGGGTTTTGGTGGCGCAAGCGCCTTTTTCACTGCGGCCTTGGTGGCTTTTTTGGTGGCTGCCGTCAAGCTGTGCACCAGCTTGTTCTGCTGGGATTTGGCGATGCGGGTCAGGCTTTTCAACCACAGACTGCTGAGACTTCGGGCCATGGGTGCGGTCTTTCGTGGTGGGGGGTGTGACCGGGTGGTCAGTCGCGGTCGGGGGCAATGGCTTCGGCGTAATCGTACAGGGCACCCAGAATCTCTTCACCGCGCTCGTCGGCGGTTTCGGACAAAGCGTCGATCTCGGCAAACAGGCCTTCGATGGTGCGGGCACCACCCTCGCCGTCAAACAGGCGCGCGGCGCGGTGGGCTTCCCAGCGGGCCGTGTCCTCCGCGCTGAGGGTCACGGGGAAATTACGGGCGCGGTAGCGGAACAGCAACTCGGCCAGGCGCTCGTCGTCGAAGTGGGTGCGGGCCTCGGCCAGCTTTTCGGGCGACAGGGCACGCAGCTCGTTCAGGCGGCGGCGGTCATCGTCTCCCACGAAGCCGCCGTACAGGTCTTCGTCCACGTCCCGGGGGGCCTCTGCCGGGCGGTTGAACACCTCGGGCCAGATGGCGCTCATGTCGGGCAGTGCGCGCACCTGGGCCGCATGGGCGCGCAGCGTGTCGCCCACCAGGCCCCAGCGCTCGGCCAGCGCGGGCGAGAGGGTTTTCAGGTTGGACACCACCATGGGCGACTTGTTCAGGTGGATGGTCTTGATGGGCAGCCGGGCCACGCCCTCGGGCAAATCCTCGGCCTTGCTGAACAGGCGCTGGCGGATGGCATCGGCATCCATCTGGCCCAGCTCGGCCGGGCTGTAGGCCAGGTCCCAGGCGATCAGCTCGTTCTTGTGGTGCGGATGCATGGCCAGCGGCCACATCAGCGCCAGGCAGCCTTGTTTGGCGGGAAACATGCCAGAGATGTGCAAAAACGGCTTGGCCGTCTGCAGCGTGGTAGGCAGGCCCAATTCAGCGGCGACGCGGTCTTTTTTGTGCAAGCCCAGGCAAAAGTCGAACAGGCGCGGCTGGGCCGTGCGGACCAGGCGCGCCAGGGCGATGGTGGCGCGCACGTCGGACAGGGCATCGTGCGCGGCCTCGTGCAGCAGGCCGTTGGCGCGGCTGAGGTCTTCCAGGCGAAAGCTGGGATTGCCGTCGGGCTTGGTCGGCCATTCGATGCCGTCGGGGCGCAGGGCGTAGGCGGTGCGCACCACGTCCAGCAAATCCCAGCGGCCACAGTCGTTTTGCCATTCGCGGGCGTACGGGTCGATCAGGTTGCGCCAGAACAGGTGGCGGGTGATCTCGTCGTCAAAGCGGATGGTGTTGTAGCCCACGCCGATGGTGCCGGGCTGGCTGAAGGCCTGCTCGATGGCGTGGGCAAACGCGGCCTCGGGCACGCCGCGCTGCAGGCAGATCTGCGGGGTGATGCCGGTAATCAGGCAGGACTGCGGGTCGGGCAGAAAGTCGGGCGCGGGCTGGCAGTACAGCATCATCGACGCCCCGATCTCGTTCAGATCGGCATCGGTGCGGATGGCGGCAAACTGGGCCGGGCGGTCCCTGCGGGCGTTGGCGCCGAAGGTTTCATAGTCGTGCCAAAGGAAACTGGGGGCCGCCATGCCTTGAATTACCGTTTGCCCAGGGCGACATCCACGCCGCGGTTGGCCAGGGCATCGGCGCGCTCGTTGCCGGGGTGGCCGGCATGGCCCTTGACCCAGCGCCAGTCGATCTTGTGCCCGGCGGTGTTGACCAGCGCGTCCAGGCGCTGCCACAGGTCAACGTTCTTGACGGGCTCCTTGGAGGCTGTCAGCCAGCCGCGGGCCTTCCAGCCCTTGAGCCATTCGGTCATGCCCTTGAGCACGTACTGGCTGTCGATGTACAGGGTGATGCTGCAGGGCTGCTTCAAGGCGCTCAGGCCCTCGATCACGGCCATCATTTCCATGCGGTTGTTGGTGGTTTCGCGTTCGCCGCCAAACAGTTCTTTCTCGGTGCCGCCCCAGGTGAGCAAAACGCCCCAGCCGCCCGGGCCAGGATTGCCTTTGCAGGCACCGTCGGTATACATATCTACGTGGTTCAAATACAGCTTTCTAAGTCAACTTGCGAATGGTCGTTTTTACCAGATGCTCTAACCGTTACCGTGGTTACCCTTATTGGCGATCGGCACCGGCGCATTGGCCAAAGCCTTGGACACCTTCCAGCGCGGGCCCAGCAAGCGCATGCCGCGCACCCTTTTGACGGCCACCACAAAGTAGACCGAGCCGAAAATCGGCCAATAGCGCTCGCCCGCCGGGTCCATCCAGCGCATGCGCTCCAGCCAGGCGGCGCTGCGGGTTGCAGGCCGGTAGCAGCCAAACTGCACCGACTCCACCTCGAAGCTCAGCAGGCGCAGCCAGTCGCGCAAACGCCAGTAGCCAATCGATTCGCCCACCTCGGGCAGGTAGTTTTCGCCCAGGCCCAAGCGGTACAGCAGCCGGGTGCGGCTTTGGCGCAGGCCCCACAGGCTCATGGGGTTCAGGCCCGCAATCACCACCCGGCCCTCGGGTACCAGCACCCGCTCCACCTCGCGCAGGGTGGCGTGCGGGTCGGGGCTGAGCTCCAGCGTATGGGGCAGCAATAGCAGATCGAGGCTGTTTTCCGAAAACGGCAAGGCCGCAAAGTCACACGCCAGGGTGGGTGCAACCGGATTGGAATCTGTCGCCAAAGGCGCTATGGGGGCATCGGTGGCAAGCCAACGGTGCGGTATGCGGTTATTCTGCAGCCCTGGCAACTCTGGCAGCCCGAGCTGGAGCGCATGGTAGCCAAACACATCGGCGACCGCCTCGTCGAAACGCCCCCGCTCCCAGTCCAGCAGATACCGGCCCGGCGGGGTCGCCAACCACTCGTGCAAACTTATAATTTCACTGCCCATGAACTTGCTTGCCCTGCCTGCTTTTGCCGATAACTACATCTGGATGGTGCACGATGGACAGCGTGCGCTGGTGGTGGACCCGGGCGACGCACAGCCCGTATTTCACGCGCTGCAGCAGCATGGCCTGCAGTTGGAGACCATTCTAGTCACGCACCACCATGCCGACCATGTGGGCGGCGTGGATGCCCTGCGCGATGCCACCGGCGCCACCGTCTACGGTCCAGCCCGTGAAAACATCCCCGCCCCGCTGCACAAGCTGCGCCAGGGCGACCGCATCCAGGCCCTGGGCATCGCCTTCGATGTCATCGACGTGCCGGGCCACACGGCCGGGCACATTGCCTACTTTGCCCCCGAGTGGGACGGCGCGCCCCTGCTGTTTTGCGGCGACACGCTGTTCTCGGGCGGGTGCGGGCGGCTTTTCGAGGGCACGGCAGCGCAAATGCTGGCCTCTTTGTCCACCTTGGCCGCCCTGCCCGGCAACTCCCGGGTATGCTGCACCCACGAATACACATTGGGTAACCTGAAATTTGCGCGTGTTGTGGAACCAGACAACGCCGCACTGGCTCAATACCAAAGCGAGTGCATTGCCAAGCGTGCGGCAGATGTGCCCACACTGCCCTCCAGCATCGCGCTGGAACTTGAAATCAACCCTTTTTTGCGCACCCGCTGTGCGACGGTCCAACGGGCCGCGCAGGCGTTCGATGCCTCCACCTTCGACGAAGCCAGCGTATTGGGCGCACTTCGCACCTGGAAAAACCAGTTTTCATGAAATTCATCCCCCTCGCCGGTCTGTCTCTGCTGCTATGGCTGACAGGCTGCGCCACCGTTGCCAACAAGACCGATGGTGCCGCCAGCACCACGGTGCCGCCTGCCTCGCCCCAGACGGCAGGCATGCAAGGCCCGGTACCGCCCCACACCGCCGTGTACCCCCGCGGTACGCTGCAGCCCATCACCGCCGCCGATGCAGCCTCGCGCGGTGTCGCCCAACTCAAGGCCCCGGCCGACCTGTGGGAGCGCATCCGCCGTGGCTTTGGCATGCCCAATCTGGAAAGCGACCTGGTGGTGGACCGCGAGCAGTGGTACGCCACCCGCCCAGACTACATCCAGCGCATGACCGAGCGCTCCAGCAAGTACCTGTTCCATGTGGTGGAAGAGCTGGAACGCCGCGGCATGCCCACCGAGCTGGCCCTGCTGCCCTACATCGAGAGCGCCTTCAACCCGCAGGCCGTGTCCAGCGCCAAGGCCGCCGGCATGTGGCAATTCATGCCCGCTACCGGCAACTACTTCGAACTCAAGCAAAACATCTTCCGCGATGACCGGCGCGATGTGCTGGCTTCCACCCGCGCCGCCCTGGACTACCTGCAAAAGCTGTACGGCATGTTTGGCGACTGGCAGCTGGCCCTGGCGGCCTACAACTGGGGCGAAGGCAGCGTCAGCCGCGCGATTGCCCGCAACCAGAAACTGGGCCTGGGCATCAGCTACTCCGAGCTGAACATGCCTGCCGAAACCCGGCTGTACGTGCCCAAGCTGCAAGCGGTAAAGAACATCATCGCCAACCCCGACATGTTCCGCACCGAACTGCCGCTGATCGAGAACCACCCCTACTTCCAGAGCGTGGACATCTCCCGCGACATCGACGTGGCGCTGGCGGCCAAGCTGGCCAATGTGAAGCTAGACGACTTCAAGGCCCTCAACCCCTCGGCCCACCGCAACGTGATTCTGGCCGCCGGTACCCCGCAAATTCTGCTGCCCTGGGACAACGCCACCGTCTTCACCCGAAACTTCGACGCCTACAACCAGGGCCAGTACGCCAGCTGGACGGCCTGGACCGTGCCCAGCACCATGAGCGTGAGCACCGCCGCCCAGCAAGTGGGCATGAGCGAATACGACCTGCGCAGCGTCAACAACATCCCGCCGCGCATGCTGATCAAGGCCGGATCGGCCCTGATCGTGCCGCGCTCGGCCAGCATGCAGGACGTGAGCGAGCACGTGGCCGACACCGCCCAGCTCAGCCTGTCGCCCGAGATCGTCAACCGCAAAGCCGCCATCAAGGCCGGCAAACGTGACACCGTGGCCAGCATTGCCAAGCGCTACGGTGTCAGTGCCAGCAATGTGGCCGACTGGAACGACCTCAAGCTCAACGCGGGCTTCAAAGCCGGCCAGCAGGTCGTGCTGTTCCTGCCCGTGCGCATGGCGGCCATGCGCGGTGCAGGCCAGGTCAAAGTGCAGGGCACGGCGCGCAGCACCGAAAAAGCCGCCCCGGCCCCCAAAGGCAAGGTCGCGGCCAGCGCCCGCAGCACCGAAACCCGCAAATCCAGCCGCTCCGACAAAGACAAGGTGGTCAAAATCCCCCGCAAAAAATAGTGCCAAGCTACTATTTTTATAGCTGCTCACGCCCATCCCATAAGCGTAAGACCCTGAATTTTCTTAAGCCTGCATTCAGGCCCTGAAGCGCTCTTTGGCCCTGCGGGCAAAGTCATTGGTGTAGGTCTTGCCCAGATCGATCCGGGCAGCCTTGACCTGCGGATCGAAGCTGCCCAGGGCCGTCAAGGCGGTTTGGGGACCGGCCTCGGGCAGCAGCCCGTCGGGCGAAATCGCCTCGCGGGCCATGTTGAAAGCCGCCAGGTAGGCAGCGCGGTCACCCAGAAAATAGCTTTCGGGCACGACTTTGACGATGTCGCTGGGCCCCGCCGTTTGCAGCCATTTGAGCGCGTGCACTATGGCATTGGTCAGCGCCTGCACGGTGTTGGGGTATTTGCGCACGAACTCCAGCGGAGCGTAGATGCAGGCGGCCGGCATGGCACCGCCAAACACATGCAAGGCGCCTTTCAGCGTACGGGTGTCCGACACAATCCGGATATCGCTTTTTTGCTCCAGCATGCCCATGATCGGATCGGTGTTGCAAATGGCATCGATCTGGCCCGAGCGCAAGGCCCACAGCGCCCCACCCGATGAGCCTATACCCACAAAATGGACCTCGTTCGGGCTCACACCCGCCCGCGCCAGCACCACGTTGGCAACCATGTGCGACGGCGCGCCCAGGGCCGCCACACCGATTTTTTTGCCGCGTAGATCGGCCAGCGCCTGGTAGTAGGGCATGTTGTGGGTGGAAATGCCCAAGGCAATCTGCGGTGCCCGGCCCTGCAGCACAATTGACTGGAGCATTTGGCCTTTGGCCTGGCTGTGGATGGTGTTCTCAAACGCCCCGGCAAACACGTCGGACACGCTGCCTGGCAGCGCCACAGGCGAGCGGGCACCCCCCACCAGGTCGTTGATTTCCACGTCCAGACCCTCGGCCTTGAAGAAGCCCAGTTGGTCGGCAATCGTCAGCGGCAGGTGGCAGAGCGCAGCTTCCCCGTCCACCGCCAGGTTCAGGCGGGTTCTTTCCGGCTTGATCTGGGCGCGGGAGACGGTCGCCTGCAAGCCAGCGGCCAGCAAGGCAGCGGCGACAAAGGTCCGACGCGGAAGGGGATGGATAGACATGCGGGTGGCGTTTGCACCAGCATAAGGCTCATTCATTTGTTACACATTGGGGGCATCCCCGTCCGGGTTTGCCCGTAACACGTTGTTAGAAACGTGTTCGATGGCTTACGAACTAGCGCCGGTCTACAAAGGCGTGGGCGATGGTGCCCAGGTCGACGTACTCCAGCTCGCTGCCTACCGGCACGCCGCGCGCCAGCCGCGTGACCTGCAGACCCCGCGCCTTCAGGGCCACGCTGATCACATGCGCCGTGGCCTCGCCCTCGGCGGTGAAGTTGGTGGCCAAAATCACCTCCTGCACCAGGCCATTGCTGGCCCGGTCGATGAGCTTTTGCAGGCCGATGTCCTTGGGGCCTACCCCGTCCAGCGGGCTGATCTTGCCCATCAGCACAAAGTACAGGCCCTTGAAGGCGGCGGTGCGCTCCACGGCCGACTGGTCGGCCGGGTTCTCCACCACGCACAGCTTGGACGCGTCACGGGTTTCGTCCTGGCAGGTGTCGCAGATATCGTTTTCGGTGAAGGTGTGGCACAGCTCGCAGTGCTTGACGTTGCCCGCCGCCTGCGCCAGGGCCTGGGAAAGCAGCTGGGCGCCCTCGCGGTCGTGCTGCAGCAGGTGAAACGCCATGCGCTGGGCCGACTTGACCCCCACACCGGGCAGGCGGCGCAGGCCCTGGATCAGGGCGTTGAGGGCGCTGGAATCAGCCATCCAAGCCCCTTGCTACATTTTCAGTAGCTGCTCTCGCTGATTGCATAAGCGCTAGAGGCCTGAAAAGCTTAAATTCCATCAGAAGGGGAATTTCATGCCACCGGGCAGGCCGGGCATGCCTGCGGTGAGCTTGCCCATTTTTTCCTGGGTGGTTTCTTCGGCCTTGCGCACGGCGGCGTTGAAGGCGGCGGCCACCAGGTCTTCCAGCATGTCTTTGTCGTCGGCCAGCAGGCTGGGGTCGATGGTGATGCGCTTGACGTCGTGCTTGCAGGTCATCAGCACCTTGACCAGGCCCGCGCCGGACTCACCGGTGACTTCGACAAAAGCCAGTTCGTCCTGGGCTTTTTTCATGTTGTCCTGCATGGCCTGGGCTTGCTTCATGAGGCCGGCGAGTTGTCCTTTGTTGAACATGGTATTTCCTAAGTCAGTAGTTGAAGTTAAAGGGGTTTCAGGGAGCCGGGCACGATTTTCGCGCCGTAGTCCCGCATCAGGGATTGCACCAGCGGGTCGCCCAGGATGATCTCTTCGGCGATACGCTGTTTTTCATTGGCGGCGGCGGCGTTGCGCTTGGCCGGGCTGTCGGCCACGCTGCCGATTTCGATGTCCAGCGTGGCGTTGGGGGTGATGGAGTCCAGGGCCACGCGCAGGCGCTCGCGGCTCATGGGCTGGCTCAGCGATTCACGTTCGATGCGCAGCCGCCAGTTGCCGCCGTCCACCGCCAGCAGTTGCGACTGCAAGGCCAGCTCGCGCACCAGGCCGCTGACGGCATCGGCGGCGATCAGTTGCTGCACGGTGCCATGCCAGTAGTCCCCATCGGCGGTGTGCACCACGGGTGCGGCCACCGGGGCCGGGCGGGCTTGCAGGCGCGGACTGGGTTCGGCCTGCACGCGCACCGGCAATTCCTGCACGACTGGCACGACGGGAGCTGGGGGCGCGGGTGCGGCGACCGGCGGTAGCGCGGGCGGTTCGACGGGTTTAACCGCCACCGCAACAGGCGCGGGCAGCGATAAAGGTGCCCGCAGTGGTTCACTCAGAGTTTTTTTTTCCGCAGACTGGCGCACAGCGCTGCCCGGCTTGAAAGCCAGCAGGCGCAGTAGCACCATGGTCAGGGCGGCGTATTCGTCAGGGGCCAGGCCCAGCTCGGCGCGGCCATGCAGGCACAGGCTGTAGAGCAGCTGGGTTTCATCGGCAGGCATGGCGGCGGCCAAACGGGCGGTGTCGGCGGCTTCGGGGTCGGCCTCATCCACCGGCATGCCGGGCACGGCCTGGAGCACGGCCATGCGCTGCAGCACGTTGGTCATTTCTTCCAGCGTGGAGGCAGCGCTCAGGCCGTTCAGGCGCAGGGCTTCGGCGGTTTCGACCACGGTCTTGCCGTCCCCCTGGGCCAGCGCGTCGACCAGGCGGAATACGTAGCTGCGGTCCACGCTGCCCAGCATCTGGCGCACCGTGGCCTCTTGCAGTTGGCCGTTGCCAAAGGCAATCGCCTGGTCGGTGAGTGACAAGGCATCGCGCATGGAGCCGCGGGCCGCGCGCGACAGCAGGCGCAGCGCACCGGTGTCGGCCTGCACACCCTCGGTAGCCAGCACCTGGGTCAGGTGCGAGAGCACGGTTTCGGGGGCCATGGGCCGCAGGTTGAACTGCAGGCAGCGCGACAGCACGGTGACCGGCACTTTTTGCGGGTCGGTGGTGGCCAGTACAAACTTCAGATATTCGGGCGGCTCTTCCAGGGTCTTCAGCATCGCGTTGAACGCGGTGTTGGTGAGCATGTGCACTTCGTCGATCATGAAGACCTTGAAGCGGCCCTGCACCGGCTTGTACACCGCCTGCTCCAGCAGGGCCTGCACTTCGTCCACGCCCCGGTTGGAGGCGGCATCGAGCTCGGTGTAATCCACAAACCGGCCGCTGTCGATATCGGTACAGGCACTGCACACGCCGCAGGGGGTGGCGGTGATGCCGCCGGTGCCGTCGGGCCCTTGGCAGTTGAGCGACTTGGCCAGGATGCGCGACACCGTGGTCTTGCCCACGCCACGCGTACCCGTGAACAGGTAGGCATGGTGCAGGCGCTGGGTGGTCAGGGCGTTGCTGAGGGCCTGCACCACGTGCTCCTGCCCCACCATTTCAGAGAAATTACGCGGACGGTACTTGCGGGCGAGCACGAGATAAGACATGCGGGGATTCTAAAGGGCTGAATGCCCCCTTTCGGGGCGTGGCTAGCCCTCGACCAGGATCGCCCGAAAGTCGTTCACATTGGTCAGCGTGGGGCCGGTCACCACCGAGTCGCCCAGCGCCTGGAAGAAGCCGTGCCCGTCGTTGTTGTCCAGGCTGCTGCGCGGGTTGGTGCCCAGCGCCCAGGCACGGGCCAGGGTGCTGGGGGTGAGGACGGCCCCGGCGATTTCTTCGGCGCCGTCCACGCCGTCGGTGTCACCCGCCAGTGCGTACACGCCGGGCAGGCCGTTCAGCGCCACCGCCAGCGACAGCAAGAATTCGACGTTGCGCCCTCCCCGGCCCTTGCCACGCAAAGTCACTGTGGTTTCGCCGCCCGACAAGAGCACGCAAGGTGCTTTAAAAGGCTGGCCGTGCACAGCCACCTGGCGGGCGATACCGGCCATGGCCTTGCCCAGGTCGCGGGCTTCGCCCTCCAGGCTGTCGCCCAGGATGTACGGGGTGATGCCGGCATCGCGGGCCACCTGGGCGGCGGCTTCCAGGGCGATTTGCGGCGCGGTGATCATGCGGGTCTGGATGCCTACCAGGCGCGGATCGCCGGGCTTGACCGTCTCACCGGCACCGCTTTCCAGCAGGCTGCGCACGGCGGGTGGCACCGCAATGCGGTAGCGGTCCACGATGGCCAGCGCGTCGGCGCAGGTAGTGGGGTCGGCCACGGTGGGGCCGGAGGCAATGTCGATGGGGTCGTCGCCCGGCACGTCGGAGATCAGCAACGTCAGCACCTGCGCCGGGTGGCACACGGCCGCCAGCCGCCCGCCCTTGAGGCTGGAGAGGTGGCGGCGCACGCAGTTCATTTCGGAAATACTGGCGCCGCTGTGCAGCAGCGCGGTGTTGACGGCCTGCTTGTCGGCCAGCGTCAGGCCCTCGCCGGGGGCCACCAGCAGCGACGAGCCGCCGCCGGAAATCAGCGCAATCACCAGGTCATCGGCCGTCAGGCCCGTCACCAGCTGGCGGATGCGCTGGGCTGCCGCCAACCCGGCCGCATCGGGCACCGGGTGGGCGGCCTGCACGATCTCGATGCGCTCGCACGGCACGTCGTAGCCGTAGCGGGTGACGACCAGGCCTTCCAGCGGACCGCTCCAGTGGTCTTCCAGCGCCCGCGCCATGGCGGCCGAGGCTTTGCCCGCCCCGATGACGATGGTGCGGCCCTTGGGCGGCGGCGGCAGGTGCGGCGGCAGGCACAGCGCGGGCTGGGCGGCGGCCACGGCAGCGTCGAACATGCGGCGCAGCAGCGGGGTGCGGTCGGTGGAGGGGGCGGTGGAAGACATGGGCGCTATCTTAAGTTCAGGCGACGGTGTGGCCCGCCATCAGTTCCAGGCCTTTGACCAGGGCCGAGTGGTCCAGGTCGGCCATGCCGTTGGCAGCGCAGACCTGCATCAGCTGGGCGGCACCGGCGGTTTGCGGCAGGGCCAGACCCAGCTCGCGTGCGCCCTGCAGCGCCAGGCCCAGGTCCTTCTGGTGCAGGCGGATGCGGAAGCCCGGGTCAAATGTGCGCTTGACCATGCGGTCGCCGTGCACTTCCAGAATGCGGCTGGACGCAAAGCCGCCCATCAGCGCCTGGCGCACCTTGGCCGGGTCGGCACCGGCTTTGCTGGCAAACAGCAGGGCCTCGCCCACGGCGGCAATATTGAGCGCCACGATGATCTGGTTGGCCACCTTGGTGGTCTGGCCGTCGCCGTTGCCGCCCACCAGGGTGATGTTCTTGCCCATCAGCTCCAGCAGCGGGCGCACGGTGGCAAAGGCCGCTTCCGAGCCGCCGCACATGATGGTCAGCGAGGCCGCCTTGGCACCCACTTCGCCCCCGGAGACGGGTGCGTCGATGTAGTCGGCGCCCAGGGCGTTGATCTTCAGCGCGAAGGCCTTGGTGGCCATGGGCGAGATGGAGCTCATGTCAACGATGATCTTGCGGCTGTGGCCGTCTTCCATCACGCTGCTGGTGGCCAGGCCGGCGGCAATGCCGTTCTCGCCAAACAGCACGGTTTCCACGTCGGGGGTGTCGGGCACCATGGTGAACACGATGTCGGCCTGGGCCGCCACGGCAGCGCCGCTGTCGCACGCGGTGGCGCTGGATGCGGCAATGTCCGGGTGCGCCTTGTGCAGCGTGTAATAAAACACCTGGTGACCGGCATTGACGAGGTGCAAGGCCATAGGTACGCCCATGATGCCCAAACCGATAAATCCTAATTTCATAGCTGCTCCTGCTGATGGAATGGGCGCTAGCGCCCGTTTTGGTGAAATATTGGCTCACCCCCAGGCTCCGCTACGCTCTTCCAACCCCCTTGCAGGGGGCGATACCAGTGGCCCGGCAAAGCCGGTTCCACGGTATCTCTGGCAGCGTTCGTTCTGGCTAAAACTGGGGGGCCGTCGTTGGAAAAATAATCCTCAATATCCGCCTGCACCGGTAGGTGCGGGCCGGGCGCGCATCTTGGCCACCACCTGCTGGGCTCCGGCGGCCATCAGCCGCGCATCCGAGCTGACGGTGACAAACTGGAAGCCCTTGGCGATGCGGGCCAGCGCGCCGTCGGTGGTGCCGTTGTGGATACCGGCCACCACGCCGTGCGCCTTGGCGCGGGCCAGGATGTGGTCGATCGCCTCGGCGGCCTTGGGGTCGACATCGTCAAACACCGGGCGGCAGCCCAGTGCCAGCGACAGGTCCGACGGGCCGATGTAGATCGCGTCCAGCCCCTCCACCGACAGGATGTCGTCCAGGTTGTCCAGCGCCTTGGCGGTTTCGATCATGGCGAAGGTGACGATGGTGTCGTTGGCGTGCTCGGCGTAGTCGGCCCCGCCGTACAGCGTGGCCCGCACCGGGCCAAAGCTGCGCGTGCCGCGTGGCGCGTAGTGGGTGTAGGCGATGAGTCTTTGCGCATCTTCGCGGGTGTTGACCATGGGGCAGATCACGCCATAGGCGCCCGCATCCAGGGTCTTCATCAGAATGCCGGGCTCCAGCCAGGGCACGCGCACCACCGGCACCGTGTCGGTGGTGGAGATGGCCTGCAACATGGGCACCATGGCCTGGTAGTCCACCATACCGTGCTGCAGGTCGATGGTCAGCGAATCCCAGCCCTGGTGGGCCATGGTCTCGGCGGAAAAGCTGTTGGGAATGGCCAGCCAGCCGTTCACAGCAGCGCCCCCCGATTTCCACAGCGTGCGTAAGCGATTTTCGCGCATGGGATGCTCCTTTGTGCAGGTGGTGCGACTGAAACGGGTGTCAACGCATGATTGGCAGTCATACGTTGTCTGACGACACGACAACTATCGCCGATTTGACGGGTTTAAATATTAGGGTTAACACTAGTTAACCCGTATTTTTGTCCATGTTGTCCGACGACAGATGGGTGTTACCGGTCCAGCGCGGGGCGCTTGGGGTCGAACTTCCAACCCGGCACAAGGCTCTGCATGGCCATGGCGTCGTCGCGCGCGCCCAGGCCGTGTTGCAGGTAGAGCTGGTGGGCTTTTTCCACCTCGGCCATGTCCAGTTCCACGCCCAGGCCGGGCTTTTGAGGCACCTGCACCATGCCACCCTGGATCTGCAGCGGCTCTTTGGTCAGGCGCTGGCCGTCTTGCCAGATCCAGTGGGTGTCGATGGCGGTGACGCGGCCCGGCGCCGCCGCCCCCACGTGGGTAAACATGGCCAGCGACACGTCGAAGTGGTTGTTGGAATGCGAGCCCCAGGTCAGGCCCCAGTCGCGGCAGGTCTGCGCCACCCGCACCGAGCCCGCCATGGTCCAGAAATGCGGGTCGGCCAGCGGAATATCCACCGATTGCAAAGACAAGGCATGGCTCAACTGCCGCCAATCGGTAGCGATCATGTTGGTGGCCGTGGGCAAACCGGTGGCACGGCGGAACTCGGCCATCACCTCGCGGCCCGAGAAGCCGTCTTCGGCGCCGCACGGGTCTTCGGCATAGGCCACCACGCCGCGCATGTCGCGCATCAGGCGCACGGCGTCCTTCAACAGCCAGCCACCATTCGGGTCCAGGGTGACGCGGGCTTCGGGGAAGCGGGCATGCAGCGCGTGCATCGCCTCCACCTCCTCCTCGCCGCGCAGCACGCCGCCCTTGAGCTTGAAGTCGTTGAAGCCATAGCGCTCGCGGGCGGCTTCGGCCAGCCGCACAATCGCCTCGGGGGTCATCGCGGCCTCATGGCGCAGGCGGAACCAGTCGTTGTCGGCACCGGGGTCGGTGGCGTACGGCAAATCGGTTTTCGTGCGGTCGCCTACGTAGAACAGGTAGCCCAGCATCTCCACCGCGTCGCGCTGCTGGCCCTCGCCCAACAGGGCGGCCACCGGCACGTCCAGGTGCTGGCCCAGCAAGTCCAGCAAGGCGGATTCGATGGCGGTGACGGCGTGGATGGTGGTGCGCAGATCAAAAGTTTGCAGGCCGCGCCCACCGGTATCGCGGTCGGCAAACTGCTTTTGCACCTGCTGCAGCACGCGCTGGTGCGAGCCGATGGGCTGGCCCACCACCAAGGCGGCAGCGTCTTCCAGCGTCTGGCGGATTTTTTCGCCGCCGGGCACCTCCCCCACGCCGGTGCGGCCTGCGCTGTCGGTCAGTACCAGCAGATTGCGGGTAAAAAATGGGCTGTGCGCACCGCTGAGGTTGAGCAGCATGCTGTCGCGGCCTGCCACGGGAATAGCGCGCAGGGCGGTGATGACGGGGGTGGAATGGATGGGCATGGGTGTCTCCGTAAATAAAGGGAATAGCGGTTTGGCCAAAACAACGCAATGTTAACGATAACATTTACCCAAAACAAGCCCATCCACCCATCAAACTGGCAAAAACACCACGGCGCAGGCGAATAAACCCACAGACCCAAGGATCACCCAGCCGCTGCAACGGGCTCTTATCCTCGCTTACAATAGCCCTCGACGGACCTTCCCGCATGGTGAAGCGGCCAACCGGGTCAGGTGGGGAACCAAGCAGCCCTAACTGTGGAGCCAGTGCCGGGGTAAGGTTCGTCACCTCTTATTGCTTTCGGGTCCCTGCTCTGGGCACCGTCCCCCTCCCCCCCAAAAAAATTATTCCCCCACCACGGCCACCGCCATGGGCGAGAGGTTGGCGTTGTCCAGCCCGCGCTCGGCGTTTTTGCTGGCGACGGAGGGTAGCCAGAGCTCGATCACGCCCGGTGTGGCTTTCAGGGCGTTGGGCAGGTTGCGGATCCACACCTGGTCGGGCGCGCCCGGAAGCACCCACGGCGCGCCGAGGTACTGCGACAAGGCTTTGGCGCAGGCCTGGCTGCCGGTGGGTGTGGGCGGGGCATTGGGGTTGGTGCGGTCATGCAGCACAAAGGTGGGTTTGGGCCAGGGCTCGGGTCGGCGCTGCTGGCGCAGATCGGCACTGCGCACCACGTTCTCCACCGGGGCTACCTGCACCGTCGCGCTGACCTGCTGGTTCAAGGTGTCGCGCAGCACATTCGCCACCGCAAACGAGGCGGGGTCGTACACCTGGATGTACAGCGTGGTCTTGCCGGTGCAGGCCTGGGCGACGGCCTGGGCCCTGGTGTCTGGCACTGTGGGGTCCACCGGCGCCACGGCGGGCGGTAGCTGCACGGCCGGTGGCGGCGGATAGACCGAGCCCACGCTGGGCGGCGCCACCGACAAATCGAACAAGGCCATCGCGCCCAGCGCATCCCATTTGCGGACCAGGCTGTCGCGCAGGTTTTTGCTGGCCCGGGCCTGGTCTTCGGGGCTGGCACCATTGACCCAGTAGCCCATGGCGCTGCTGCGGATGTCGGGCTTCTTGATCAGGCTGCAGAGGTCTTGCACCCGCTGCTGGATGGCACTGCTGCACACAAAATAGTTCTCCAGCCGACCGCACTGGCCGGTGATCTGCTCCACCAGCCGCTCGACGCCGGAGGCGTCCACCCGGCGGATGGCCGGACTGTTGCGGCGGCCCAGCAGGTCCTCGGTCTGGGTCAGCATGTGCTGGGGCAGCTTGGGGCAGGCCTCGTCCAGGCTGTCGATTCTTTCGGCCACCTTGGCGTACAGCTGGCTGGTGTCGGCCTGCAGGTCGCTGCTCTTGCGCTGCAGCTGGTCTTGCACCTGCCACAGCGACAACACCAGCGTGCCCGAAGCCCCCAGGCCCAGCGTGGTGCCGATGGCCGTGGCCCGTACGCCGCGCCGCCACAGCGGCTCGGACAGCTTGGCGTCGGCGGTTTTCACCCCGCCCAGGCGCGCCGCCACCTGCATGCCGTGGTGGGCCGGGCTGCGCCAGCCGGGCAGCAGCGCCAGCCATTCCTCGGTCAGGGCGCGGCCAAAGTCTTCGCCCAGGCGGTGGTAGCTCTCCCACTGGGCTTCGTCGAACGACTGGTCGGCGGTGGCTTCGTGCGGGAAACCGGGGTGTTTTTGCTTGTGGGCCAGCAGGTCCACGTCCAGCGCGTCGTGCATGTTCGGCTTGACCACCAGCAGCGTGCCTTCGGGCCGGAATTCGGCCCCGCCCGGGCCCGTGCGGGGGCGGTAGCGGATGCGCGCCAGCAGCACGCCCCGGCAGGAGTGGTTGTCTTGCATGTCTTCGGGCGAGAGCACGGTGACCTCGCGGCGCTCCTGGGTGAACAGGCGGGTCAGCACCCGTGCGGCTTCGGTGTGGCTGTAGAAGTCGATCTCGGCCCCGAAGTCGATGCGGGCCTTGCGCACCAAGTTTTCCAGGTCGCCAAACTCATAGTCGGGGTCGCAGCTGGCATCGGACAGGATGATGAAGTCCAGCTCGCGCTTGATCAGGGCATACACCCCGGTGTTCTCGAAGTGTCCGCCGTCGGACAAATACCACCAGGGCCGCTCCACCCCGTAGAAGGTGGCCAGCGCCTCGTTGACCAGCATCATCGGCTTGGGGCACCAGCGCCAGCCAAACCAGCTGCCCAGCTTCAGCTCCGGGCTCTTGGCGGGCGCCCGCATCCAGTGGCCCAGGCGCACGCCCAGCAGGTACAGCAGCAGCGCCAGGCCGCGCGAGGTGTAGGCCCCCGCCCCCGGCGATGCCGCCGCGCCCGACACCGCCACCCAGCGGCCCAGGGTGCCCACGTCCTGCCCCTTCCTTTGGGCGATGAAGGCCCCCGGCCCCACCTCGAAGCCGCGCCAGCTGGCGGTGATGGCGGCACCCTTGCGGTCGGCGTTGTACAGGCCGCTGCGGTAGTCGCGCGTCTGGTTCAGGCAGGTGTTGACCAGGTGGATGGGCCCGCCCTTGTGCTCGGGCGCGTAGCCGTGCATGTGCATGTCGTCGCCCTCCACCACCTGGGTCACGTCGCTGCGCGGTTTGCTGGGGTCGTTCATGTGGCGGTGCGGGTTGCCCGCGGCCAGGTAGGCGCGCACCAGGCGGGCGCGGTAAAAGCTGTGCAGCGACGACGAATTGGCCATTTGCGCGTTGGCCGCCGTCAGCACCATCCAGGTGGCCCAGGCCACCAGCAACAGCCCGGCCCGCAGCACCGCGGGCATGTCCACAAACACGCCAAACGGGTTGAGTGAAAACACGAACCACTGCACCAGCACCAGCCAGCCCAGCCCCAGCACCACGCAGGCCAGCAGACTCGCCACGTTGACCAGGCGGGGGGCCCAGTCCTGCTTTTGCTTGCTGGTCTCGGCGGCCATCTGCTGCAGTGGCTGGACCAGGTTGCGCAGTACCAGCAACACAAAGCCCCCCACGCCCAGGCCGCCCCAGAGCCACGACGGCGTGCCATCGCGTTTGCTGTCCAGCGCCTCCAGCCAGGCCTCCAGCAGCCACCAGCTCACCAGGTCCAGCAGTCCCAGCGCCAGCAAACCCAGGGCCAGCAGCAAAGCCCCGCGCAGGGCACCGGTCAGGCCGTGGCGGATCTTGGCCACCAGCAGCGAGTGCGACGTATTGCGCGACTGCCACAGCCACAGCACCACCCCGGCCTGCCCCAGCGTGAGCGAGCCCATGCCCAGCGCGCAGGCATTCAGCCAGCCCGGCCCCTGCGCCAGCGAGTTGCCCAGGCCCGCCGCCCAAAGGCTGCCCCACAGCAAGGCCGTGCACAGCGCGGCCACCAGCACAAACGCCGCATCGCGCAGCCCCAGGTGGTGGATCACCAGCGCCTTGTCGCCGCCCGCATCGCGCGCCGCCCAGTAGCCCGCAATCAGGCCCGGCACCGTGGCCAGCGCCACCGCCAGCGACAGCACCCACCACGGCGTGTACCAGCCAGCCCAGCCGTTGAACCACTGGAAGCGGTGCTGTAGCAGATGCGGCGACAGCACCAGCAGGCCCAGCAGCAGGCAGGAGAACATCAGTTCGGTGTGGATCGCGAGCCAGGCGCGCAGGTAGGTGGCCACCGCCGTGCCGGTGTCGCGCGAGCCAGACGGGTTCAGGTAGCGGCCATTGCGGCGCAGCCAGGCCAGCACCGGCGAGGCCCCGTCGGCCATCAGCTGTTGCGCCGCCTGGATGCCGTAGGTGTCCACCAGCCGCCCCCACATGGCCCCGATGTAGCCGCCGCCCGACACGGTGGACAAATAGTCCAGCCGCCCCAGCAGCCCGTCGCGGGCCAGGCCGCGGGCCGCACCGCCCTGGCCCCGGTTTTGCGCCAGGCCGCGCATCAGCCCCAGGGCAAAGGTGGCGCTGCGCACGCCCCCGCCCGACAAGGCCAGGCCCACCTGGGGTTGGTCCAGCTCGTGGTGGTCGCCCGCGCCCTCGGCACCCAGCACCTGCTGCCGCCGCGCCAACACCGCCGCCTGCTCGGACGCGCAAAGCGCTGCAATGCTGTCGGGATGCGGTTCTGGGGCCATGCGGTTCTCCGGCTATGGACCTATTCTGGACCGCTACACCGCCGCCTGCATCCCTACAATGCACTACAAGCCTGTATAGCCAAGAGCTACATAAAATATAGCTTCTTGCGCCCATCCCATCAGCACAAGCGGCCTAAAAGCCTTATAAATTTTCCGAGCCCACCCTCATCCATGTTGAAATTTTTATCCACCCGCTGGTACGCCCTGGCGGGCAATACCCGGGGCGTGCTGCTGGTGGTGCTGGCCATGCTGTGCTGGTCGGTGCTGGACGCCTGCAACAAGCGCCTGATGGCCGAGGGCATTTCGCCGCGGCAGGTGCTGTTTTTGCAGTCCACCGTGGTCTTGCTGATGGTGGCCCCGCTGGTCGCCTGGACGCGGGGCCGCGTGGTCCGCACCCGCAACCCGCGCATGCACCTGCTGCGCGCGGGCTTCATCGTCACCTCGGCCGGGTGCGCGGCCTGGGCGGTGGCGCACCTGCCCCTGGCCGAGGCCAGCGCCTACCTGATGACCGGCGCGCTGTTCATGCTGCCGCTGGGCGTGTGGCTGCTGGGCGAGCGTGCGCACTGGCTGCGCTGGCTGGGCGTGGCGGTGGGCTTTGGCGGCGTGCTGGCCATATTGCAGCCCGGTGCCGGGGCCTTCCAGCCCGCCGCGCTGGTGGCGCTGTTCGGCGCGTTGATGGAAGCCATGCTGGGCGTGGTGCTGAAAAAATATTCGGGCCACGAGCACCCCATCGCCGTCCTCACCTGGAGCCAGACCGCCTGCTGGCTCAGCTTTGGCGTGCTCAGCGGCTTCGCCCTGCCCAGCGTGCCGCCCGCCCTGTGGGTGCTGCTGCCCATCGTGGGCCTGGCGGCGTCGGGCATTTACCTGTCGTACTTTTTTGCCTACCGCGCGGGCGATGCGTCGGCCGTGGAAGCCGGCAGCTTTTCGCTGCTGCTGTTCAGCCCCAGCCTGGGCTACGTGTTCTTTGCCGAAACCCCGGCCGCCGCCTTCTGGACCGGCGCGGGCTTGCTGGTGTGCGGGATTGCGCTGGTGATTGTGGAACCGAGTGGGCGTGCCAGCTAGTCGGCTAGCTTTTGTATAGCTGCTTACGCCCACGCCATAAGCGCTAGCGGCCTAAAAAGCGTAAAGCGCCCTGCCCGGCGCGGGCACCACTGGCCAGGCTGGCGGTGAGCAGGTAGCCGCCGGTGGGGGCCTCCCAGTCCAGCATTTCGCCTGCGGCAAACACGCCCGGCAGCGGCTCCAGCATCAGGTCCGCGTTCAGCGCCTCGAAGGCAATGCCACCGGCGGAGCTGATGGCCTCGTCCAGGGGCCGGGTGGCGACCAGGCGGATCGGCAGGGCCTTGATGGCGGCAGCCAGCGCGGCGGGGTTCTGGAAACTGGCCTTGTCCAGCAGCTCGTGCAGGATGCCCGCCTTGATGCCCTCCAGCCCAAGGCGGCTTTTCAGGTGGCTGGAGAGCGAACGGGTGCCGCGCGGATGGGCCACGTCGGCCAGCACGCGCTCGGGGGTTTTGTCGGGCAGCAAATCCAGCAGCACGGTGGCGTGGCCGTTCAGCGCAATCTCGTCGCGCACCAGGCTGGATACGGCATACACCAGGCTGCCTTCGATGCCGCTGGCGGTGGCCACAAACTCGCCCTGGCGGCGGAACGTCTCGCCCTGGCTGTTGGTGAACGACAGCGCCACGGTTTTGAACGGTTGCCCGGCGAAGCGGCTGCTGAAATGCTCCGTCCAGCCCGCCACGTCAAAGCCGCAGTTGGCCGGTTGCAGCGGCACCACCGGCACCTTGGCCGCCTGCAGCAAAGGCACCCAGGCACCGTCCGACCCCAGGCGCGCCCAGCTGCCGCCGCCCAGCGCCAGCACCACCACGTCGGCGGTCAGGGCCACAGGCCCCTTCGGCGTGTCAAACGTCCAGGTATTGCCCTCCAGCCCCACCCAGCGGTGCCGCATGTGGAACTGCACCCCCGCCACGCGCAGGCGGTGCAGCCAGGCACGCAGCAGCGGTGCGGATTTCATGTCGGTCGGAAACACCCGGCCCGAGCTGCCCACAAAGGTATCCACCCCCAGCGCCTTGGCCCAGTCGCGCAATTGCGCCGCCCCCAGGTCTTGCAGCCAGGGAGCCACCTGCGCCTGGCGCGTGCCATAGCGGGTAGCGAAGAGCTCAGACGGCTCGGAGTGCGTCAGGTTCAGCCCCCCCTTGCCCGCCAACAAAAATTTGCGCCCCACCGAAGGCATGGCATCGCACAACTGCACCGCCACCCCCGCCTGGGCCAACACCTCCGCCGCCATCAAGCCCGCAGGCCCCCCGCCAATCACCAGCGCGGTGGTGCCCGTGGGCTTTTGTTCTTTTTGCATGGCTTCTTTCAGGATGACGGGTGTTGTGTGAGGGGGCGAGGATACAGGGGTTGCGGTGGGCTCTGCAGGGGTGCTCCTGTTTTTGATGTTGAAAACAGGAGCTACTCACGCTGATGGAATGGGCGATAGCGGCATTTTTCAGGGGGCAAAATGGGCCTGAAAATAGGAAAACTGGGTTCTGCATCGCCCGTGGACCCGCATGCGTGCTCCAACACTTTGCGGGTTGGCGTGGGCGGCGGTGTAGGAACTTGAAAATAAGCCACAAAATCCGAAAATACGCCCATGGCCTGGGCCCTGGCTGCACAGCACCACACAACCGCGCCTTCCATGAAAACCCAGTACTACACCGCAAGCAGCCTGGATGGCTTCATTGCCACCGAAGACGACTCCCTGGAGTGGCTTTTCCCTCTGGGCGATGTGAATGACACCAGCTACCCGTCGTTCATCGCCGACGTGGGTGCCCTGGCCATGGGTTCGGCGACCTACGCCTGGATGCTGCGCCACGCGGTGACCGTGCAGGACCAGATGGGCAGCGCCTGGCCCTACACGCAGCCCACCTGGGTCTTCTCCAGCCGGGCGCTGCCGCGCGTGCCCGGGGTCGACCTGCGCTTTGTCAGCGGCGATGTCCGGCCTGTCCACGCAGCGATGCGACGCGCTGCCAGCGGCAAAAATATCTGGATCGTGGGCGGTGGCGACCTGGCAGGCCAGTTCTTCGATGCTGGCCTGCTCGATGAACTCATCGTGCAAGTCGGCTCCGTGACCCTGGGCCAAGGCAAGCCGCTATTCCCCCGCCGCCTGACCTCCCCACCCCTGAGCCTGACCTCCGCCCAGCAGATCGGCAGCGGCTTCGCCGAACTCCGCTACGCGGTGCCAAACAGCCAGGGCAACGGTGCAGCCTGAAGCAAGAGAACTCCAGAAGGACACCATGGGACTCTTGACCTTCAGCATCAACATCACGCTGGACGGCTGCGTCGACCACCAGGAAGGCATCGCCGACGACGAGACACACGCCTTCTTCACCCGCCTCATGGACCAGAGCGGCGCGATGCTGTGGGGCCGCGTCACCTACGAGATGATGGAGAGCTACTGGCCCGCGGTCGCCCGCGGCGACACGCAGGCGCCACCGGCGATGCGCGCGTGGGCGGTCAAGCTGGAGGCCAAGCCCAAGTACGTAGTGTCCTCGACGCGAAAGGACTTTCCCTGGACCCACAGCCACCACATCGGCGGCGAGCTGCACACGGGCGTGCAAAAGCTCAAGGACGCGACTCCGGACGGCGTACTCCTCGGCAGCGGCAAGCTCGCGACCGTGCTGGACCGGCTGGATCTGATCGACGAATACCAGTTGCTCGTCCACCCCAGGATCGCGGGCCACGGCCCGACGCTGTTTGAGGGCGGGCTGGCCCGCACGCGACGGCTGGCGTTGGTATCGGCGCAGCCGTTGCGCAACGGCGCGGTCGCCATGCACTACCGGCGCGCGCGCTGACCCGCAGATGGCTTATGTTGGCCCGCTGGTGGGCGTGGGCATTGAGCCCCGCCACCCGTCAAAAAGCGCCGCGCTGGCGGGGGAGCGGGTACGCTAACGCTTTGTGGATTTTGGCCCATTTTTTAGAGCATTAAATACCCTGCTTGTGCTGACCAGAAAAGCACGAGCAGCTCCTATTTTTGACTATCAAAATAGAAGCGGATTGTGTGGGCTGCGCGGGCGGCAGCCAATGGGGGTCGGAGCCCAATTGCGCGCAGCTTGCTGGCGGTGCGAGAGGGCTGCATCCCGCATTTGGGCTCCGACCCCTATTGGCGGGTTGGCGTTGACGGCGGGTTGGTTTCTACTGCGATCGTTGGCCGGGATGTGCGCCCGGCGGCGCAGTATCTTTTCTTTTACGCTGTATGGACCGGAGACATAGGAAACAGGTGTGCGAAGACATAGTAAACACCTCCTGTGCGCATTCAGCGCAGGGAGACCAGCATGCCTTGGACACCGAAAGACCTTATGGACATGAAGCAAGAATTCGTGGAACTGGCCTGCAAAGAGGGAGCCAACCGGCGCGAGCTGTGTCGCCGCTTTGGCATCAGCCCCAAGACCGGCTATGCGCTGCTGGCCCGTTACGCCCAGGAAGGGGTAGCTGCCTATGCCCCCCGCTCCCGCAAGCCCTTGCACAGCCCTGCACGCACCTCGCCCACTCTGGAGCTTGCCGTCACGCAACTGCGCGTACAGCACCCTGCATGGGGTGGACGCAAGATTGCCCGCCGCTTGGCCGAGCTGGGCCATGCCGATGTGCCTCCGCCCAGCACTGTCACGGCCATCCTGCACCGCCACGGCCTGATCACGCCCCAGGCCAGCGTGGCCGCCCAGCACTGGCAGCGCTTCGAACACGAGCAAGCCAATGCGCTATGGCAAATCGACTTCAAGGGCGACTTCGATACCTTGCAAGGGCGCTGCTATCCGCTGACCTTGCTGGACGACCATTCGCGCTTCAACCTGGTGCTGCAGGCCTGCCCCAATGTGGCCACCACCAGTGTGCAGCCCCACCTGGCCCAGGTATTCCAACGCTATGGCCTGCCGCTGCGTGTGAATGCCGACAACGGAGCCCCTTGGGGCAGCCCTCGCCAGCCCGGGCAGACCTTGAGCGAGCTCAGTATCTGGTTGATCCGCCTGGGTATCCGGGTCAGCCACAGTGCGCCGTACCACCCGCAAACCAACGGCAAGATCGAGCGCTTCCACCGCTCGCTCAAAGCCGAGGTACTGGCAAGGCGCAGCTTTGCAGGCTTGGCGCAAGCGCAATTGGCTTTCGAGCACTGGCGCGGCATCTACAACCACGAGCGGCCCCACGATGCGTTGGAGCTACAGACCCCGGCCCAGCGCTACCAGAGCAGCCCGAGAAGTTACTCCGCCACGCTGGCACCGATCGAGTACCCCCAAGAGGACACGGTGGCCGTGGTCAACTGGAATGGAGAAGTCCGTTTCAAGGGGTTCAAGCTGCGGGTATCGAGCGCGCTGCTCTAGCTACCGATTGCCTTCCGAGAAGACCCCGAGCAGGTGGGTTACTACAACGTGTTCTTCTGCCATCAGCGCTTCATGCAGGTGGACTTGAAGGCTTTGCAGGCCGCTGCCTGAAGGACCATTGTGTTTACTATGTCCCTGCACACCTGTTTCGCATGTCCCCGGTCCATACATTACGCAAAAGAAAAGACACCAAAAGAAAGGCGCCCCAACTGTCTGCGCCCTCCGCTGGCGCTACGGGAACCTGCGGTGCGCGCTTTGGGCGGGGTCTGGCTAAACTCGCTGGCGCTCAAACAACGCCAACCCTGATCCGCCCAAAGCTGTGCTCCTCGGCGCATACAGATGGGGACCCCGGGGCCGGGATCGGCCCGGCTACGCCGGGCATCGCGCCGGTCGCGATGTGCCCCCACCCCGGCCCTCCCCCGGTGGGGGAGGGAGAAATACCGGTAAACACCACGGTGCGTACGGGCGTTCACTGCCTTGCCCCTTCCCCCGCCGGGGGAAGGTTGGGATGGGGGCACTCGTGCCCTAGGCACGATGGGGCGCTGCGCGCCCCCGATTGCGATCCCAGGGGCCCCCTCTAGATGCGCCGAGGAGCGCAGCTTCAGGTGGACCAGGGCTGGCGTTGTTTGAGCGAAGCGAGTTTAGCCAGACCCCACCTGAAGCGAGCACCGCAGGCTCCCCGACGCGATAGCGACGGGGCGCAGGTAGTGGGGGTGGCCTTTTCTTTGGTGACTTTCTTTTGGCCACGCAAAAGACAAGTTACTGCCCTGCCGGGGGCACATCCCGGCCAGCGGCGTTGGCGGCATGCACAGCTTCAAAAACGAGAGCAGTCGCAATGCAAGCTGCAAGAGATTGCCGGGATATAGTGCAGCGTCCCTCTGCTATTTTTCTGAAATTGTTATTGCCTTCTAGGGCGCACCGCAAACCGAAAAAATCCAAGTCAGGTCGGATTTCAAGAATAACTTGTCACCCATGCTAGGGCGACAGATGAGATGCCAAGGAGACTCGAAAGTATCTCTCCATATTGAGGCCTTACACAACTTATGTCCGATGCCACTATCGAGAAGCTTGCGTTTCTAGCCCTCGGCTGGCTACTAGGCCTGCTAGGAC
This sequence comes from Rhodoferax sp. WC2427, assembly GCF_040822085.1. Classification (NCBI taxonomy): domain Bacteria; kingdom Pseudomonadati; phylum Pseudomonadota; class Betaproteobacteria; order Burkholderiales; family Comamonadaceae; genus Rhodoferax; species Rhodoferax sp. WC2427. The sequence continues at coordinate 2,105,501 of NZ_CP162006.1, read as the reverse complement.
CAGTCATCGTAGATAGCATCAAGCGCAGGCGCGAGAACAACCTCGGCAGAGCCGCAATCCTGAACGAGTTGACCGAATTGGCCGGAATACTTTCTACTGCAGCATACGGAGCCCGTATGCACCTCGGAACCACCGACAGAAAGTTCCTTGAGTGGCTAAAGATCACCTTAGAGCAGTACGCAACCACGCCCAAACTTCAAGAATTCATCCCCCGCATTCGTACCCAGCTTACTTGGACTGACGATCAACTTCGCGCTGTAGTGGAGCAGATGACAGCAACCGATGGGAAGGGCACAGTGCTTCAGCACTATCCGGTCCCTCTGCTTGATGCTCGCGTCTCGGCGCTCTGGTCTTTTGAGACATCATTTCAGCGACAGTTGCTTGAGATTCGCAGAAACGTTGCTATTTTGGACGACGTAGTTGATCGCTCACGCAAGTACTTTGACATGACCTTCACCAAGCTTGAGGGAAACAATTTTCAACTTGTAACCGAGAATCTGACACAGACTTATGAGCTATACGCCGAGAGGGCGGTAACCATCGTAGATCAAATAAAGTCCTTAAAAATTGGCCCTGATTAAGGTCTCAATGAAAGCGAGTATTCAAGGGAAGACTGCATCTCAAATTGATGCCGTTTCAACCACCACCAGCCCTCCGCCCGCCGTCAAAAACGCCGCCTCCACCGCCGCCCCCGGATACAACACCCGCAACGCCGCCCGGTAAGTCTCCAACTGCTGCACCAACCCCGCATCCCGCTGCGGCTGGGCTTTGGATTTGTGGTCCAGCACCCACCAGGCACCCGTGTCCTTGCGGCGTACCAGGCGGTCTAGCCGCAAAGTCTGGCCCTGGTAGTTCAGGGCCACCTCGTTGCCCGCCCAATCCACCACCTCCGCATCCCAGGCCCAAGCCCCTTCGCCCGCACGGATGGCGGCGGCCATGGTGGCGGCTTTTTGCGACTGCGCGGCGTCCAGGCTGAACTCGCGGGCCACGGCCTGCTGCCGGGCGGGGTCGGTCACGCCCCACTCCAGCAGCCGGTGCATGGCCTGGCCCACGCGGGACTCCAGCGACTCGGCGGCGTTCACTTCGGGCCGCTTTGGTGCGACCTGCAGGCCAATATCGGGCACCACCAGCAGGGTGAAATCGGCATCGGCTGCGGCGGCCTGCAGTGGGTCGGCGGCGGCCAGCGCTCCGATCCTTTCACCCAGGGGCTGCAAGCGCTGCCACCACGAGCCATCCACCGCCTTGTGCGGCACCACGGACGACAGCACCAGCTGGCTGCGGGCGCGGGTCATGGCGACGTACAGGCCGTTGAGTTCTTCGCGCTGGCGGGCGGCCTGCTCGATGGCCAGCACGTCGACCACGCAGGCGGGCGGATTCGATTCACTGGCCAAAAAGACCAGGCGCACGGGGTACTCGGCCTCGCCCGGCCAGTCCACCAGCACGCCCATGGTTTCGGCCTTGCCGGGCGGGGAGTCGGTGTCGAGCAGCAGCACCAGCGCAGCCTCCAGGCCCTTGGCACCGTGCACGGTGAGCAGGCGCACGGCATCGGGGGCGCTGGTGACCGGGGCTTTGACACCACCGGCCTTGAGGGCGCGCACCAGGGCGTAGGGGGTGGCGAAACGGCCTTCGTTGAGCTGCAGGGCCGTGCCCAGCACGGCACGCAGATTGGCCAGCACGGACGTGCGCAAGGCGGCGGGCGCGGCGGCGGCGAAGCGGGCCAGCACGTCGCCGTGGGCGTAGATGGCGTCCAGCGCGTCGTGCGGGGGCAATGCGTCCAGCCACTGTTTCCATTGCACCAAAACCGGGGCCAGCGCTGATAGCGTGGGCGTAAGCAGCTCTGAATTGTGTAGCAGGCTCCACCAGCTGCTGTCATGGGCAACCGGGGAAACCCCCTCACCCCCGCCCTCTCCCCGGAGGGGCGAGGGAGCTAATTCAGGGACAGTGGCGCGGGCGGCGCGCTGCAGCTGGGCCAGGTGCACCAGGTCCGCGTCGGCCACGCCAAACAGCGGAGATTTCAGCGCCTGCGCCAGCGACAGGTCGTGGTGGGTGGACACCAGCGCGTCCAGCAGGGCTGCGATGTCTTGCACCTCGGGCGCGTCGGCCAGGTCGGCTTTTTCGGGCTGCTGGGTGGGGATGTGCAGGGCGCGCAGGGCATCGCGCATGTGGCCCAGGCGCTCGCGGCGGCGCGACAGCACCATCACGTCCTTGGGTGCCAAGCCGTCGGCCAGTTGCCCGGCCAGCCACTGGGCGGCCTGGCGGCATTCCAGGGTGCGCAAGGTGTCTTCGGGCTCTTCGCGGGGCGTGCCCAGGCTGTCGCGCCAGCCATCCTGTGCGGCCTGGATGGCGGAGGCATTGGCATCGCGGGGAATGGCGGGCAGGTAGCGCAAGGCCCCCAGGGCGGTGGATTCGGTGGTGTGCTCGCGGAAACCGTCGTAGGCACCGGCAGCCTGCGCGGCCGACATGACGGCGTTGACGGCGGCCATTACCGGGGGGGCGTTGCGGCGGGTGTGGTCGCAGCTGAGCAGGTCGCCGCCCAGCCCGTCCACCACAAAGGCCTGGGCGGCGCGGAACACCTGCGGCTCGGCGCGGCGGAAGCGGTAGATGCTTTGCTTGGGGTCGCCCACGATGAAGACGCTGGGCGCGCCGGATGCACCGGCATAGCCGCTGAGCCAGGCGTGCAGGGCCTGCCACTGCAGCGGGCTGGTGTCCTGGAATTCGTCGATCAGCAGGTGCTTGACCTTGGCATCCAGCCGCTCCTGCACCCAGCCGCTGAGCACGGGGTCAGACAGCATGACGGACGCGGCGCGTTCCACGTCGTTCATATCGACCCAGCCGCGCTCGTATTTCAGGGCGGCCAGCTCGGCGATCAGCACGCGGGTGAGGCGCGCCATGCGCTGCTGGTGCGCCCAGGCGGCGTGCTGCAATTGGGCCTGGGCCACCTGCAGCACCAGGTCTTGCGCGGCGCGCACGGTGGCGATGCCGACAATCTTTTCGCCAAACTTGCGGGCCGTGCCTTTTTGGGTGAGCAAGGCGGCCAGCACCGCATCTGCATCCTGGGCCGTTAGCGCCTGCTCCAGCGCGCTGCCTGCGGCGGAGAAGGTCACGGCGCTCGCCCGGCCCAGGTGGCCAGCGGCCTCTTGCAGCAACGGGCGCTGGGCCCAGAGCAAATCCTCGGGTGCGGCCAGCCCGGTGAAGGCGGGAAACTGCACGTCGAACGGCGGCACCGACGCATCCACCACGCCCTGCGCGTCGGCCAGCACAAACTCGACCCGCTTGTTCAACGCGGCGGTCAACGCTTTGTGTGCCTGGAAGCGGCCCTGCACGGCCACCAGGGCTTCAAAGTCGGCGCGGGCGCCGGGGCTGTCGACCACGGTGGCGTAAAAGCGCGGCCACACGGCGGTGACGGCCTCCACGTCGTCTTCCAGCAGGCTGTAGTGGGCGGGCAGGCCCAGGTCCTGCAAAACGGCCAGCGGCGCAGTGCGCAACAGGGCGGCAAACCAGCTATGGAAGGTGCGGATCTGCACCGGGCGGGCACTGGCCAGCAGCTGGGGGTAAAGGTTTTTCAGGGCCGGGGCCTGCAGGGCGATCTGCGCGGGCGGCACGCCGCGGGCCAGGAGTTCCTCGGCAAGCTTCTCGGGTGTTGCCTGGGCGAACTCGACCAGCCATTCGTTGAGGCGCTGGCGCATTTCACCGGCGGCTTTTTTGGTGAAGGTGATGGCCAGGATCTCGTGGGCGGCGGTGCCATGGCCATCCTTGGCCAGACTGCCCTCCAGCAGCGCCCGCAGGATACGCGACACCAGCATCCAGGTTTTGCCCGCGCCCGCGCAGGCCTCGACCGCGATGCTGCGCCGGGGGTCGCAGGCGATGGCGTAGAAGGCGGCGCGCTCGACCGGGTGGCCGTTGTGTTCGTAGGCGGCGAGGGTCATTGCTTCTTACCCAGGGCCCCAACGGCCACCAGGCTCAGCAGCACAAACGGCAGGCAGGCAGCGTACAGGTTGCGGATGCCGAAGTGCTCGGCCACCTGGCCCAGCAAGGGCGGGCCCAGCAGAAACACCACGAAAGAGATTTGCGCCAGCGCCGCCACGTTGACGGCGGCGGGCCGGTCCACCCGCTGCGCGGCCGCCGACATGGCCAGCGGAAAAATGCCGCTGGTGCCCACGCCCATCAGCCCCAGGCCCAGCAGCGCCAACGCGGGCAAGGGGGCCAGCACCACCAGCAGCGCGCCGCAGCCCAGCACCACCAGCAGGCAGCGGGCAAACACCACCGGGCTGAAGCGCTCGACCAGGCCGTCGGCAAAAAACCGCATCACCGCCTGGGTGAACGCGCCCGCCGCCACCGCCAGCCCGCAGACCAGCGGCGAGGCGGCAAACACGTCGCGCATGTAGATGGCCGACCAGTCGGCGCCCGCGCCTTCGAGCAGCATGGCCGACAGCGTGACGCACACCAGCGCCATGATGGCCCAGGTGGGCCGGGCGAAGTGCGGGGCTTCCTCGGTGGTGGCTTCGCGCAGCGGCGCGGGGCTGAAGCGGCCCAGCAGCAGCAGCGTGGCGGCCAGCGACACCGGCACCATCAGCGCCAGGTGCAGCTGCGGGCTGATGCCCAGTTGCGCAATGCCCGCGCCCGCCAGCCCGGCAGCAAAAAAGCCAAAGCTCCAGAAGGCATGGGCGCGGTTCATGATGCGGCGGCCCAGCTGGTGCTCGACCCGGTCGGCCTCCACGTTCACCACCACCTCCACCACGCCGATGCACAGGCCCGCAGGCACCAGGCACAAAAACAGCACCAGCGGCCCGCTGGCCCAGCTGGCAATGGCAAAAAACAGCGCAATCATGGGCGTGAGCAGCAGCAGCGCCCGGCGGTAGCCAATGCGCTCCAGCAGGCGGCTGGCCAGGGTCAGCGACACCAGGGTGCCCGCTGCGGTGCCGATCAGCGCCAGGCCCAAAGCGCCCTCGCCCACGCCCATGCCGCGCTGGATTTCGCCCAGCCGGGGGAAGATGCCGCCCAGGCCAAACGAGTACAGGAAGAAGGCCGCAAACACCCGCCATTCGGCCGACAGGTGCAGGCCGAAGCGGGGGGCGGTGTCGATCGTTGTGGGGAACAGGCTTGCACCGGTTTTCATGCCAGCCACCCGGTTTGCGCCAGATCGCGCTCGCACTGCGCCGCGTCCAGGAACTGGATCGCCTGCCAACCCCGGGCGCGCGCCGTGGCCACGTTGTGGGCGTTGTCGTCGATGAACACGGTGTCGGCAGGGGTCAGGCCAAACCGGGTTTCGGCCAGCGCGTAGATGGCGTGCTCGGGTTTGATCAGGCCCACCCGGGCCGAGAAGATGCCGTCTTCAAAGTGGCCAAAGAAATCGCGCTCCAGCAGGCGGTCGGCATACGGCGTGGGCATGTTCGACAGGTACACCAGCCGGTGCCCCTGCGCCTGCAGGCGGGGCAACAGCGCGGCGGTGTCTTGCTTGGTGTGCAGGTGGTCGGGAATGGCGTGGATGAAGCGCAGCAGGTCGTGCGCTGCCACCCCGCTTTGCGCTGCCAGCAAGGCGGCCAGGGGCGCGGGCTCGACCGAACCCCGGTCGAAATCCGCCCAGGTGGCCCCCGGATGCAGGCCCTGGAAGATGCGCTCGCACAGCGCTTGCGCCGCCGCGGCGGTGGGCGCGTGCCCGGGCAGCTCGTGCCGGACGATGTCGGCGGGCTGCCAGTGCAGCAGCACGGCACCCAGATCAAATACAACTGTTTTGGAGGGGGATTTGGAGAGCAAGGGAAAATTCCTTATCGGGCAGACAGCTAGGGTAAAGCATTTGTGAGTTCTCACGGTTTGCAGGTTTCAGGCCCCCGCAAGCCGCCACCCGCAGCCAACGGATGATGAGCTGAATTACTGGCTGGGCGATGCACACAGTGGCGCTATGCTAGTGGCAATTGCGCCGCACCACCATCGAGAAATTCCACCCCAACCATGAACTCAGCTCATGCCAAAACCACCGCCCGCCGCCTGCCGCCCCTGAACATGCTGCGCGCTTTCGAGGCCGCCGCCCGGCTGGAGAGCGTGACCCTGGCCGCGCAGGAGCTGCATGTGACCCAAAGTGCGGTCAGCCACCAGATCAAGGCACTGGAAACATGGCTGGGCGTTCCACTGGTGCAGCGCAGTGGCCGGGGCCTGGGGCTCACGGCCGAGGGCGCGGCCTACCTGCCCGGCCTGCGCAGCGCCTTCGACCAGATGGCCAGCGCCACCGCCCGGGTGCAGCGCCCGCTGCGCGGCAAGACCTTGTCGGTCAATTCCATGGCCTCGCTGTCGGCGCAGTGGCTGATTCCGCAGCTGGCCGGGTTTTGCGCCGAAGTGCCGGGCGTGGACGTGCAACTGGCCACCACCCTCAGCGCCACCGGCTTCGACCCGGCGGCCTACGACGTGTCGATCCGCTGCTTTACCGACAGCGAGCTGGCCGCCCTGCGCCAGCGCGCCCCCTGGCGCGACGTGGTGCTGGGGGCCTTTTTGCCCAACACCCTGACCCCCGTGTGCAGCCCGCAGGTGCTGGCCGCCCAGCCGCCCCTGGCCGACCCGGCCGATGTGCTGTCGCGCACCCTGCTGCACAGCCGCTCCACCCCGATGGTCTGGCAGGACTGGCTGGCCCTGGCCGGGCTGGCCGCACAACAGCCGCGCCACCTGGTCACCTTCGACCACGCCCACCTGGCCGTGCAGGCCGCCGTGCAGGGCATGGGCATCGCCCTGGGCAACCCGCTGCAACTGCGCGAAGAACTGGCCAGCGGCCTACTGCACACGCCCTTCCCCGCCCTGACCCTGTGCGACCGCACCAACTACTGGATCATGGCCCCGCAGGCCACGCACAACCCGCACGCGGTGGCGTTTTGCGCCTGGCTGGAGCGCCACGGGAGTTTGCAAGCTTTTTAGGGCTTCTGTGCTTATTCCATAGGCGTAAGCAGCTATTTTTTGTGTAGCAACAGAGCTTTTACGCCGTCCACCAGTCCTTGCGGCACAGGCCTCTCGCGGCACAAAAAGTACAGGCCGCGCCCTCGCCCAGCGCCGCGAGGGTGGCGCCAGCGGCAATGCGCTGCATGTCGTCGAGGATGCCGTGGACCAATGCGTCGCGGGCCTCGACCACCTCGGCCTGCTCGAACAGCTGGCTGCCGTCTTTTTCGCCCACATTGAGGTAGGCGGCGCGCAAGGTGTCATGCGGCAGCAGCGCGGCGTAGAAGGCCAGCTGGGTGTCTTCCAGCGGCTGCTGGATGCGTTTGCCGGTGGCCTGGGCGTTTTCGGTCTTGTAGTCGATGACCAGCGCGGTGGTGTGGCCGTCGGCGTGCACCTGGTCGACCCGGTCGATGGTGCCGACCAGCGTGATGGTGCCCAGCGGGAGTTCGAGCGCGCTTTCGGCCTGCTCGAACTGGCCGCCCGCGGCTTCGTGCGGGGCCAGCCAGGCCAGGTAGCCGTCGCGCACCCGGGGCCAGGCCGAGGCAAAGGGCAGGAACTCGCCCGGCTCCAGGTGCATGTCTTGCGTGATCTGCTCGGCCGCTACATTCATCATAGCTACCCGTGCTGATGGAATGGGCGTGGGAGCCACTTTTAATGCCTCATGAAAATGCCTGAGAACGGCATGCAGCCAGGTACCGAAGTCGCGCTTGTCCACCTCGCCGGTGAGCTCTTGCGACTCCTGCAGGCCCAGTTGGCGCAGGCCGAAAAAACGGTACGGGCAGCGGCGCAAATCCTCGTAGGCGCTGGCCGACAGGCGGGCGACGGGCAGCGCGGCACCCACGGGCAAGGGCCGTTCGCTGGGCAGCGGTGTCAGGCTGCGGGGGATGCGCGGGTCGGCGGCATCCGGGACTTTGCCCGCCACCTGCAGCGCCTGCACCAGCGGGCTGGCCAGCAGGGTTTCGCCCGAGGCATCGCTTTGCCGCCACAGCACGTCGGTGCACGGCGTTTGCAGGGCGTTGGCCCAGGCGGCGCGGGCGGCGGCTTCCAGCACGGCGCGGGACGGCAGGCCCAGGGCTTCGCGCTGCGCGGCGGTCCAGGCCCCGGGCGGCTCGGGCGAGGCGGCCAGGCGCACCTCGTCGCAGCCGGGCAGCACCAGGGCGGCAAACGGGCGGGCCAGCAGCTGGCTCAGGGGCAGCACCACCACTTGCTCGTCCTGCGGGTGGTCGGGCACAAAACTGGCGGCCTCCAGCGCATCGCCCACCCAGGTGCTGAATTCGGCCAGGCGCAGGCGGCGGGCGGCCTGGGGCAAGTCGGCAAATTCGGCCTCTGCCCCCTCGGTCAGGCGCAGGGCCGAGAGCAGCTTGGCCCCGGCGGCATCGGCCTCCAGCGCAGCCCACTGTCCGCTGGCCTGCAACAAGCCACGCACGGCGGCCAGCCAGGCGGCCAGCGGACGGGCGGCTTGCAGGCTGGCGCGCAGGCTGTTGGCCAGGCGCACGGCATCGGAGACGGCGGGTTGTTTCGGCGTGGCCTCGGGACTCCAGGCAGACCAGCTTTGCACCGACGCCTTGCGCAGCGCCTTCTCCAGCGACTGCACGGTGCGGGGGCGGAACGCGGGGGCGTTCTTCAGCCAGTCCAGCACCGCGTCGCTGCTGGCGTCCCAGCGGGCCGCCCGCAGTGTGACCACCAGTTGCGCGGCAGCCCGCGTGGTGGACAGCTTCCAGCCGGTCTCGTCGCGGATGCGCACCTGCTGCGCGGCCAGCATGGCGCGGATGCGCCGGGTCAGCAGGCGGTCGGTGGCCACCAGGGCGACCGGCGTGCGCCCGGCCTCGATGTGGCGCAGCACGCAGGCCGCAGCGCGCTGGGCCTCGTCTTCGGAATCGCTGGCCGGGTGCAACGCGGGCATGGGTGGCGGCGGCGGCGTGGGGCACACCAGGCGCGTGACCTTGTCACCCCAGGCGGCGCACAGGGCGTGGACCAGCGGATCGGTCTGAAAACCATCGAGCACGACGATGCACTCCAGCGCCGCGGGCACGCTGTCGTTCCACAGCACGTCGGTGGCGTAGCTGGAGGCGGCGGCCCATTCCAGCGCGATGCGGGCCACCACGCATTCCAGCGCCAGCACCGGGGCTTCCATGCCCAGGCCCACCGCCTCGCGGGCCTGGACGGCCCACTCGGCGCGCTGCGGCGGCGGCACGGCGGCCACCAGCGGGGCCAGCTGCTGGGCGGCCTCGACCAGACGTGCCGACAAGGCCTCGCGCTGCGCGCCCAGCCCGGCACGCTCCAGCAGGTCGGGGGCCTGCAGCATGTCCATGGCGGTATCAAAGCGCAGATCGTGCGGCCCCTGGGCCGTGCCGCCCAGGCCGTGCGACCAGTTCAACGTGGACTCGAAACGCGGAGCAAAGCCATCGGGCCGGGCCTGCGCCCAAAACCGCTGGGCCAGCGGCATCAGCTGCGCGTAGGGCAGCAGAACCACGGTGCGCGCGGGATGGGCCTGGCGCTGCGCCATGGCCTGCTGTATCTGGGCCAACAGGCCGGTGCCAGGGGCAAACCAGAGGGGGTCGAAAGCGTTGGACATATTTGAAGCAGTGGCGCAGATGGAACAATGGGTTTTCGCTATGCCTGTGATAGCAGGTTGGCAGCCGACAGGAGCTCTTGGTTTCTGTCACAATGCCGCAACTTTAGTCGTACCGGCACTCTGTTTTAAGGAAACCCCCATGGCCAACGAACTCATCAAACATGTCTCGGACGCAAGCTTCGACGCGGACGTTTTACAGGCCGCCACCCCGGTGCTGGTCGACTACTGGGCCGAGTGGTGCGGTCCTTGCAAAATGATTGCCCCCATTTTGGACGAAGTGGCCACCGGCTACGCAGGCAAGCTGCAAATCGCCAAGATGAACGTGGACGAAAACCGCGACATCCCCGCCAAGTTCGGCATTCGCGGCATTCCCACCTTGATGATCTTCAAGGGCGGCGAGCTGGCAGCCACCAAAGTGGGCGCCATGAGCAAGTCGCAATTGACCGCATTTATCGACCAGCAACTGGCCTAAGCCTTTTCGCACCCAGCCACCCTCGCGGTGGCTTCGTTTTTTCTGGCCATTATTCCTGTCATAATCTGCGTAATCACCCATTTGCCCCCGAGCAAGTCGGTTCGAGTTCCTGGTTTGTGAGGCCCCTCTAGCCTCCTCAAAACCTCCCCCCTTTTTTCCTCTCAGAACTCCGCCCAGGAGTCAATCCATGCACTTAAACGAACTCAAGGCACTGCACGTGTCTGAAGTCCTCAAACAAGCCGAAGAACTTGAAATTGAGAACACCGGCCGTATGCGCAAGCAAGAGCTGATGTTTGCCATCATCAAAAAGCGCGCCCGCACCGGCGAGCAGATCATTGCCGATGGCGTGCTGGAAATCTTGCCCGACGGCTTCGGCTTTTTGCGCAGCCCCGACACCAGCTACACCGCCAGCACCGACGACATCTACATCAGCCCCAGCCAGGTGCGCCGCTTCAACCTGCACACCGGCGACATGATCGAAGGCGAAGTGCGCACACCCAAAGACGGCGAACGCTACTTTGCGCTGAACAAGCTCGACAAGGTCAATGGCGGCGGCCCCGAAGAAAACAAGCACAAGGTCATGTTTGAAAACTTGACGCCGCTGTTCCCCAAAGAGCAGATGAAGCTGGAACGCGACATCAAGGGCGACGAGAACATCACCGGCCGCATCATCGACATCGTGGCCCCCATCGGCAAGGGCCAGCGCGCCCTGCTGGTCGCCCCGCCCAAGAGCGGCAAGACGGTGATGATGCAGCACATGGCCCATGCCATTGCCGCCAACTACCCGAACAGCCACATGATGGTGCTGCTGGTCGACGAGCGACCCGAAGAAGTGACCGAAATGCAGCGCTCCGTCAAGGGCGAGGTGATTGCCTCCACCTTCGACGAGCCCGCCGCCCGCCACGTGCACGTGGCCGAAATGGTGATCGAGCGTGCCAAGCGCCTGGTCGAGCTGAAAAAAGACGTGGTGATCCTGCTGGACTCGATCACCCGCCTGGCCCGCGCCTACAACAACGTTGTGCCCTCCTCCGGCAAGGTGCTGACCGGCGGTGTCGATTCCAACGCCCTGCAGCGCCCCAAGCGCTTCCTGGGTGCCGCCCGCAACGTGGAAGAAGGCGGCTCGCTGACCATCATCGCCACCGCGCTGATCGACACCGGCAGCCGCATGGACGAAGTGATCTTTGAAGAATTCAAGGGCACCGGCAACTGCGAAATCCACCTGGACCGCCGCCTCTACGAGAAGCGCGTGTTCCCGTCGATCCAGCTCAACCGCAGCGGCACCCGCCGCGAAGAGCTGCTGCTGTCGCCCGAAATCCTGCAAAAGAGCCGCATTCTGCGCCAGTTCATGTACAACATGGACGAGATCGAGTCGATGGAACTGATGTTGAAAAACATGAAGTCCACCAAGAACAATGTCGAGTTCTTCGACATGATGCGCCGCGGTGGCTAAAGCCAGAGGCTTTGATTTTCGGGATATAATCGAAGGCTAATCGCGAAAAGTACCGGGCTTTTAAATTGGGCAAAAAATTTCCCAAGGCACCGGGCGGCTAACGCAATTGAACAAGGAAGAAATAATGAAAGCTGGCATTCACCCCAACTACCGTGACGTGTGCTTCATGGACCTGTCGAACAACTTCAAGTTCGTGACCCGTTCGTGCGTTAACGCCAAGGAAATGATCAAGATGGAAGACGGCCGCGAACTGCCGCTGTACAAGCTGGACACCTCCAGCGAATCCCATCCTTTCTACACCGGTACGCAAAAATCCGTGGACAACATGGGTGGCCGCGTGGAGCGCTTCCGCAACCGTTTCGGCAAAACCACCGCTGCAGTCGCTGCTGCTCCAGTCGCCGCCGCCGCAGAATAAGTTTTTCCGCACCTTCAAAGGGGCAGCCCGGTTTATCCGCGCTGCCTTTTTTTCGTTAGGACTTACGCAGCGTAAGTCCTGTGCATTATTGGCCGTACCATTCCCCCTCTGTGAACCAACCCACCCCCGCCATCGTCGCGCAAAGCGCCGTTCGCCGTCTTCCGCGCGTGGCGCTGTGGCTGCTGTGTCTGGCCTATGTGCTGCCCGGCTTCGTCGGCCGTGCGCCCTGGCGCAACAACGACATGACCACGTTTGGCTATATCGTCGAGCTGGCGCGGGGCCAGACCGCCTGGCTGCAGCCCACTCTGCAAGGCCAACCGCCCGCCATTGAAGCCTTGCTGCCCTACTGGCTGGGAGCCTGGGCGGTGCAACTCGCCCCCCAGAGCTGGGCCGCCGATTTCGTGGCCCGCATACCGTTCATGCTGCTGCTGGCGATGGCGCTGGCCAGCACCTGGTACGCGGTGTACTACCTGGCCCGCAGTCCGCGCGCCCAGCCGGTAGCGTTTGCTTTTGGCGGCGAGGCCAAACCAGCCGACTACGCCCGGGCCATGGCCGATGGCGGCCTGCTGGCCATGATTGCCTGCCTGGGCATGGCGCAGCTGTCGCACGAGACCACCCCGGCGCTGGCACAGCTGGCGTTTACCGCCCTGGCCTATTTCGCACTGGCGGCCATGCCCTACCGCACCTGGATACCGGCTTTGGGGGTCGTGCTGGGCCTGGCCGGATTGGCGCTGTCGGGCGCGCCGACCATGGCGGTGCTGCTCGGTCTGGGTGGCGCCCTGGTGTGTTTTCTGGACCGCAACGCCCAAGACCCCGGTGAGCCCTGCAATGCGCCGCGCAGCCTGCGCTGGAGCCTGGCGGTGCTGCTGGTCACGCTGGCAGTGGCCGCGCTGGCCTGGGCTTTGGACCAATGGCGCTGGCGCATCGACCTGCCCGAGACCAACTGGGCCAGTCTGCGCGGCCTGGCCCGGCTGCTGCTGTGGTTTACCTGGCCCGTATGGCCGCTGGCGGTGTGGACGCTGTGGCGCTGGCGCAGGCAGCTCACCAGCGGCAATTTTGGCCGCCACCTGGCCTTGCCGTTGTGGTTTGTGGCGGTGGCCCTGGCGGCCACGCTGAGCACCGATGCCGCCGACCGATCGCTGATGCTGGCCTTGCCCGCCATGGCCACGCTGGCGGCCTTCGCTCTGCCCACCCTGAGCCGTACCGTCAGCGCGCTGGTGGACTGGTTCACGCTGCTGTTTTTCACCATCTTTGCGCTGATCATCTGGGTGATTTGGGTCGCGGCACAAACCGGCGTACCCAAACAACCGGCCGCCAACCTGGCGCGCCTGCTGCCCGGCTTCATGCCCAGTTTTGAATGGTTGCCGTTCGCCGTGGCACTGGGGGCCTCGCTGGTCTGGGTCTGGCTGGTGAAATGGCGGGTGGGCCGCCACCGCTCGGCCATCTGGAAGAGCCTGGTACTGCCTGCGGGCGGCACCGCCCTGTGCTGGTTGCTGCTGATGACATTGGGTCTGCCCGCAGTGGACTTTGGCCGCAGTTACCTTCCCTTGGTGCACAGTGTGGACCGGACCATCCGCGCCCAAACTCCCGGTCGTGCCCTGCCCAACTGCGTCGAGTTCGACAACCTGAACCGCGGCCAGATTGCGGCATTCCAGTTCCACGGCCGCCTGGTACTCAAGCCCGCCCGGGGTGCCACCCAGTGCCCCTGGCTACTGGTCGACGCCACCACGTCGCGCCCCTTGCAACAAGCGGTGGACAAGAACACCTGGGCCCTCAAGCTGGGTGTGCGGCGGCGTGCCGACAATGGCGAAGCGATTCAGCTCTACCAACGCATCCCACCATAATTTGTAAGCTTTTTTGGCTGCCAACGCCCATTCCATCGGCACAAGCAGCTATCAATTAGATAGTATTTCGTTCCGAGATGCTGGCCACCTGCAGCACACTGCCACGCAAGCGGCTGGCCGGAAAAACAATGGCAAACCGCGAACCCTGGCCCTGGATGCTCTCGATGCGCAACTCGGCGCCGTGGCGCTGCACCACGTGCTTGACGATGGCCAGGCCCAGGCCGGTGCCGCCGGTTTCACGCGACCGGCTCGGGTCCACGCGGTAGAAGCGCTCGGTCAGGCGTGGCAAGTGTTCGGCGGCGATACCCGGCCCGGTGTCTTTCACCGAAAATTCGGCCCGGCCATCGGGCAAAGGCTGCCAGCGCACGTCGATACGCCCCCCGGCAGGCGTGTAGCGCACGGCGTTGCTGACCAGATTCGACAAGGCACTAAGCAATTCACTCGACGCCCCGGCGATGGAGCCTTCGGGCATGGGACCAAAGCGCAGGGCATGCACCTTGTTATTCCCGGCGGTCACCATGCCCGACAAAGCCTCGGCCTCGCGGGCGCATTGGGCCAGCAGGTCGCGCAGTACGATCCATTCGCTGGTGCTGGGGGCCGGGCTGCCTTCGATGCTGGACAAGGTCAGCAGGTCGCTCACCAGGGTCTGCATGCGCTGGGCCTGCTGGGCCATGAAACCCAGGTAACGCTCGCGCTGGCCTTCGTCCAGCGGCAGGCTCTGCATGGTTTCGACGAAGCCCGACATCACAGTCAACGGCGTGCGGATCTCGTGCGACACATTGGCCACAAAGTCACGGCGCATGGCCTCGGCCTGCTCCACGGCCGTCACGTCACGCGACAGCAGCAGCCGACGGCCATCGCCATAAGGGTGCAGATGCACCGACAGGCGCACCGGCCGGCTGGCGGTGCCCCCTCTGCCGTGCATAAAGGTGCCGCGCGACGGATCGGGCTCGGCGTAATAGGCGGCAAAGGCCGGGTCACGCACCAGATTGCCAATGAGCTGCTGCAGATCGCGCTGGGCATCGAAGCCGAAATGTTCGGCTGCGATGTGGTTGCACCACTCGATGCGGCCCTGGGCATCCAGCAGCACCACGCCGTTGGGCGAAGCCTGGATAGCGGCCAGAAACTCCTGCAGGCGGGTCTCGGCATCCAACATTTTTTGCTGCGTCTGGCGCAGCCAGCGGCGGGTGCGGTCGGTGATCTCACCCCACCAGCCCTGCATGTGCGGGGCCTGGGCGGCCTCGCCAGTGCGTAGCCAGCGCATCACGCGCAGGCCCCGCACGGCATCCAGCAGCATCCAGAAAATGCCTGCCAGCACCACACCGGCCAGCGCGCCGGGGTAGGCAGCCCACTCCCAGCCCAGCAGGCCCGCGCCCAGTTGCAGGCCCAAAAAGCTCAAGAATCGAAACCACATAGGGAGAATTGGATAAGGATGGTGTACGCACCACCCGGGAAATCAGGCAGCGGAAACCGCCGGGGAAGTGGTTGCGGCGGCGATGGGCTGCGCCGTGATGCGGTAGCCTGCGCCACGTACCGTTTCCACCATGGTCCCGCCGGCACCCAGGGATTCGCGCAGGCGTTTGACGTGCACATCCACTGTGCGTTCTTCAATAAACACATGGTCACCCCAGACCCGGTCGAGCAACTGCGAGCGTGAGTGCACGCGCTCGGCATTCTTCATCAGGTACTGCAGCAGCTTGAACTCGGTCGGGCCGATCTTCACGGCCTGGTCCTGGAAGGTGACCCGGTAGGTAGCGGCATCCAGCGCCAGGGCGCCGATGCGCAACGTACCACTCTCTTGCTCGGGCGCACGGCGGCGCAGCACCGCGCGGATCCGGGCCAGCATTTCCTTGGTGGAAAACGGCTTGGAGATGTAATCGTCGGCCCCGGCATCCAGACCGGCCACGCGGTCATTTTCGTCGCTGCGGGCGGTCAGCAAAATGATGGGCACGGCCTTGGTGCGCGGATTGGCACGCCATTTTTTGGCCAGTGACAGGCCACTTTCGCCGGGCAGCATCCAGTCCAGCAAGATCACATCGGGCAGCATGGCATCAAGCTCGCACTGCGCCGTGACGCTGTCCATCGCCCAGGTCGGCTGGAAGCCACTGTGGCGTAGATTCACCGCAATCAGCTCGGCAATCGCGGGCTCGTCTTCGACGATCAAGACCCGGGGCATGGTTTTCATTGCAGTGCCGACTCCACCTGAGCGACGGTGGCGTGGCGCACGTCTTCGCCCTTCACAATGTAGATGATGAACTCGGCAATGTTCTTGGCGTGGTCACCGATACGCTCGATGGCTTTGGCGATGAACAGCAGGTCCAGGCTGGCGGTAATGGTGCGCGGGTCTTCCATCATGTAGGTGATGAGCTTGCGCACAAAGCCGTCGAACTCCTGGTCGATGAGGTCGTCTTCTTTCAGAATGTCCAGCGCCGCGGCGGTGTCCAACCGGGCAAATGCGTCCAGGGCCTTGCGCAGCAGGCCGGAGGCCATATCGGCCGACACGCGCAGGTCCAGCGTGGGCAAGGAGCGGGGTGAGCTGCTCCGGGCGATGGATTTGGCCATGCGGGCGATCTTGTTGGCCTCGTCGCCCACGCGCTCCAGGTTGGCGGTGGTTTTGGAGATGGCGATCAGCAGGCGCAAATCCCGCGCCGTGGGCTGGCGGCGGGCGATGATGCTGGAGAGTTCGCGGTCGATTTCGATTTCCATGCCATTCACACGGATTTCGGTTTCGGCGACCTGGTCGGCCACTTCGACGCTGAATTGCGACAGCGCGTAGACCGCCTGGCGGATCTGCGATTCCACCAGGCCGCCCAGCTCCATCACGCGGCTGGAAACGCCATTGAGTTCGCTGTCGAACTGGCTGGAAAGATGTTTATCGGGCATGAGGTCTCCAATTCAAAAGGGTTGACTACGCTGGGGGGTGTTCGTCAACTTTTAGCCGAAGCGTCCAGTGATGTAGTCTTCAGTCTCTTTGCGCTTGGGCTTGAAGAAGATGTCTTCGGTGGCACCAAACTCCATCAGGTCGCCCAGGTACATGTAGGCGGTGTAGTCGCTGCACCGCGCGGCCTGCTGCATGTTGTGGGTCACGATGACCACGGTGTAGTCATTCTTCAGCTCGGTGATCAGCTCTTCGACCTTGGAGGTAGAGATGGGATCCAGGGCCGAGCAGGGCTCGTCGAGCAACAGCACTTCGGGCTTGATGGCAATGCCGCGGGCAATGCACAGGCGCTGCTGCTGGCCGCCGGACAGGCTGGAGCCGCTCTGGTTGAGCTTGTCCTTCACTTCGTTCCAGAGAGCAGCCTTGCGCAGCGCCCATTCGACGCGCTCTTCCATGTCGGTGGTGTTGAGGTCTTCAAACAGCTTCACACCAAAGGTGATGTTGTCGTAGATCGACATCGGGAACGGCGTGGGCTTCTGAAACACCATGCCGACCTTGGCGCGCAGCAGGGCCACGTCTTTCTTGCTGGTCAACAGGTTCTCGCCGTCCAGCAGAATCTGGCCTTCGGCGCGCTGCTCGGGATAGAGCTCGAACATGCGGTTGAAGATGCGCAGCAGCGTGGATTTACCGCAGCCTGAAGGGCCGATGAAGGCGGTGACCTTCTTTTCCGGGATTTCCATGTTGATGCCCTTGAGCGCATGGAACTTTCCGTAGAAGAAATTCAGGTCTTTGACCGAGATTTTCGAGGGGCTTGCAACAGTGGTTTGCATGGTGAGGACTCAGATTAATTCTTGTTGGAACCAGCCCACAGACGGGCCAAAATATTCAGACCCAGCACGGCCATGGTGATCAAAAAGACCCCGGCCCAAGCCAGCTTTTGCCAGTTTTCATACGGACTCATCGCAAATTTGAAGATCGTGACCGGCAGGCTGGCCATGGGCTGGCTCAGGCTGGAAGTCCAGAACTGGTTGCTTAGAGCGGTGAACAGCAGCGGCGCGGTTTCTCCGGCGATACGGGCCACGGCCAGCATCACACCGGTAATCACACCGGCCCGGGCGGCCTTCAGGGTGATGCTCAGAATCACCTTCCACTTGGGCGCACCCAGGGCGTAAGCCGCTTCCCGCAGGCCGGGCGGCACCAGTTGCAGCATGTTCTCGGTAGTGCGGATGACCACCGGAATCACGATCAGCGCCAAGGCCACCACCCCGGCCCAGCCGGAAAACGACTTGAAGCGCGACACCACTACGGCGTAGACGAACAGGCCGATTACGATGGAGGGAGCCGACAGCAAAATGTCGTTCACAAACCGGGTGGTCGAGGCCAGCCAGCTCTTGGTGTCGTACTCGGCCAGGTAGATACCGGCCATGATGCCGATGGGTGCGCCCACGCAGGTGGCCAGCGTCACCATCAGAAATGAGCCGTAGATGGCGTTGGCCAGGCCGCCTTCGTCGTTAGGCGGCGGGGTCATCTGGGTCAGGGTGGCCATGGTCAGGCCTTCAATGCCCAGGCGCACGGTTTCAAACAAGATCCAGAAGAGCCAGAACAAGCCGAAAGCCATGGCTCCCAGGGCCAGCACCAGGGCAATCTGGTTGACGCGTTTGCGTTTGGCGTATTTGACGCTGCGCGTGTGTTCCAGCGCGGCCGCTTTGAGCAACATTTCGCCCGTGGTCATGATTTGGCTCCTTCATTTTTCCGCAGCTGCGACAGCAGCAATTTGGACAGGGAAAGAATGACGAAAGTGATAAAGAACAGCACCAGGCCCAGATACATCAGAGCGCCTTGGTGCAGGCCTTCGCCCGCCTCGGCAAACTCGTTGGCCAGCGCCGAGGTAATGCTATTGGCCGCCTGGAACAGGCTGAGCGAATCCAATTGGTTGAAGTTGCCAATCACAAAGGTCACCGCCATGGTTTCACCAATGGCCCGACCCAAGCCCAGCATGATGCCGCCCACTACACCCGACTTGGTATAGGGCAGCACGACCTTGGACACCACTTCCCAGGTGGTGGCACCCAGGCCGTAGGCCGATTCCTTCAGCAGCGTGGGAGTGACTTCAAACACATCGCGCATCACCGCGGCGATGAACGGGATGATCATGATCGCCAGGATGATGCCGGCCGACAAAATGCCGATGCCTACCGGTGCACCGGAAAACAGCGTGCCCAGGAAAGGCACATCGCCAAACGCCGCTTGCAAAGGCTGCTGCACATAGGTGGACAGCACCGGGCTGAACACCAGCAAACCCCACATGCCATAGACGATGGAGGGCACCGCAGCCAGCAATTCAATGGCGGTGCCCAGCGGGCGCTTCAGCCAGGCGGGCGACAGCTCGGTCAGGAACAGCGCGATGCCGAAACTCACCGGTACCGCAATCAGCAAGGCGATGAACGAGGTCATCACCGTGCCGTAGATCATCACCAGGCCGCCAAAGTCTTCCTTGACCGGGTCCCAGGTGGTGCTGGTCAAAAATCCCAGCCCGTACTTGGCAATCGCGGGCCAGGCACTGATGGTGAGCGACGCCAGGATGGCGACCAGCATGACCAGGGTGAAGATGGCCGAACCCTTGGCCAGCCAGGCAAAGATACGGTCGAAAACCGGCCCGGAGCGGGCCGCTTTGGGGCGGGGAGGAGTGGTCATCGCGTGTCCGGAAGACTTACCAGATGGATTTAACAGGTGCTCGGTCGCCGGAAGTGTAGATGACACGTTTTGCTCCTTGGTCCTAAGGTATCGGGGCTTACTTGATGGCGACGGGTTTGCCAGCGGTATCGGTCACCTGGCTCCAGGCCTTTTCAATCACCGCCACCACGGGTGCGGGCAAAGGCACATAGTCCAGATCGTCGGCAATCTTGGCGCCGTTTTTGTAGGCCCAGTTGAAGAACTTGAACACTTCGGTGGCGTTCGCTGGCTTTTCCTGCTTGGTGTGCATCAAGATGAAGGTGGCGGTAGAGATAGGCCAGGCTTCCTTGCCAGGCTGGTCGGTGATCAGCTGGTAGAACGATTTATTCCAGTCTGCACCGGCAGCGGCAGCGGCGAAAGCGGTGTCGCTGGGCGCCACAAACACGCCATCGCGGTTCTTCAGCAAGGCATAGGTCATCTTGCTTTGCTTGACGTACGCGTATTCCACGTAGCCAATGGAATTGGGCAGGCGGTTCACGAACGTGGCCACGCCTTCATTGCCCTTGCCGCCCGAACCGGACGGCCAGTTCACGGCTGTGCCCTCGCCCACTTTTTCTTTCCACTCGGGGTGGACGCGGCTCAGGTAGTTGGTGAAGTTGAAAGTGGTGCCCGAACCATCGGCGCGGTGCACCGTGGTGATGGCAGCGTCGGGCAAGGCCACGCCGGGGTTCAACGCCACCAGCGCTGCGTCGTTCCACTTGGTGATCTTGCCCAGGAAGATGTCGCCCAGCACGGCGCCCGTCAGCTTGAGTTGGCCAGGCGCAATGCCCTTGATGTTGACCACGGGTACCGTGCCGCCGATGACGGCGGGAAACTGCATCTGGCCCTTGGCCTTGAGCACATCGTCGGTTTGGGGCATGTCGGACGCACCGAAGTCCACCGTCTTGGAGTCGATCTGCTTGATGCCGGCGCCGGAGCCTACGGACTGGTAGTTGATTTTGACACCGGTGGCCTTGTTGTACTCAGCCGCCCATTTGGAGTACACGGGTGCGGGGAATGTGGCACCGGCACCGGTAATTTCTTGGGCACTGGCGAAACCGGCAAAAGACAAGGCAGCCGAACCAGCCAAGCTGACCATGGCGATTTTGAAACGTACTTGCATCAGAAAACCCTTTGGGTAAGTGGAAACATGTCGAAATGGTGCCGTGGTTTACCGGATGGGCAAACCCTGGCGATGGCCGTACTTTAAGAAGGTTATGTGACATCTATGTGACAAAAATAACGCCATGGTGCCGCCGCCGTGGGTGCTATGCTGCGCCCACGAAAAAAGCGGCCACACCATGCAAAACGGAACTCTCATCGCCGCCCTGGACCTGGGCTCCAACAGCTTTCGCCTCGAAATAGGCCGCTTGGACCACGGGCAAATCCACCGCACCGAATACCTGAAGGAAACCGTCCGCCAAGGCAACGGCCTGGACGAAAACCGCAATCTCAGCCAGGAAGCCATGCAGCGCGGCTGGGATTGCCTGGCCCGCTTTGGCGAACGCCTGGCCGGGTTCGAGCGCCACCAGGTGCGCGCCGTCGCCACCCAGACCCTGCGCGAGGCCCGTAACCGCGACGAATTCCTGGCCAAGGCGCACGAGGTGCTGGGATTTCCTATCGACGTGATTCCGGGCCGTGAAGAAGCCCGGTTGATCTACCAGGGCGTGGCCCGGCTGCTGCCTCAGTCGGACGAGCGGCGTCTGGTGGTGGATATCGGCGGGCGCTCCACCGAAATGATCCTGGGCCAGGCCTATGACGCCACGGTGATGGAATCCTTCCGGGTGGGCAGCGTAGCCTGGTCGATGAAGTACTTCCCCAACGGCCAGTTCACCCGCGATGCCTTCCGCATTGCCGAAATCGCCGCCAAGGCGGTATTGGACGAAGCCCTGAACGCCTACCGCCGCGACACCTGGGACGTGGCCTATGGCTCCTCTGGCACCGTCGGCGCGGTGGGCGACATTCTGCATGCCGCAGGCTGGCCGCTGAACCTCATCACCCGCGAGGGCCTGGACTGGATCAGCGACCGTCTGCTCAAAGCCCAGAGCGTCGAGAAACTGCGTATCGAGGGCATGAAGGACGACCGCAAACTGGTCATTGGCGGCGGCATCAGCGTGCTGCGCGCCGTGTTTGACCTGCTGGGCATCGACGAAATGCATGCCGCCGACGGCGCCCTGCGGCACGGCGTGCTGTACGACCTGGTAGCACGCGGCCAGGAAGAAACCGACCTGCGGGCCGTCTCGGTGCAGCGTATGGCCAGCCGCTTTGGTGTGGACACCCAGCAGGCCCAGCGTGTGGCCAAACTGGCCTGCACGCTGTACGGGCAGTTGCAAACCGGCAGCGATGTCGCCGCCAGCGAAGTGACCCGCCAGCAGCGCAAACTCAACTGGGCTGGCCAATTGCATGAAATTGGCTGCCAAATCTCACACCAAGACCACCACAAACATGGTGCCTATGTTCTGGAACACGCGGACGCACCCGGTTTTGCCCTGTTGGAGCTGCACCGCCTGAGCCAGATGGTGCTAGGCCACCGCGGCAAGCTGCGCAAGCTGGAACTGGACTTTGACGACGCGGCCTTCATGCAGCAATTGCTGTGCTTGCGGCTGGCCACCATGCTGTGCCACGCCCGCAGAGACCCCGACACTGCCGGCTTGGAACTCCGAATGGACCCCGAACTGGACAGCCAATTTGTACTGTCGACCCGTCCCGGCTGGGCGCAAGCCTTCCCCCAGTCGGCGCATTTGCTGCGCGAAGAAGCACAAGCCTGGCAAAAAACGCCTTGGTCTCTGCAAATTTCCGAGGCGTAAATGTGATTTACAGTTGCAAATTGCAATAAATATTTCAAGAAACCTATGTAAAGCCAGTGCAAAGTGTGTACGGTTACATCCCGCAACACCGCTAACACCCCGCAAGGCCCGTATGTCAGACACTCCCCGCCTCAACCTGGGCGACGGCTACAAACAGTACTTTGAAATTGCGCCCGCATTGGAGCCCAGCCGCGTCAACGACGTGTTTTTTATCCGGCATGACGTCTACGCCCGCGAGCTCGGCTTTGAGCCGGTGCGCGAGGACCAGCATGAAACCGACAAATACGACTACCGCTCCCAGCACTGCCTGGTGCGTAGCGCCGATGGCACCCGCCTGGCAGGCTGCGCACGGCTGGTACTCGCGGACCCAGCCCACCCCGCGGCGCCACTGCCGTTCGAGCTGACCTGCAAAAACACGCTGGACCGCAGCATCATCGACCCCGCCCTGCAGCCGCGCGGTCGCATTGCCGAGGTGTCCCGGCTGGCGGTGATGTCTGAATTTCGCCGACGCAAGGGCGAACAACAAAGCGAAGCAAGTATCTCGGACCAGGATTTTGGCGACCAGAAGCAGCCCCGCTTCCCTTACCTTCCCGTCAGCCTGTACATCGGTGCCGTTTTGATGGCCCAACGCCATGGCATCGACACCTTGTTCACCCTTACAGAACCCCGACTGGCCGAGCACTTTGGCAAACTCGGGGTCAACATCATCCCGATTGGCGGCCCGGTGGAGCACCGGGGCCAGCGCGTGCCATCGATGCTGCGGGTGGACGAGGTCTACCAAGGGTTGCGCCTCATGGTGCGTCCGTTGTGGCACACCATCAACGCCCAGCTGAATGCGGCTTACGCCCAGCCGAAGGACTGAACAGCCAGTTTTGTTATTTCCAAATATGCTAAACGGCATATTGGTAGAACAATAAAGTAGTTTGGAATAGGGCGGCGGGCTTTTATAGTCGCGCCCTATGCAAGATTTAGCGTTTGTTTTTGCCGGTTTTTTTGTCGGCTTCGTGGTGGGTTTGACCGGGGTGGGCGGCGGCTCGCTCATGACCCCCATCCTGATTTTCTTCTTCGGCATGAAGCCGTACCTGGCCATTGGCACCGACCTGCTGTTCGCCTGTTTCACCAAAGCCGGTGGCACACTGAAGATGGCCCGCTCCGGCATGGTCAACTGGCGCATCGTCGCCACGCTGTGTGCCGGCAGCATTCCGGCTTCGCTGTTCACGCTGTGGATCCTGCACACCCTCGGCCCGGCCGATGCCCAGGTTCAAAAAGCCATGACCACCACCCTGGGCGGGGCCTTGCTGCTGACCGCTGCAGCCACCCTCTACAAAAGTGTCCGTGGTAAGTCTGCCCCCCGCAGCGTCAAGGCAGGCCATATGGCCCAGGCCGAACGCCCGCGCCATTGGAGCCTGCCGTTGTTGTTCGGCGCGTTCATTGGCGCACTGGTCACCCTGACCTCGGTCGGTGCCGGGGCCATTGGTGTGACCGTACTGATGCTGCTGTATCCCTTGCTTCCGCTGCAACGCATTGTGGCCGCTGACATCGCCTACGCCGTACCCTTGACCCTGGTGGCTGGCCTGGGCCATGCCGGGCTGGGCTCGGTGGATTGGCCGCTGCTGGCCAAGCTGCTGGCAGGTTCGCTGCCCGGCATCTGGCTCGGTTCGCACCTGATGCTCAAAACCTCGGACCGCGTCATCCGCGGCCTGCTGTCCCTGCTGCTCGCGTATGCAGGCACCAAGTTACTCGCACTTTAAAATCGCAGGCTGCCCTGCCCCACGACCGTAAACAAAATGTACCAATACACCGAATTCGACAAACAGTTCGTCAAACTGCGCGCTGCCCAATTCCGCGACCAGCTGGAACGCTGGCAAGGCGGCACGCTGGCCGAAGACGAGTTCCGCCCGCTGCGCCTGCAAAACGGCTGGTACGTCCAGCGCTTTGCGCCCATGTTGCGCGTGGCCGTCCCCTACGGCGAGCTGTCCAGCGCCCAGCTGCGCGTGCTGGCCACCATCGCCCGCGACTATGACAAAAAAGACGCGCACGACCTCACCAAGGCCAACCCGGGCCTGAGCGACCTGCACAGCCTGCCCAGTGCCTGCGCCCACTTCACCACCCGCCAGAACGTCCAGTTCAACTGGATTCCGCTGGACAAGAGCGCCGACGTGATGGACCTGCTGGCCAGCGTGCACCTGCATGGCATCCAGACCAGCGGCAACTGCATCCGCAACACCACCAGCGACGAGCGCGCCGGTATTGCCGCCGACGAGATCGCCGACCCGCGCCCCCTGGCCGAAATCATCCGCCAGTGGAGCACGCTGCACCCCGAATTCGCCTTTTTGCCGCGCAAGTTCAAGATCGCCATCGTGGGTGCCACCGACGACCGCGCCGCCACCGCCTGGCACGATGTGGGCCTGCACGTGCTGAAAAACGAAGCCGGTGAGGTCGGCCTGCGCGTGATGGTAGGCGGCGGCATGGGCCGCACCCCGGTGCTGGGCACGGTCATCCGCAGCTTTCTGCCCTGGAACCAGATCCTCAACTACCTGGAAGCCGTGGTGCGCGTGTACAACCGCTGGGGCCGCCGCGACAACATCTACAAGGCGCGCATCAAGATCTTGGTCAAGGCCGAAGGCCAGCGCTATATCGACGAGGTAGAAGCCGAGTACCAGCAGATCCTGACGGTGGACGGTGCACCGCACACCATCGCCCAGGCCGAGCTGGACCGCGTGACCGCCTGCTTTGTGCCCCCGGCCAGCCGCGTTGGCACCCTGCCCGCACTCAACAACCCGGTCGCCGCTCCGGTGGATGACAAGGACTACACCCGCTGGCTGAAGCAAAACGTGGCCGCGCACAAAAACCCGCTGCTGCGCTCGGTCACACTGTCGTTCAAACGCCTGGGCTACTCGCCGGGTGATGCCACAGGCGACCAGTTGGACCTGTCGGCCGACCTGGCCGACCGTTACAGCGCCGGTGAAACCCGCGTCACCCACGACCAGAACCTGGTGCTGCCCTGGGTGCGCGCCGACGAACTGCCCGCGCTCTACGCGGAAGCCAAGGCCGCCGGCCTGGCCCGCGCCAACATCCGCCTGCTGACCGACATGATCGTCTGCCCCGGTGGCGACTTCTGCGCGCTGGCCAACGCCCGCTCGCTGCCGATTTCCGAAGCCATCAGCCAGCGCTACCAGGACATGGACGAGCTGCACGATCTGGGCGAAATCGACGTGCACATGAGCGGCTGCATCAACTCCTGCGGCCACCACCACAGCGCCCACATCGGCATTCTGGGCGTGGACAAGGACGGCCAGGAGTGGTACCAAGTGACGCTGGCCGGCTCGGACGGCTCCAACCTCAGCGGTCCCGCCTCTATCGGCAAGGTCGTCGGCCCGTCGTTCAGCGCCGCCGAGGTGCCCGATGTGATCGAAGCCGTGCTGGACACCTACCGCGCCACCCGCACCAGCGGTGAGGCCTTCATCGACACCCTGCGCCGCGTCGGCCAGGACCCGTTCAAGCTGGCTGCCAACGCCGCCCGCACCAGCACCGCCCGCGCCCCCAAGGCCGCCGCCGAAGCGTAAAAGGCCAATACTATGAAAATAATAGCTGCTACCGCCCACACCGCCTGCGTAGAAGGCCAAAAAGACCAGGTATTCCTGGCCAACGATGCCGACCCGCGCACGCTGGACCTCGCGGGCATCACCCGCATCGACCTGCACTTTCCCAAGTTCACCGATGGCCGCGCCTACAGCCAGGCTTTCCTGCTGCGCCGCCGCCTGGGCTACACCGGAGAAATCCGTGCTACCGGCGACGTGCTGATCGACCAACTGGTGCAGATGCAGCGCAGCGGCTTCAGCGTGGCCGTGCTGCGCGAAGGCGTGGATGCCAGCGCCGCCCAGCGCCAATTTGACCGCTTTGAAGGCTTCTACCAGGGCGATGCCGTCCACGTAGAGCCGCACTTCGCGGAAACCGAAAACGCGGCAGCCTACGCCGCAGAGCTGGCCCGCCAGGACTCGTACTGATTGGAGCCAACACCATGAGCACCCCCAACCTCAACCTTGACCTCGCAAAGATCAACACCGATCTCGGCCGCAACGCACCCGCGCTGGTGGAATGGGCCCTGGCCTTGGGCCAGCCCGCCATCGTCACCACCAACTTCCGCCCCTTCGAAGCAGTCATCCTGCACATGGTCACCCGCGTCAATCCTGATGTGCCCGTGGTCTGGATGGACAACGGCTACAACACCGAGGCCACCTACCGCTTCGTCGACGAAGTGACCGAGCGGCTCAAGCTGAACCTGCACATCTACCTGCCACGCCGCTCTCGGGCGCACCGCGAGGCCGTGGACGGCCCCACGCCCGCACTGGACGACCCGCGCCACGCGGCCTTCACTGAGGAAGTGAAGCTGGAGCCTTTTGCCCGCGCCCTGCGCGAGACGGCACCCAAGGTCTGGTTCACCGCCCTGCGCGCCACCGACACCGCCGTGCGCGCCCAGATGGACCCGGTGAGCATCAACCCTGACGGCCTGATCAAGGTCGCACCCCTGCTGCACTGGTCGTCCAAAGAGCTCTACCAGTACTGCGAAACCCACGGCCTGCCCAACAACTTCGACTACGTGGACCCCACCAAGGGCGACGACAACCGCGAGTGCGGCTTGCACCTTGCCCACTGAAACCTGCCCCCATGAACTCCCAAGCTAACCCACACCATCTGAGCAACACCCACCTCGACGCGCTGGAAGAAGAAACCATCTTCATCCTGCGCGAAGTGGCCGCCGTGTTTGAACGCCCCACCCTGCTGTTTTCAGGCGGCAAAGACTCGCTGGTCCTGCTGAAATGCGCCGAAAAGGCCTTTGGCGCCAAGAACGTTGCCACCGGCAGCGGCGGCATCCCCTACCCGCTGCTGATGATCGACACCGGCCACAACTTCCATGAGGTCACCGACTTCCGCGACTTCCGCGCCCAGGAGCTGGGTGCCGAGCTGATCGTGCGCAACGTCGAAGACTCGATGAAGCGCGGCACCGTGCGCCTGGCCCACCCCGGCGAATCGCGCAACGTGCACCAGTCGGTCACGCTGCTGGAGGCCATCGAAGAATTCCGCTTCGACGCCCTCATCGGTGGCGCCCGCCGCGACGAGGAAAAGGCCCGCGCCAAGGAACGCATCTTTTCGCACCGCGACAGCTTCGGCCAGTGGCAGCCCAAGGCCCAGCGCCCCGAGCTGTGGACCCTGTTCAACACCCGCTTGCAGCCCGGCGAACACTTCCGCGTGTTCCCCATCAGCAACTGGACCGAACTCGACGTGTGGCAGTACATCGAACGCGAAAAAATCGCCCTGCCCTCGCTCTACTACACGCACAAACGCGAAGTGGTGGAGCGCAAAGGCCTGCTGGTGCCAGTGACCGAGCTGACCCCGCTCAAGGCCGGCGAAACCGCCGAGCTGCGCGACGTGCGCTTCCGCACCGTGGGCGACATCACCTGTACCTGCCCGGTGGACAGCTTTGCCGCCACCGCCGCCGACATCGTGATCGAAACCTTGGCCGCCGACGTGAGCGAACGTGGCGCCACCCGCATGGACGACAAGACATCAGAGGCTTCGATGGAGAAGCGCAAGAAAGACGGATACTTCTAATGAACGCTACTACTTCCATAGCTGCTACCGCCCTATCCACGGGCGCTACGGCACTTTCTGCCTTGAAATTTATCACCTGCGGCAGCGTCGATGACGGCAAGAGCACCCTGATTGGCCGCCTGCTGGTGGACACCAAGGCCGTGCTGCAAGACCACCTGGCGGGCGTGCAACGCCAGGGCGAAACCGATCTGGCGCTGCTGACCGACGGCCTGAGCGCCGAGCGCGAGCAAGGCATCACCATCGACGTGGCCTACCGCTACTTCAACACCGAAGACCGCAAGTTCATCATCGGCGACGCGCCCGGCCACGAGCAGTACACCCGCAACATGGTCACCGCCGCCAGCAGCGCCGATGCCGCCGTGGTGCTGGTCGATGCCACCAAGCTGGACTGGAAAAACGCCGCCCTGGAGCTGCTGCCGCAAACCCGCCGCCACTCGCTGCTGTGCCATTTGCTGCGCGTGCCCAGCATCGTGTTTGCCATCAACAAACTGGACGCGGTGGAAGACTCCTGCCTGGCGTTTGCCCACATCAGCGCCGCGCTGAACAGCTTTGCCGCCGCCGCCGAAATTCCCGTCAAGGCCATCGTGCCGATTTCGGCCCTCAAGGGCTGGAACGTGGTCGAAGCCGGTCATAGCGAAAACCCCGACTGGTGCAATTACACCGGCCCTACCTTGCTACAGATTCTGGAGCAACTGCCCAGCACACCCGCAGAAGTGGAGCAGCCCTTCGCCTTTCCGGTGCAGTGGGTGGAAAAGTTCTCGGCCAGCAGCGACACCAGCCAGGGTCGCCGCGTGTTCTGGGGCCGCGTGGCCACCGGCCAGGTGGCTGTAGGCCAGGAAATCCGCATTTTGCCCAGTGGCCAGACCGCCACCGTGGCCCAGGTGCTGGACCACGCCCGCAACCCCAAGAACGTGTTGGCAGGCAACAGCGCCGGGATCACGCTGGACCGCGAAGTCGATGTGTCGCGCGGCGACTGGCTGCTGGCCCCTGGCCAGTTCGAAGCCAGCCGCGAGATCTCGGCCACCGTGGCCTGGATGGACGACGAACCCCTGGTGGCAGGCCGCGTCTACTGGGCGCTGCACGGCCACCGCTGGGTGAAAGCCAAGGTCAAGCGCATCGTCCACAAGCTGGACATCAACACCCTGGCCGAAGAAGACGCCACCGAGTTGCCACCCAACGCCATCGGCCACGTCGAGCTGGCGCTGCAAGAGGCGATTGCCACCCGGCCCTACACCCAATCGCGCTCGCTGGGCGCGCTGGTGCTGGTCGATACGGCGAGCCACAAAACCTCGGCCGCCGTGCTGGTTCGCTAACCCTTAAAATTGAGGGTTACCCCTCGCACATGAAAATACCGATATGACCCACGTTGTCTCTGAAGCCTGCATCAAATGCAAATACACCGATTGTGTGGACGTGTGCCCCGTGGACTGCTTCCGCGAAGGCCCGAACATGCTGGTCATCGACCCCGATGAATGCATCGACTGCGCAGTCTGCATCCCCGAGTGCCCGGCCAACGCCATCTATGCCGAAGAAGACATGCCTGCCGACCAGCTGGCCTTCATCCAGCTCAACGTCGAGCTGGCCCGCGCCCAGGGCTGGAAGAGCATCACCAAACGCAAACCCGCGCTGGCCGACGCCGACGACTGGAAAGACGTGATGCCCAAAATCCAGTTGCTGGAGCGTTAATTGGTAGAGACCGGGGCCGTCGTCATCGGCGCGGGCCCGGTTGGCCTGTTTCAAGTGTTCCAGCTCGGCCTGCTGGAAGTTCCCGTGCAGGTGATCGACGCGCTGCCCCATGCGGGCGGCCAGTGCATGGAACTGTACCCCGACAAGCCCATTTACGACATCCCCGGCACGCCCGCCACCTCCGGGCGGGCGCTGGCGGCTTCGCTGCTCCAGCAAATCCAGCCGTTCCACACGCCTTTCCACCTTGGCCAGCAGGTCAGCCGCATTGAAAAGCAGGCCGATGGCCGTTTTCTGGTCCAGACCGACCAGGGTGCACAGTTCCTAGCGCCGGTGGTGATCATCGCCGCCGGTGTGGGTGCATTCCAGCCCCGGCGCTTGAAACTCGAGGGCATCGAGAGATTTGAAGGCGGGCAACTGCGCTACCACGCAGCACCCGCCACGGTGACCGGGCAGGACGTGGTGGTGAACGGCGGCGACGAGGCGGCCCTGCACTGCGCCCTGCAACTGGCCGACCTGGATGCCAAAAGTGTCACCCTGCTGCACCGCCGCGACGTGCTGCAAGCTCCCATGGCCGATATTGCCGAGATGCAGATGCTGGTGGCGGCTGGGCGCATGCGTTTCATGGTGGGGCAGATCACGGGCTTTGGCATGGCAGAAGGCCGCCTGGCCCGCCTGGAAGTCAGCGACGTGGATGCGGCGTTACACCAGTTGCCGGTGGACGCCCTGAGCGTCTTCCTGGGCCTGTCGCCCAAGTTGGGCCCGGTGGCAGACTGGGGCTTGGCGATGGAGCGCAAGCAGTTGCAGGTGGATACAGCCCGGTTTGAAACCAGCGTGCCCGGCATCTTTGCCGTGGGCGATATCAATACCTACCCGGGCAAGCAAAAGCTGATTGTGTGTGGCTTCCACGAAGCCACCTTGGCGGCGTATGCGGCGGCACCGCGGGTGTTTCCGGAAAAGAAGATTCCGTTCCAGTACACCACCACCTCCCCTCGGCTGCACAAGCTGCTAGGGGTGGAGACACCCGGCTAACTTTCATGGACTCGGGCGCAAAGCACCCCGAGCCATGAAAGTTGTTTGCCGTTAAATTATTTGCTCTCGGCCTTGGTATCGGTGAAGCGACCGTAGCTCTGCAGGCGGTCGTAGCGGCGGTCCAGCAGTTCCTTGGTCTTCAGGTCGCTGACCTGGCGGTAGGCATCGTTCAGGGCACGCTTCAAGAAAGCGGCCATCTGCTTGTGGTCCCGGTGGGCGCCGCCCACGGGCTCGTTCACGATCTTGTCGATCACACCCAGGGCCTTGAGGCGGTGGGCGGTGATGCCCAGGGCTTCGGCGGCCTCAGAGGCCTTGTCCGAGGTTTTCCACAGAATCGAGGCACAGCCTTCGGGGCTGATGACGGAATAAATCGAATATTGCAGCATCACCACCTGGTCGGCTACCGAGATCGCCAACGCGCCGCCGGAGCCGCCTTCGCCGATGATGGTGGTGATGATGGGCACTTCCAGCTGCGCCATCTCGAAGATGTTGCGGCCAATGGCTTCGGACTGGCCACGCTCTTCGGCGTCGATGCCGGGGTAGGCACCGGGCGTATCCACAAAGGTAAACACTGGCAGACCGAATTTCTCGGCGGTTTTCATCAGGCGCAGGGCCTTGCGGTAGCCCTCGGGCTTGGTCATGCCGAAGTTGCGCAGGCCGCGTTCTTTGGTGTCGCGGCCTTTTTGGTGGCCCAGCACCATGCAGGCGGTGCCGTTGAAACGGGCCAAGCCGCCCACGATGCTCAGGTCGTCGGAGAAATGGCGGTCGCCGTGCAACTCGACAAAATCGGTGAATATTTCATTCACGTAATCCAGCGTATAGGGGCGTTCGGCGTGGCGGGCGATCTTGGTGATCTGCCAGGGCGTGAGCACGCTGTAGATGTCTTTGGTGAGCTGCTGGCTCTTTTTGCTCAGCTGGTCGATTTCTTCGGAGATATCGACGGCCGACTCGGTCTGCACGTAGCGCAGCTCTTCGATTTTGGTTTCCAGGTCCGAGATGGGCTGTTCGAAGTCGAGAAATGTTCTTTTAGCCAAGGCTTTACTCCTAATTATTTCGGTACATCCGGCGCAGGCACGGGTGCCAAAGACCGCCAAATATACCAAGTTGCCACGCTGCAAAACGGCGCCCAGGCAGCCGCCACTTCGCGCGCCTCGCTGCGGCTGACCGGATCGCCGGAAAAGTAGTTCTGACTGATGCCGTTGATCAGGCCCACGTCGTCCAGCGGCAGCACATTGGGCCGCATCATGTGGAAGATCAAAAACATCTCGGCCGTCCAGCGGCCAATGCCGCGGATCGCCACCAGCTCGGCAATGATGGCCTCGTCGTCCATCTCTTCCCAGGCCTGCACGTGCAGCTTGCCCGCGTCAAAGTGCAGGGCCAGATCGACCAGGTATTCGACCTTGCGGGCGCTCAGGCCTGCGGCGCGCATGTCGTCCACCTTGAGCTTGAGCACGTTTTGCGGCGCCATCTGCTCGGGCAGTTTCACAAACTTGCCCCAGACGGTTTGCGCAGCCTTGACCGAAATCTGCTGGCCCACCACGCTGCGCGCCAGCGTGGTGAACGCGTCGCCACGGGTCTCCAGACATACGTCGCCGAACTGCGGGATCAGGCGCTTCATCACCCGGTCTTTTTTGACCAGGTGTTTGCGCGCCTCGGTCCAATAGGCCGGGGTGAACACTGCCGCATTGCCTGCCGCGGCAGTTGCTATAACTTTAGGAGCTACCACTGCTTATTCCATAAGCACAGAGACCCTAAACCATCTATACCGCCCATCATGCCGCTTCCCAGGTCGTACCGCTGGCTGCGTCCTTGAGGGCGATGCCCTGGGCCAGCAGGTGCTGGCGGATACGGTCGGCCTCGGCGAAGTTGCGGGCGGCCTTGGCCTCGGCGCGCTGGCCGATCAGGGCCAGTATGGCCGCATCGTCGAGCCCGGCACCCGCTTGCAGAAATGCCTTGGCGCTGCCTTGCAGCAAACCCAGCGTGCCGCCCAGGGCCTGCAGCAGTCCGGCCATCGCGGCGGATTGGGTGCGGTTGACCTCGGTGGCCAGGTCAAACAACACGGCCAAGGCTTCGGGCGTGCCAAAGTCTTCGTCCATGGCGGCCTGAAAGCGGGCGGCGAAGGGCTGGGTCCAGTCGATAGCGGCGGGCACGGCGGGTTCGACCAGGCTCAATGCCGTGTACAGACGCTTCAAGGCGGTGCGGGCATCGTCCAGATGCGCGTCGCTGTAGTTCAGCGGGCTGCGGTAGTGGGTGCGCACCAGGAAGAAGCGCAGGGTTTCCGCGTCATATTTCTGCAGCACGTCGCGGATGGTGAAGAAGTTGCCAAGGCTCTTGGACATCTTTTCGTTGTCTACCCGCACAAAGCCGTTGTGCACCCAGAAGCGCGCCAAAGGCTTGCCGGACGCGCCCTCGCTCTGGGCGATTTCGTTCTCGTGGTGCGGAAACTGCAGGTCGGCGCCGCCACCGTGGATGTCAAAGCTCTCGCCCAGGGTCTGGCAGGACATGGCCGAGCACTCGATGTGCCAGCCGGGGCGGCCGGGGCCAAAGTCGCTGGGCCAGATGGCATCGGCGGGCTCGGTGGGTTTGGCGGCTTTCCACAGCACAAAGTCCAGCGGGTCGTCCTTGCCGTCCAGCACCGCCACGCGCTCACCAGCGTGCAACTCGTCCAGCGACTTACCCGAGAGCTGGCCATAGCCGGGAAATTTGCGCACGGCAAAGTTCACATCGCCCTGCGGCGTGCGGTAGGCCAGGCCCTTGTGCTCCAGCGTGCCAATCAGGTTCAGCATCTGCGCCACGTATTCGGTGGCCCGGGGCTCGATCGTCGGCGGCTGGATGCCGAGCAGGCCGATGTCCTGGTGCATGGCCAGGGTCATCTCGTCGGTCAGCGCGCGGATGGTGATGCCGCGCTGCACCGCGCGGGCAATGATCTTGTCGTCAATGTCGGTGATGTTGCGCACATAGGTCACGCGCAGGCCGCTGACCTTGAGCCAGCGCTGCACCACGTCAAACGCCATCATCATGCGGGCGTGGCCGATGTGGCACAGGTCGTAGATCGTCATGCCGCACACGTACATGCGCACATGGCCGGGCTCGATAGGGGAAAACTCTTCGGTGGCACGCGATAGCGTGTTGTAAATGCGCAAACTCATGGAATCTAATAGTGCCGCAGAACGCCGTAGGGTTCAACGGGCGGTGTCGGTGGGTGGTATTGGCGGGCGGAGAGCGGGAACCGGATGCAAAACCGGGGCGTGAAAAGCGGCATCAGACCCCTCGGCTACAATCCCAAGCAGTATATCGCCCCGCGTTTGGGCATGGGATCCACCCTGTTTGCACCCTGTTGTAGAGGCTTTATGTCACATTCCTTGCCACGTTTGTCGGTTGTTCTGCGCCTGCTCGCTGCGTCAGTCCTGGTGGCTTCGGCGACGGTTCACGCAGACGACTATGGCGATGTCAGCCAGTTGCTCAAGACGGGCAAACTCGCCGAAGCCCAGGCCAAGGTCGACCTGTACCTCACCGTCAAGCCCAAAGACCCGCAAATGCGCTTTCTGAAGTCGGCGGTGCAGTCGGCCGCGGGCCAGCCTGCCGATGCCATCACCACGCTGACCGCGCTGACCCAGGAATTCCCCGAGTTGCCCGAGCCCTACAACAACCTCGCCGTGTTGTACGCCAGCCAGAACCAGTTTGACAAAGCCCGCACCGCGCTGGAAATGGCCGTGCGTATCAACCCGGGCTACGCCACCGCTTATGAAAACCTGGGCGACGTGTACGCCAAGCTGGCCAGCCAGTCCTACAGCAAATCGCTGCAACTCAACGCCACCAACCCCCAGGCTTCCCAAAAAATAGCGCTGTTGAAGACCGTGCTGACGCCTGCGACACCGGCTGCGCCCGCTGCACCGGCCAAATCCAAGTAAGGCCGCGTAGCCTACTCCCCAGGGCAGCGCAACGCGCTGCCCTTTTTGCCTTAAAACAGCCCCTCCCATGACCTTTTCCAACTCCAAACGCACTCTACTGCTGGCCTGCGCCCTGTGGGTATCCCATGGCGCCTTTGCCGCCGATGCGCCGCAGTTCAAGTTCGCCACTTCGCTGGGTGACTTCGTGGTTGAACTCAACCCCGAAAAAGCACCCAAGACGGTAGAGAATTTTGTGCAATACGCCAAAGACAAGCACTATGAAGGCACGGTGTTCCACCGCGTGATCTACGGCTTCATGGTGCAAGGTGGCGGGTTTTCCGCCGACATGAAGGAAAAGACCACCCGACCGCCGGTGCCTTTGGAAGCCAATAACGGCCTGAAAAACGACCGTGGCACCATCGCCATGGCACGTACCGGCAACCCGAATTCGGCCACCGCGCAGTTCTTCATCAACGTGAAGGACAACGCCAACCTGAACGCGCCCTTGCCCGATGGCTACGGCTATACCGTGTTTGGCAAAGTCGTCAGCGGCATGGACGTGGTGGACAAGATCCGCACGGTACCTACCGGCAACAAAGGCCCGTTCCAGAACGTCCCGCTGACCCCGGTCAGCATCCAATCCGTCACCCTCGTTAAATAAAAAAGGAATCCTTGCCATGAGCAACCCTAAAGTCGAACTCCACATTGCCAACCGCGGCGTGATCACCCTGGAACTGGACGCTGAAAAAGCCCCTAAGTCGGTCGCCAACTTCCTGGCCTACGTGGCCAAGGGCCATTACGACAACACCGTGTTCCACCGCGTCATCCCCGGCTTCATGATCCAGGGCGGCGGTTTTGAGCCCGGCATGAAGCAAAAGAGCAGCGACAAGCCCATCGACAACGAAGCCAACAATGGCCTGAAGAACGACAACTACACCGTCGCCATGGCCCGCACCAACGACCCGCACTCGGCTACCGCGCAGTTCTTTATCAACGTGGCCAACAACGGCTTCCTGAACCACACCGCGATTTCTTCGTCGGGCTGGGGCTATGCCGTGTTCGGCAAAGTCGTGTCGGGCACCGAAGTGGTCGATGGCATCAAAGCCGTCAAGACCGGCAACAAGGGCGGCCACGGTGACGTGCCTGTCGAAGACGTGATCATCGAAAAAGCCGTCGCGATCTAAACGGACCTCACCATGACCCCGACCGTGCCCCCGGTGGCGGAGCTGATCGCTCCCTCCCACTGGCGCACGGTCGCTTGCATTTCAGACCTGCATCTGCAGGCCAGCGAGCCCGCCACATTCGATGCCTGGCAGCGCAGCATGGCAAGCACGACGGCAGATGCGGTGTTCATCCTGGGCGATCTGTTTGAAGTCTGGGTCGGCGACGACATACTGGATACCGATCCCGCCGGTTTCGATGCCGCCTGCGTGCAGGTGCTGCGCGACACCGCACGCCAGCGCCCGGTGTACTTCATGCCCGGCAACCGTGACTTTCTAGTCGGCCGCGCCTGCCTGGATGCCTGCGGTGTCACCCTGCTGGACGACCCTTTGGCGCTGCAATTCGCCGGGCAACGCTGGCTGCTGAGCCATGGCGACGCGCTGTGCCTGGACGATGTGGACTACCTGCAGTTTCGCGCTGTGGTGCGCAGCCCGCAGTGGCAACAGGATTTTCTGGCCAAGCCCCTGGCCGAGCGCCAGCACATCGCCCGGGGCATCCGCAGCCAGAGCGAAAGCCGCAAACGCAGCGGCGCTGTCTATGCCGATGTGGACACTGCTGCCGCTGTAGCCTGGCTGCAAGCCGCCCACGCCACCACCCTGGTCCACGGCCATACCCACCGCCCGGCCCAGCACGATCTGGGCCACGGCCTGCAACGCTGGGTGCTGACCGACTGGGATGCCAGCGCGCAGCCAGCCCGCGGCGAATGGCTGACCCTGTCGGCTGACGGTGTGCAGCGCAAGGCCCTGGACGCCCTGCAAGCTTAAGCACCAAATACGACTCTTGCGCTTATCCAATCAGCGTAGGCAGCTCTTATTTATATAGCATAGTCCCACGCAGGCTGAGGACCCCATTGGGCCGCCAGAAAGTTCAGCAGCGTGCGTAAGGTGGCCGGTTGGTGGCGGCGCGAGACATACACACCATAAATGCCCAGCGCGGCCGGTTGCCAGTCTGGCAGTACCGACACCAACGCGCCGCTGCGTAGCATGGGGGCCACCATGAAGGTCGGCAGCATCGACACACCGCCGCCCGCCAGCACCGCCTGCAGCAGCGTCGAAGCCTCGTTGGCACTGAGGTTGCCGCTGACTTGCACGGCGGTTTCCTCCCCATCGCGGCCCAGGTTCCACTGGCTTTTGGTATAGCGCGAATAGGTCAGGCAGTTGTGCCCGGCCAGGTCGTCCAGGGTTTTGGGCGTACCCTCACGGACCAGGTAGTCGGGGGCCGCACACACCACTGCCCGGCACACCGACAGCTTATGGGCTATCAATGCGGGGTCGATCTCATTGGTGATGCGTACCGCCAGGTCGATCCGCTCTTCAACCAGGTTCAGGGTCTGGTCGCCGAGCTGCAAATCCACCCGGGTGCGCGGGTATCGGGCCAGGTACGCCACCAGCGCCGGGGCCAGATGGGTCTGGCCCAGGGCCACGCTGGACATGACCCGGATAGGGCCATGCGGTTCGGTGTCGCGCTGGC
Source organism: Rhodoferax sp. WC2427 (assembly GCF_040822085.1). Lineage (NCBI taxonomy): Bacteria > Pseudomonadati > Pseudomonadota > Betaproteobacteria > Burkholderiales > Comamonadaceae > Rhodoferax > Rhodoferax sp. WC2427. The sequence continues at coordinate 2,068,521 of NZ_CP162006.1, read as the reverse complement.
CCACCACCTGCTCTACATCATTTACCAGTTCTAACAATTGGCGGCTGCGGGCAACACAGGCTTCACCCGCTTCCGTCAGCGAAAGGCGGCGGGTCGAGCGCTGCAGCAAGCGGGTGCCCAGCCAACGTTCCAACTCGGCAATGTGCCGCGTCACCATCGCCCGGGACATGCCCAGCGTCTCTGCGGCCGCGGTAAAGCTGCCACGTGTGACGACCTCGCTAAATACGCGCATGGCGGAAATTCGATCCATACCTTGTCCTCATGCTCTATTTTTATGTAACTAATGGGCTAATCTGGGCGTGATTGAATCATGAAACAAGTTTGTTTTTCAAATTTATTTGTATGCAATAAAATATGCAGATACATTCATGTACCCAACATGATGCATTTCAAGTTGTGAACACTAGTATGAATATGCGTTTCCTGCAAGAGAAACCTGCAAAGACAGGCTCACGAATCCGCATCGAGAGGCTCACGCCACGTTGCGGCTAGCCGCCCAAGAGCCTCGGACCTACTCGTTAACCCTAGCGCGCAGCGCCTTGGTATTGGCGCGCTGGCTCTTGCCTTCCAGGCGGCGCTGCTTGGAGCCGTAGGTGGGCTTGGTGGCGCGGCGCACCAGCGGAGCCTGGGCGACGCTGTTGACCAGCGCCTCCAGCCGCTGCAGTGCGTCGGCCCGGTTTTGCTCCTGGCTGCGGTGTTGCTGGGCCTTGAGCACCACCACCCCAAGCTGGGTGATGCGGCCGTCGCGCAGGGCCAGCAGGCGCTCTTTTACATCCGGTGGCAGGCTGGACGCGCCGATGTCATAGCGCAAATGCACCGCGCTGGACACCTTGTTGACGTTTTGCCCGCCCGCGCCTTGCGCACGGATGGCCGTCATCTCAACCTCTGCCGGGTCGATGTGCAGCGGGCGAAAGTAGATCACTGGAGCTGCACTGCGCCAGACACCGTGACCTGCACCGTGCTTTTGCCAGCCTCCACCGGCACGGCCATGTCGCTGGATGCCATTTTGGCCTCCATGGCCATCATGCGTGGACGCGGCATGCCGCCCGTGTCGGAGGCGTTGACCGAAACCTCGCGCAGGCTGTAGCCCGCAAAGCCAAAGCCCTTGGCAATTTCACCGGCCTTGGCCTTGAACTGCTCGATCGCCATGGCCTGCGCCTGGCCTTCCACCTGGGCGCGCTGGCTGCGACTCAGGCCAAAGCTGACATTGCCCATGGTCAGCGTACCGATCTTGCCCGCGGTGCTGGCGATACGGGCAAAGTCGCGGCCCTCCAGGACCAGCTCGGTACTGCCCTGCCAGCCCACAATTTTGCTGTCTTTGCCGTAACGCGGGAACAGGCTGAAGTTGCCGGTGCGCACATCCAGCTGGCCGGGTTGCACGGCTTTTTTGGCTTCGGTGAGGGCCACGTCGAGTGCAGCTTTCAGCTGGGTCTGCACCACGCCAGCGTCGGTGCCGTCGCGGCTGGTGCTTAGAACCATGGTCAGCAGATCCTGCTGCACCTCCACAGCACCGCTGGCCGACAGCTGGACCACGTTGCGGGGCGCCTGGGCGGGACTGTTTTCTTGCGAAAAAACACCACCTGCGCCCACCAATAAAGCGCTGGCAGCTACACATTTAATAGCAACATTCAAAACCATGGACATACGTAACTTTCAAAAAGTAAAGGGTCAACAAACGTAACGGGTGCGGGAAGGATTGCGCAGACCCGCTCCTCTGACAAAAACAGTATTTACCGTAAAAAACCTTATTCAAAAGCACACTGGACCGTATGCAAAATTTGTAACATACTGTCAAAATGAGGTCTTAACGTCGGTTTTTAGCAGTTACACACTGCAAAATCCCCCTGTTACATATTACCGGTACACAGACTATGAACCAGACTGCCAACCGCCCCGACAAGATTTTGGTGGTCGATGACGACTCCCGCATCCGCGATCTGCTGCGCCGTTATTTGATGCAAGAAGGCTTTGAAGTGATGCTGGCCGAAGACGGCAAAGCACTCAGCCGCATCATGCTGCGCGACACCGCCGACCTGATCGTGCTGGACCTGATGATGCCCGGCGAAGACGGCCTCTCCATCTGCCGCCGCCTGCGCGCCGCCAACGACCGCACGCCCATCATCATGCTCACGGCCAAGGGCGAAGATATCGACCGCATTGTCGGCCTCGAAGTCGGTGCCGACGACTACCTGGGCAAGCCCTTCAACCCGCGCGAACTGCTGGCCCGCATCCACGCCGTGCTGCGCCGCCGCCCGGTCAAGGAGGCCCCCGGCGCGCCGTCCATCGACAACGAAATCATCACCTTCGGGCCGTTCTCGTTCGACCTCGGCTCGCGCACCCTGAACCGCAACGGCGAAGAATTGCCGCTGACCACCGGCGAATTTGCCATGCTGAAAGCCCTGGTACGCCACCCGCGACAGCCGCTGTCGCGTGAAAAACTGGCCTTGCTGGCCCGGGGCCGCGAGTTCGAGCCCTTCGACCGCAGCCTGGATGTGCAGGTCTCGCGCCTGCGCAAGCTGGTCGAGGTGGACGCGGCCGCGCCGCGCTTCATCCAGACCGTCTGGGGCGTGGGCTATGTGTTTGTACCGGACGGTGCAGGTTGATCCCTTTTGAGTAAATCCCCCTCTCGCCGCCAGTCCGACTACCGGCTGAAAGACGCGGCAGACCTCGCCGATGGCACCAGCCCCGCGCCGCTGGAGATGCTGCCGGGCAAGTCGCACCTGTCCCGCCAGATGGTGGTGGTCAGCCTGTTCTGGCGCACCTTCTTTCTGCTGGCAGCCCTGCTCATGGGCAGCATGCTGGCGTGGCTGGCCACTTTGCGGGCGCTGGATTTCACGCCACGCGCCGTGCAGACGGCACAGCAAATCGCCTCCCAGGTCAACCTCAGCCGCGCGGCCCTGATGCACGTGGATGCCATTGCCCGGGTGTCCCTGATCAAGACCATGGCGGACACCGAGGGCGTGCGCATCGTGCCGCGCGAGCCCAAAGACCAGTTTTTGCCCTTCGACAGCGATGCCCTGAGTGAACGCGTCGCCCAGGAACTGAAAAGTATCCTGGGCTCGGCCACGGTCGTGGCGCGCAGCGTCAACGGCACCAACGGCCTGTGGGTGGGTTTTGACATCAACGGCGATGCCAACTGGCTTCAGCTGGACCGCGAGCGCTTCAACCCCGGCAGCAACAAGACCTGGCTGATCTGGCTGTTGACCATCGGCGGCCTGTCGCTCACCGGGGCGGCGCTGATTGCGCGGCTGATCAACCGCCCGCTCAAGCAACTGTCGTTTGCCACCAGCCGGGTGCGCGAGGGCGACTTCGATGCCAGCCACCTGGACGAACGCGGCGTGACCGGCGAGGTGCGCGAGGTCAACATCGGCTTCAACCGCATGGCGCAAAAACTGGCCAAGATCGAGCAGGACCGGGTCGTCATGCTGGCCGGTATCTCGCACGACCTGCGCACCCCGCTGGCCCGGTTGCGGCTGGAAACCGAGATGAGCGTGGCCGACGACGATGCCCGCGACCACATGGTGGCCGATATCGAACAGCTCGATGCCATCATCGACAAATTTCTCGACTACGCCCGCCCTGGGCATGCCAAGCTCAACTCCGTGTCGCTCAACCAGGTGCTCGAATCCAGCCTGTATGCCGTGCTGGAGTACGAAGACATGCGCATCCAGCGCAATGTCGAAGAATCGCTGATGGTGCTGGCCGACGAGGTGGAGCTGGGCCGGGTGATCGCCAACCTGCTGGAAAACGCCCGCCGCTACGGCAAGTCGCCCGACACCGGCATCGCCAATGTGGACATCGTGGCCAAGGCGCATGACGACTGGGTGCTGCTGAAGGTGCGCGACCACGGCCAGGGGGTCAACCCCGAGCAGCTCAGCAGCCTGTCGAAGCCCTTCTTCCGGGGCGACACGGCCCGCACCGAAGCCACCGGCGCAGGCCTGGGCCTGTCCATCGTGGACAAGGCCATCCAGCGCATGGGCGGAGAATTCGAGCTGACCAACACCGCTTCGGGCGGGCTGGCAGCGCATATCAAGCTGCAGCGCGCGCCCAAGGAATGAAATAAGGCATGAAATAGGCCGCTAGCGCTTGATGCATCAGCGTGAGCAGCTACTTTTTATATAGCAAAACCACCGCCCGCGCCTCGATGCTCTGGCCCAGCCCGACCGGGCCCATCTTCTCCGCCGTCTTGGCCTTGATGTTGATTTGCTCCAGCGCCAGGCCCAAGCCATGGGCGATGCGCGCGCGCATGGCCGGGATATGCGGCATCATTTTGGGGGCCTGGGCGATGATGGTGCTGTCGATATTGCCAATCTGGTAACCCTGGGCGGCCACCCGGCGCAGGGCTTCGGCCAACAGCACCATGGAATCCGCGCCCTTGAACTGCGGGTCGGTGTCTGAGAAATGCGTGCCGATATCGCCCAGCGCGGCCGCCCCCAGCAGGGCATCGGTGATGGCGTGCAGCAGCGCATCGGCATCCGAATGGCCCAGCAGGCCCAGGGGGTGCGGAATCTCCACGCCCCCCAAAATCAGCTTGCGGCCCGCCACCAGGGCGTGCACATCCCAACCTTCTCCGATACGAAACGGCATCAATCTGTCCTTGGTGTGAAACGGCTTTGCAAAATGGCTTCGGCGAGTGCGAAGTCTTCAGGGTAGGTTACTTTGAAATTTTGGGCGCTGCCCGGCACCAACCGAGGTTGCAGGCCCAGGGCTTCGATGGCACTGGATTCGTCGGTCACCTCGGCCCCGGCCGATGCCAGCGCTCTGGACAACATGCCGATGCGGAACATCTGCGGCGTCTGCGCCAGCCACTTGTCGGCCCGCGGCACGGTGGCCGCCACCCGGCCCTGCACCTCGGCCTTCAGGGTGTCTGCCAGCCTGTGGGCCAGCAGGCCGCCGACGGGGTCCTCCTGGCAGGCATCGATCAATGCGTTGATCTGCGCCGGGGTGACCAGGCAACGGGCGGCGTCGTGCACCAGCACCCAGTCGTCGGCACGGGCCCCCTGCTCGAACAGGTCGTGCAGGCCGTTGGCCACCGACGCGGCCCGGCTGCTGCCACCGCAGTCGGACACCCCACACGTGGCGCTATGCCGCTCAAAAAAATCATCGCCCACCGCCACCACCACCAGCACATCGGCAATGCGCGGCACGCTGGCGAAAGCGGCCAGGGTGTGCATCACCATGGGCTGGCCCGCCACGGTTTGGTACTGCTTGGGGGCATCGGGGCTGCCCGCAGCGATGGCGCGGCTGCCCACACCGGCACAGGGAATCAGGGCAAAAAAGCGGGGTATCGGGGACACGGAGGCGGTAGACATGGTGCGCATTCTAAAATCAGTGCCATCCACACCCCCCGCCCTTGTGCCGGGGGGTGTTTTTGTATTCCTGATATCCAAAAACACCGCCCATGGACCTCCCCAAACTCACCCCCGGCAAACGCTTCACCCTGCCCCGCCCCCAAGGCTCGGCCGACGCAGTGTTGCTGGCGCAACTGGCGCTGCGGGACAAGGCCCGGGGGTCGCTGACGGCCATCGTCACATCCGATGCGGCGGATGCCCAGCGGCTGATGGACGAAATTGCCTTTTTTGCACCCAGCCTGCGCTGCGCCCTGTTTCCCGACTGGGAAACCCTGCCGTACGACACGTTTTCGCCGCACCAGGACCTGATCAGCGAACGCCTGGCCACGCTGTGGCGCATCAGCCAGCGCGACAAGACCACTGGGGCCGACGTGGTGATCGTGCCCGCGACCACCGCGCTGTACCGCCTGGCCCCGCCCAGCTTCATGGCGGGCTACACCTTCCAGTTCAAGACCAAGCAAAAGCTCAACGAGGCCAAGCTCAAGGCCCAGCTCACACTGGCGGGCTACAGCCACGTCACCCAGGTGGTCAGCCCCGGTGAATACGCGGTGCGCGGCGGCCTGATCGACCTGTTCCCCATGGGCAGCGCGGTACCGTACCGGGTGGATTTGTTCGACGACGAGATCGACAGCATCCGCACCTTCGACCCCGACACCCAGCGCAGCCTGTACCCCGTGCCCGAAGTGCGCCTGCTGCCCGGGCGCGAATTCCCCATGGACGACGAGGCCCGCGCCAAGTTCCGCAGCCGCTGGCGCGAACTGTTAGAGGGCGACCCGACCAAGAGCCGCATCTACAAAGACATGGGCAACGGCGTGGCCACGGCCGGTATCGAGTACTACCTGCCGCTGTTCTTTGAAGACACCGCCACCGTGTTCGACTACATCGGTGCCGACGCCACGGTGGTGCTGCACGGCGACCTGGAGCCCTCGCTGCAGCGCTTTTGGCAAGACACCAAGGAGCGCTACCGCCTGGTGCAGGGCGACCTGGACCGCCCCGCCCTGCCGCCCGAGTCGCTGTTTCTGGGAACCGAGCAGTTCTACGCCCTGACCAACCAGCATGCGCAGCTGGCCCTGCGAAATATCGGCAATGTGGACGTGACCACCGACACCGGCTTTGAGCCCCTGCCGTTGCTGTCGGTGGCGCGCGGTGCCGAAGACCCGCTGACCCAGCTGAAAATGCACATCCAGCGCACGCCGCACCGGGTGCTGTTGCTGGCCGAAAGCGATGGCCGCCGCGAAAGCCTGCTGGACCTGCTGCGCGCCAGCCAGGTCAACCCGCCCGCCTTCGACTCGCTGGAAGACTTCCAGACCAGCACCGAAAAGGTCGGCATCGCCACCGCCGCGCTGAACAGCGGTTTCAGCTGGATGGCCGAGGGCATCGACTTTGTTACCGAAACCGAGCTGTTTGCCGCCGGGCCCACCACCCGCCGCCGCAAGAAGCAGGAACAGGTCAGCGATGTGGAGGCGCTGATCAAGGACCTGAGCGAACTCTCGCTGGGCGACCCGGTCGTCCACTCCGCCCACGGCATTGGCCGCTACAAGGGCCTGGTGCACCTGGATCTGGGCCAGGGCAAGAACGCCGACGGCTCACCGCTGCTGCAAGAATTCCTATTCTTGGAATACGCCGACAAGGCCACGCTGTACGTGCCGGTGAGCCAGCTGCAGCACATCAGCCGCTACACCGGCGTGAGCGCCGACGAAGCCCCGCTGCACCGCCTGGGCTCGGGCCAGTGGGAAAAAGCCAAACGCCGCGCCGCCGAGCAGGTGCGCGACTCGGCCGCCGAGCTGCTCAATATCTACGCCCGCCGCGCCGCCCGCGAAGGCCATGCCTTCCGCTACTCGCCCAACGACTACGAGGTGTTTGCCAACGACTTTGGCTTTGAAGAGACGCCCGACCAGGCCGCCGCCATCCACGCGGTGATCCAGGACATGATCAGCCCACGCCCCATGGACCGCCTGGTCTGCGGTGATGTGGGCTTTGGCAAGACCGAGGTGGCCTTGCGCGCCGCCTTCATCGCCATCACCGGCGGCAAACAGGTAGCCCTGCTGGCCCCCACCACGCTGCTGGCCGAGCAGCACTACCAGACCCTGGTGGACCGCTTCGCCAAGTGGCCGGTCAAGGTGGCCGAGGTGTCGCGCTTCCGCTCGGGCAAGGAAATCACCGCCGCGCTGAAAGGCATCGCCGAAGGTGGCGTGGATATTGTGGTGGGCACGCACAAGCTTCTCAGCGAATCGACCAAGTTTGCCAACCTGGGCCTTCTGATCATTGACGAAGAGCACCGCTTTGGCGTGCGCCACAAGGAGCAGATGAAGTCGCTGCGCGCCGAGGTCGATGTGCTCACGCTGACCGCCACGCCCATCCCACGCACCTTAGGGATGGCGCTGGAAGGCCTGCGGGACCTGAGTGTGATCGCCACCGCGCCGCAGCGCCGCCTGGCCATCAAGACCTTTGTGCGTACCGAAGGCAACGGCGTGATCCGCGAGGCCGTGCTGCGCGAACTCAAGCGCGGCGGCCAGGTGTACTTTTTGCACAACGAAGTCGAAACCATCGAAAACCGCCGCCAGAAACTGGAAGAGCTACTGCCCGAGGCCCGCATCGCCGTGGCCCACGGCCAGATGCCCGAACGCCAGCTGGAAGCCGTGATGCGCGACTTCGTGGCCCAGCGCTTCAATGTGCTGCTGTGCTCCACCATCATTGAAACCGGCATCGACGTGCCCAGCGCCAACACCATCGTGATGAGCCGCGCCGACAAGTTCGGCCTGGCCCAATTGCACCAGTTGCGGGGCCGCGTGGGTCGCAGCCACCACCAGGCCTATGCCTACCTGATGGTGCCCGACCTGGAAGGCCTGACCAAGCAGGCCAGCCAGCGCCTGGACGCGATCCAGAAGATGGAAGAACTGGGCTCCGGCTTCTACCTGGCCATGCACGACCTGGAAATCCGCGGCGCGGGCGAGGTGCTGGGCGAAAACCAGAGCGGCAACATGCTGGAGGTGGGTTTCCAGCTCTACAACGAGATGCTGAACGAGGCGGTGCGCTGCCTGAAGGCGGGCATCGAGCCCGACCTGATGAGCCCGATGAACGTGACCACCGAGATCAACCTGCACGCCCCGGCCCTACTGCCCGACGACTACTGCGGCGACGTGCATCTGCGCCTGTCGTTCTACAAGAAACTGGCCACCGCCAAGACCACCGACCAGATCGACGCGTTGCTGGAAGAAATCGTCGACCGCTTCGGCAAGCTGCCCACCCAGGCGCAAACCCTCATCGACGGCCACCGCCTGCGCGTGCTGGCGCGGCCCTACGGCGTGGTCAAGGTGGATGCAGCGCCCGGCGTGATCAACATCACCTTCAGGGCCAACCCTCCCATCGAACCGATGCGCATCATCGAGCTGATCCAGAAAAACCGCCACATCAAGCTGGCCGGCAACGAGAAGCTGCGGATCGAGCGCGAGCTACCCGAGCCCAAAGCCCGTGCGCAAATGGTGCGCGACGTGCTGCGCAGCCTGGGGCAGCCGATCGCCGAGCCTGTCCCCGCGTAGCCAGTTGACCGCAGCGGTGCACCACTTCTGACCACCAAAATAGCGCACAAAATCGGTGTACCGCACCAAAAACTAGCGTATGTGGGGAGGCATGCCGAATACTGGCAGTTTTATGGCGATTTCCGGCTGGCACGAGTTTCGCTTTGGTGCATGGATCTACAGAACCTTAAGGACATGCACCATGGCGGGATTCCGCAGTTTCCTCAAGAGCGGGCACTCCCCCACGCTCTTCGCTTCGTTTTTGTATTTTTCGTTTTCCTGCTGCATCTGGGTGCTCAACGGGGCCATGGCGCCCTTCATCTCCGAAACCTTCGGCCTCAGCCCCGCGCAAAAGGGCTTGATGCTGTCCATCCCCATCATGGCCGGGGCGCTGATGCGCTTCCCGCTGGGCCTGCTGTCGCAGTACATTGGCCGCAAGAAAGCCACGCTGGTCGAGATGGGCATGATCATGGTGGCCATGCTGTTTGGCTTTTTCTTTGTGAAAAGCTTCAACGACCTGCTGGCCATGGGCGTGCTGCTGGGCATTGCAGGGGCCAGCTTTGGCGTGGCCTTGTCGCTGGGTTCGGGCTCGTTCCCGCCCAAGCACAAGGGCTTGGCCATGGGCCTGGTGGGCGCGGGCAACGTCGGCACGGCGGTCTGCGTGCTGGTGGCACCGCCCCTGGCCCAGGCGTTTGGCTGGGTCACCGTGTACGGCTTTGCGGCGGCGGCAATTGCCATCCCGATGGTGGTCATGGTGGTCTTCGCCCAGGAACCGCCCGATCTGGACCCGCACGCCAGCTTCAAAGAGCACATCGCCTGCCTGTTTGAAAAAGACGGCTGGGCTTTCAGCCTGATCTACGCCGTGACCTTCGGCGGCTTCATCGGCCTGATCACCTTCCTGCCCACCTACTACTACGACCAGTTTGGCGTGAGCAAGGTGCAGGCCGGGCAACTGACCATGCTGGCGGCCTTCATGGGCGCGGCGCTGCGGGTTTTTGGCGGCTGGATCTCTGACCGCTGGGGCGGTGTCAACACGCTGAACATCGTACTGGTCACCGTGGCCACCACCCTGGTGGCCTGCGGCCTGGCAGGCGGCTCGCTGGTGCTGACCACGCTGCTGATGATTCTGTGCTTTGCCGCCCTGGGTGCGGGCAATGGCGCGCTGTTCCAACTGGTCCCTCTGCGCTGGCCCCTGGCCACCGCGGTAGCCGGCTCCATGATCGGCGAGATCGGCGCCCTCGGCGGCGGCCTGGTGCCCAACGCCATGGGCCTGTCCAAACAGTACGCGGGCAGCTACATGTGGGGCTTCATCCTGTTCGCCGGTCTGGCGGTGGTGATGCTGTTCATGCTGCGCATCATGCAAGTCCGCTGGACAAGAACGTGGGCAGAGAAGGGTGGACGGGCGCGCAGCGCCTGAGAGCTGCGCAGCACCGCGCCGAACTTTCCGAGGAATTTACAGCCTGAAACAAAACAACGCGCTGGGTGTTTGATAATTGGTGTATGAATATGTTGTTTTCGCGCGCCCTGGCTCCGACCATCCTTGGGGCCAGTGCAGACTTTTTGCCGCGTAATTGACATGGCGATCGCCCCCACCACGCCCTTGATAGACCACCTGAAGCCACCGGAAACCGCGCCTTTTCCACCTGTTCGTCGGCGCACCACGGTACTGCGCATGCCGCAGGACGCGGTGCCCGCGCACCTGAAGCCGTCGAGCCGCACCACAGTGGCCCCTGCGCCCAAAACGCCACCGCCACCGCCCGCGGCGCCCCTGCCGCTGCTGTCGGTAGACGCCCTGCGCGCCCGCATAGGCCCTGCAATGCGCTCTCAAACCATGCCTTCGCACACCATGAGCTACACGCCCTATGGGGCCAGAGCCTTCGTCAGCGCGGGCACGGGCGGACCCACCGTACTGTTTGAGGCGGGTCTGGGCAATGGCAAAAATGCGTGGGGCCGCATCTTCAACGAGATCAGCGCCATCGGCCATGCCGTCGCCTACGACCGGGCGGGCTATGGCCAGAGCGAGCGCTCACGGCTGCCGCGCGATGGCTTGCAGATCCTGCGCGAGCTGCGTGCCATGCTGCAGACCGAAGAAATCAAACCGCCTTATGTGCTGGTGGGCCACTCTTTGGGCGGCACCATCGTCAAGCTGTTTGCCAAAACCTACCCCACGGAGGTCGCCGGGGTGGTGCTGGTGGACGCGCGCCACGCCGAATTTTCCAAGCGCTGCAAGCAGCTTGGCGTGCACCGCATGTGGTACGACCCGCCGGCCCTGCTGTTTGCCATGGCCCCCAGCGCCATGCGGGCCGAGATTGCCTCCGCCGCGCTCACTGCGCGCCAAGCCCGCCGGGCCGGAGAATTCCCCGCCGTACCGTTGATTGTGCTCAGCCAAGACCGCTCCGCCAGCCGGTGGCCGGAACGCCTGGGCAAGGTCTGGGATGCCAGCCAGCGCAACATGGCCAAAATGTCGCGACTGGGCCGCATCAAAATAGTGGGCGACAGCGGCCACAACATCCACCAGGACCAGCCCGACACCGTCACCACAGCCATCCTCAGCGTCATTGCCGCCGCCCGCTACGCGCAGGCCAAGAGCAAAACCTGATTACTACTATTTTTATAGCTGCTCACGCTCATAGGATAAGCGCTAGCAGCCGATTTTCCTTGCAATCTAGATTGCGTCACTATGCTGGGACAATAGGCCCGTGACCATTCCCCATACCTTCATCCAGGAACTCATCGCCCGCGCCGACGTGGTCGAGATCGTGGGCCGCTACGTGCAGCTCAAGAAGGGCGGCGCCAACTTCATGGGCCTGTGCCCGTTCCACGCCGAGAAATCCCCCTCTTTCTCGGTCAGCCCCACCAAGCAGTTCTACCACTGCTTTGGTTGCGGCAAGAGCGGCGACGCGCTGCGTTTTCTGATGGACCACGCGGGCATGACCTTCATCGAGGCCGTGCAAGACCTGGCCCAGCAGTTCGGCATGCAGATCCCTGAAGACGATGCCTCGCCCCAGGACCGCGCCCGCGCCGCCGAGCAAAAGCAAAAGCAGGCCACCCTGACCGACGTGCTGGAGCAGGCCTGCACCGCCTACAAGAAGCACCTGCGCGACTCGCCCCGCGCCATCGCGTACTTCAAGGGCCGTGGCCTGTCGGGCGAAATCGCCAAGCAATTCGACCTGGGCTATGCACCTGAAGGTTGGCGCAGCCTGGCCGGGGTATTCCCGCATTACGACGACCCGCTGCTGGCCGAGAGCGGCCTGGTCATCACCAGCGAAGAAGATTCTGAGAAGCGCTACGACCGCTTCCGCGACCGGGTGATGTTCCCGATCCGCAACGTCAAGGGCGAATGCATCGGCTTTGGGGGCCGGGTGCTGGGCGACGACAAGCCCAAATACCTCAACTCCCCCGAAACCCCGGTGTTCAGCAAGGGCCGCGAGCTCTACGGCCTGTTCGAGGCCCGCAACGCCCTGCGCGACGCCGGTTACGCCCTGGTCACCGAGGGCTACATGGACGTGGTCGCCTTGGCGCAGCTGGGCTTTCCCAACGCCGTGGCCACCCTGGGCACGGCCTGCACGGCAGATCACCTGCACAAGCTGTTCCGTTTCACCGACGCCGTGGTGTTCAGCTTTGATGGGGATGCCGCAGGCCGCCGTGCCGCCCGCAAGGCGCTCGATGGCGCACTGCCGCTGGCCACCGATGTACGCAGTTGTAAATTCTTGTTTCTGCCCGCCGAGCACGACCCCGACAGCTTCATCCGAGCCTATGGCCGCGACGCGTTTGCCCGCTATGTGTCCGAGGCCACGCCGCTGAGCCGCTTCCTGATCGAATCCATACGCGAAGGCTGCGAGCTGCACACCGCCGAAGGCCGCTCCCTGCTGGCCAGCAACGCCAAGCCGCTGTGGAGCCAGTTGCCCGAGGGTGCACTCAAACGCCAGTTGCTGATTGAGATCGCCGACCTGGTGCAGCTCAGCAGCAGCGAACTCACCGATGTCTGGAGCGGCAAGGCCATCGGCAGCCGCCCTGAGGGCAAAGGCAGCAAAAAATATAGCACCCCGTACACACCGGGCAAGCGCTACGAACCCAAACCGCCCCCCGTCGGCTCCGACAGCGCCGGCCGCCGCAAACCCGCCAGCCGCGCCGACCACGCGGCCCGCCTGCTGCTGTCCAACGCCACCGGCTGGGACAGCCTGGGCCACGAAGACCACGCCCTGCTGTGCGCATTGCCCGAGCCCCACGCAGCGCTGTTCGTCTGGCTGGAGGCCCAGCAGCACGAGCACGGCCCGCAAAGCTGGGAGCGGCTGCGCCCCGGTGTGCGCGGCCAGCCGTTTGAAGACCTGGCGCTGAGGCTGATGTCGGGCCCGGTGCCCAGCAATGCCACCGAAGCTGCCGAGACCGTGATCGACACTGAGGCTCTGCAGGAGCTGCGCGCGCTGCTCAACCTGATGCTGATCGACCTGCTCAAGCAGCAAGAAACCCAGGCCTTGGAAGCGGCCAAGTCGGACCCATCTGCTTTGGAACGTTACCGCGCACTGAATCGCCGCCGATTGGAACTAACCGCCATCAAAATCGGTTGAAAATCTCAAAAAAGGCTTGAATTTCGGCCGGCAGGCTATAATCTAAGGCTAACTGCTCGGCAAGAGCGACAGCAACACCTCCGGATACGGCCCCAGCCGCCATAGCGCGCACCGGCCACCCCACCGCAAGGACTGCCTGTAGGCCTGGAAACAGGCTTACAAATGATCGCCCTCCCATCTTGCCAACGAGTCACCCACTCTCTCCCTACGCAACCGCGCCGGTAGCCCCTGGCTCCCGGGTTTATTTCGTTTTTTTGTTGTCCTGAGGTTCTTTGCCCATGCCTGCTCCAAAGTCCGAGAAACCCGCGGCCTCCGCTGCCAAGACCAGCGCCAAAGCAACCACCGCAGTGGCTGCCGAGGTGGTGGCCAAGCCCGCCTTGAAAGTCAAATCCGTGCCCGCATCGAAGTCCCCCGCCGCTCCCGAAGTCACCTCCGCTGCCGATGATGCCGCCAAGAAAAAACCTGGCCGCCCACCCAAGGTCGTGACCCTGCCCGCCGCCAAGCCCGCTGGCAAAGCCGCCGCCGCTGCCGCGGCCGCACCCGCCAAGGTCAAGCCCGCCGGTGCCAAGCGCGGCCCCAAGCCCAAGGGTTCGATCTCCACCGAGATCAACCTCGATGACCTGATCGAGATCGAGGAAGATCCGGTCGAGGAAGCGCCGGTCCAGCTCAGCCCCACCGGCGAGAAGATCAAGCCGCTGCGCATGAAAATCAGCAAGGCCAAAGAGCGCGCGCTGATGAAGGAATTCGGCCTGGACGAAACCGTTCTCTCCGAAGAAGACCTGGCCAAGCGCCGCCAGCGCCTGAAGGCCCTGATCAAACTGGGCAAGACCCGCGGTTACCTGACGCACGGCGAAATCTCCGACCACCTGCCCGACAAGCTGGTCGACGCGGAAACGCTGGAAGTGGTGGTCAACATGCTCAACGACATGGGCGTGGCGGTGTACGAGCAAACGCCCGATGCCGAAACCCTGCTGCTGAACAACACCGCCCCCACGGCGGCGACCGAAGAAGAAGCCGAAGAAGAAGCCGAAGCGGCCCTGTCCACGGTGGACAGCGAATTCGGCCGCACCACCGACCCGGTGCGCATGTACATGCGTGAAATGGGCACCGTCGAGCTGCTGACCCGCGAAGGCGAAATCGAAATTGCCAAGCGCATCGAAGGCGGCCTGATGCGCATGATGGAAGCCATCAGCGCCAGCCCGGCCACGCTGGCCGAGGTGTTCAACATGGGCGAGCTGATCCGTGACGGCAAGGTGGTCATCTCCACCATCGTCGACGGCTTCTCCAACCCCAACGAAGCCGACGATTACGTGGCCGAAGAAGACTTCGACGAATTTGACGCCGCCGACGACGACGACGGCAAGGGCGGCTCCAAAGCCCTGACAAAGAAGCTCGAAGAACTGAAAAAAGAAGCCCTGACCCGCTTCGATACCTTGCGCGACCTGTTCGAAAAGGTGCACAAGATCTACGACAAGGAAGGCTACGGCACGCCGCACTACGTCAAGGCCCAGGCGGCTTTGAGCGAAGAGCTGATGACCATCCGCTTCACCGCCAAAACCATCGAAAAACTGTGCGATCTGCTGCGTAGCCAGGTGGACGACGTGCGCAAGAAGGAGCGCGAACTGCGCCGCATCATTGTGGACAAGTGCGGCTACCCGCAAGAAAACTTCATTGCCGACTTCAGTGGCCGCGACAAGATGGGCAACAAAGTGCCCTCGCACCTGCTGGACCTGAAGTGGATCGAGCGCCAAACCGCGGCCGGCAAGCCCTGGAGCGCCATCATGGGCCGCAACATCCCGCCGGTGCAGGACCTGCAGCAAAAGCTGACAGATCTGCAGTCGCGCGTGGTGGTGCCACTGGACGAGCTCAAAGGCATCAACAAGCGCATGAACGAAGGCGAAGCCTCCTCGCGCAATGCCAAGAAGGAAATGATCGAGGCCAATCTGCGCCTGGTGATCTCCATCGCCAAGAAGTACACCAACCGCGGCCTGCAGTTCCTGGACTTGATCCAGGAAGGCAACATCGGCCTGATGAAGGCGGTGGACAAGTTTGAATACCGCCGCGGCTACAAGTTCTCGACCTACGCCACCTGGTGGATCCGCCAGGCCATCACGCGTTCGATCGCCGACCAGGCGCGCACCATCCGCATCCCGGTGCACATGATCGAAACCATCAACAAGATGAACCGCATCAGCCGCCAGCACTTGCAAGAGTTTGGTTTTGAGCCCGATGCCAGCATCCTGGCCGAGAAGATGGAGATCCCGGAAGACAAGATCCGCAAGATCATGAAGATCGCTAAGGAGCCCATCTCCATGGAAACCCCGATCGGCGACGACGACGACAGCCACCTGGGCGATTTCATCGAAGACGGCGCCAACACCGCCCCCATCGAAGCCGCCATGCAGGCCGGTCTGCGCGATGTGGTGAAGGACATCCTGGACAGCCTCACGCCACGTGAAGCCAAGGTGCTGCGCATGCGTTTCGGCATTGAAATGAGCACCGACCACACGCTGGAAGAAGTCGGCAAGCAGTTCGACGTGACCCGCGAGCGCATCCGCCAAATAGAAGCCAAGGCGCTGCGCAAGCTCAAGCACCCCAGCCGCTCGGACAAGCTGCGCAGCTTTATCGATACGCTGTAAGCACCAGCCCTTGAAAAGGCCCCTGCCGGATGTGTCCGGCAGGGGCTTTTTTTATGGGGCCATCAGCATCAGGCCGGCGGCGGTGTTGGAAATCGGGATGTGGTAGTTGGAGTGCAGCAGGCGCGCCGGGCCGGGCAGCGCGGCGCGGGCGGTCAGCCACATCAGCAGCTCGATGCCCTGGGTGCCCACTTTCTCCACCAGCTCATGGATGGAGAAGCGGGTGGCCCAGGCCGGGTCGCTGACCAGGCTGTGCATGAACTCCAGGTCAAACTCCTTGTTGATAAAGCCCGCCCGCTGGCCGTCGAGCTGGTGGCTGAGGCCACCGGTGCCGACCACCACCACCCGGGCGTCGCTTTCCCAGCTGGTGATGGCCCGGCCAATGGCCTCGCCCAGGGCAAAGCAGCGCGCGGCGGTGGGCAAGGGAAACTGCACCGTGTTCAGGCAGACGGGCACGGTGGTCACCGGCCAGGCGGCTTGGGGGTCGGTGTGCGGCCACAGCAGGTCCATGGGCAGGCAGAAGGCGTGGTCCACCAGCATCTCCTGGCAGGTGGTGATGTCGAAGCCGTCGTCCACCAGGCGGTTGATCAGGTGCCACGACAAGTCCTGGTTGCCCTGGAAGGGCGCGGCGGTGGCCAGGCCCCAACCCTCGTCGGCATGGTGGTACTCCGGTGCGGCGCCGACGGCAAAGGTGGGCATCTTGTCGAGAAAGAAGTTCAGCCCGTGGTCGTTGTAGATGACGACGGCCACATCCGGCTTGACCTCGTCCAGCCACTGGCGCACCGGCGGGAAGCCGTCAAAAAAGGGCTTCCAGTAGGGATCATTTTGCAGATCCTTGGCAATCGCCCGGCCGATGGCGGGCACGTGGGAAGTGGTGATGGCACCAACGATTTTGGCCATGGTTATGCTCCTGCGGCCAACAGACGGGCCTGAAATTCTGCCTTGCTCAGACCCGTTTGCTGGGCCCCGATGTCCTGCATGTCGAGCCCGAAAATACCGGCGAACTTGGCCAGGTAGTAGGCATTGCCGCCCGCTGCCAGCAAGGCCAGCACATTGCGTTGGCGGATCGCCTCGGCCTGCTCGGTATTCAGCCCGAATTTGCGCATATAGGCTTCTTCGTCGCGCTGGAACTCGGCGCGCGCATCCGCCGCGTTGAAGGAAAAGCACATCTTGTTGAGGGCGTAGCCTTTGCGGGCTTGCACACCGTCGAACAAAGTGGTGCCGGGAATTTCGGCCTGGGCCATGGTTGTCTCCTGTGGAAGTAGGTGAAACGGAGTATTCCCAAACTACCTCCACAAATAAACCCGATAATCTTCATGAAACCCATGAGCAAATTCGATCATTCCCACCTGGACGGCCAGTTGCTGCAGCTGCTGCTGGCGGTGCTGGAAGAAGGCTCGGTGACCCGGGCTGCGCAGCGCCTGGGGGTTACGCAGTCGGCGGTCAGCCATTTGCTGGACAAGCTGCGCGCCATCACTGGCGACCCGCTGTTTGTGAAGTCGGGCCGCGGCATCCAGCCCACCGCCCGGGCCGAAGCCATGGCCCAACCCGCACGCCTGCTACTGGAAGACATGCAGCGTCTGGCCACGCCCGAGGCGTTTGACCCGGCGCGGTTGCAAACCTGTTTCACCATTGCGGCCAACGACTTCCAGCGCGATCTGCTGCTACCGGCCCTGCTGCAAAGGCTGCGGCTACAGGCCCCCCAGGTCAGCTTGCACATCGTTCCGTCCGGGGTGCCCACCGCGGAGATGCTGCGCGATGGCAGCTGCCACCTGGTGGTGTCGCCGCGCCCGCCCGATGCCAGCGATGTGGTGCAAAAGCGCCTGTTTGCCACGCCTTACCGGGTGTTCTTCGATGCCAGCCAGCGGGCGGCCCCCAGCAGCCTGGCCGACTACCTGGCCAGCGAGCACATCAGCGTGGTGTACCAGCCCCGTCGCACGCTCGACATCGACCAATGGCTGCAAGCCCAGGGCATCCAGCGCCGGATGGCGGCCACCGTGCCGGGGTTTGCGGGCATTGCGGCGTTCTTGCACGCCGGCCCCTGGCTGGCCACCCTGCCCGGCTTGCTGGCGCTGGGCATGCTGCGTGGCCTGCAAAGCTGCTCCGTGCCCCTACCCTGCCCCAGCTTGCCGATGTACATGCTGTGGCACCTGCGGCACCAGCACGACCCGGTGCAGCGCTGGTTGCGGCAGTCGCTGGAAGCCACCGCAGCGGAGGTTCTGGCGCAAGCGGATCCTGCAGAGCTTGCCCCCTAAAATAAGCCCTCTGCGCCATCCGAATAAAGACCAACAGCTATGGAATTGGTAGTAAGCACGCCCCCAGCCCCCCCAGCGCCACGCCTGTGGGTGGCTTGCCTGTGCGCCGATTGGTGTGGGAGCTGCCGCGACTACCAGGAGCGGTTTGAACAGGTCGGGCGCGCATTTCCCGGGGCCGAGTTCGTCTGGGTGGATATTGAAGACCAGGCCGACGTGGTGGACCCCGTCGAGGTGGACAATTTCCCAACGGTACTGGTGGTGGTGGACGGCGCGGCGCGCTTCTTTGGCAGCATCACACCACAAATGGAGACTTTGCAGCGGCTGGTACAGGCGCAGCTGGAGGCGCCCGGCGCGCCAGCCGACCCGGAGGTGACGGCCCTGGCGCAGCGTTTACGGCGCTAGCGGTTTTTTCGGCTTGTCGGGTGCGGGAGGGGCCAGCGCCTCGCCGTCCGGCTCTTCCATGTCTTGCGCCAGGTAGTGCTGCACCAACGCAAAGAAGCGGTCATAAAACCGCTCGCTGGACACGGTTTCACTGCCCACCTTGACCATCGCATCGTTGCTGGAGCTGACCGGCACCGACACCGAGCCCAACACGCCCACGCCCAGGCTGGCCGAGGTGTTGCTCTTCTTCAGGGCGTAGCGGTCCTGCAGCGCAGTGACAAAGCCCAGGCTGAGCTTGCCGTCACGGCTCTCGGACGCGCACACCACCCGGATGTCCATTTGCACATGGATTTCGTTTTCGGGCTGGAAGTTTTTTTGTCCCTGCACCAGCTCTTTGGCGGCATTCGAAATCACGTAACCCTGGCTGAGCAAGGCGCGCCGTGCGGCCTCGCAGGTGTCGCTGGGGCTGGCATCGAACATGCGCGAGTACTTGCCCGAGGAATCGAATTCTTCTTGCTGGGCGATGGGCTTCATGGGGGTGGCACAGCCCACCAGAGCCAGGGACACCAGCGCAGCGCTAATCTTCGGGAAGCTCATACACCGTGTCCGATCCGGACAGCACCGACAAGTCCAGCGGCCGTACCGCACCCATCCACATGGCGAAGTCGCGGTGGTCGACCAGGTCATTGCCGGTGATGGGGTGGATGAAAACCACCAGGCCGCGCCGGTGCATGGCCAGCCAGGGCACCAGTTCGGCAAACACCGAGGGTGCAAAGGCCAGCTGGCAGCTGCCGTCCGGGTGCGGACCCACCGGACCCGGATGGACCCGCCCCATGGCCAGCTTGAAGCGGCTGGCGGCCTCCAGGCACAGGGCGCGGCCCTGCTCCTGCGTGGCCGCATCAAAGTAGACGTGGGCATGGAAGCCCTTGATGCGTGCGTCGTTCATGGTGCGCGGTGCAGGCGCGGGCTGGCCAGGGCCACCACCTGCTCGTCGATGGCGGTATCCACATTCGGGTGCCGCGCGGGGGCGTTGGGCAACTGCAGCAGGGCCCGCAGTTGGGCGACATCCTTGGCGCTAGGGGCAGCCTTGATCTGGGCAATCGCGGCCTGGGCGTTGCCGGTGCGGATCACCGCCAGCATCTTGGTGACCCACTCGCTGGGCCCGGATTTGTGTTTGGACATAGGTCTATTTTGTCACCTGCAGAAACGACAACGCCGCGTAGGCAGCCCGGTAGGGCCCGCCTACGCGGCGCGAAGGTGTGCAATAAGGGCTTAGCCTTGGCGCGCGCGCTTGCCAGGGTTCTTCTTGCTACGCGTAGCGACACCGCGCTCCAGGCTGCGCTTTTGGCCGCGGCTGACCGGGCTGGCGTAGCCAGGCAGTGGGGTGGGACGGGGGGTAGCCAGGCGCTCGGCTTCGGTACGGGGTTCTTTTGCCATTGTGTTTACTCCAAAGAAAATGTGACAACCCGCGATTAGGCCACAACCGCGCGGGCGATTTGCCCACACAGCCGGTCAAATGGGGTTTAAAGGGGCTTTAAATTGAATTTAGCCTGCAGCGGCTTCGTCCATCGCCTGGCACGAAGGTGCGCACACGGCTTGCGACTTGCCCAGCACCTTGCGGGTGCCCATCAGGGAACGGGTGCGGTGCTTACCGCACAAAAAGCAGGACATGGTGGCCCCGCCAAACGACGCTGCAGCAGCGAAGGGGGAACCGGAGGCTTTGGACTTGTAACGCAGGCCGTCGGCCAGCATGGCAGTTTTGGAATCAGCTTTCGCCATGGATAGAGCCTTAGTTGGGTGCCAATTGCATCAATTTGGCAAGGAAATAGTTCGGCGCACGGCCGGATCGAAGGCTGCATTATCCTCTTGATTGACTGGCTACCCGTGCGCCACGGTGTATACCGCGCCATCAGTGGGGGGTTTTTATCCTCAATTTGGAGGATGCTTTTCTATATTTGCCGTTGACAGCCGTAGAAACACATTTTTTCAAAGCTACTATTTTTATAGCTACTCACGCCCAGTGTATAAGCACAGGAGGCCTATTTCATCCAATATTGCGCCAAGTCAACAGTCCGGCGCGGCTGGCGTAGCGTACGCGGGCATCCAGCGCCTCGACCTGCACCCGGGCCGCCCGGCCCCGATAGACCGCGGCGGCCAGCCAATCGCATTCCCCTTGCAGGGCAGCTTCATCCATCAACCGGGTGTGCCAGACCTTGTTGGCCGCGTCCCAGCGGTAGCCGCGTTCCTTGAGTGCGTCTTTGGCATCAAACGGTGCGCCATTGGCCTGCAGGCGGTAGCGGGTGCCCTCGGCGGCGGCCAACAGATGCGCCAGGCCGGTGTGGCCTGCGATCGGCATGGGGGCCTGCAACACCGCCAGCAAGGCGTGGCAATCCATTTCGGCGCGGTGTGCGTCGTAAAACCGGCCCAGGTCCAGCGCCAGGGCGGTGAGCTTGGCGGAATCGCGGCCTTCTTGCTTCCAGTCGATATCGGCAAACGAGCAGGCCCAGGCCTTGGCGGCGAACGCGGGCAGGCGGGCTTCGACAAACGGGCGGTCAAACCCGGCGTTGTGCGCCACCACCAAATCCACGCCTTCGAGCAGTTCGGTGATGCGGGCCTCGTCCAGCGCCTGGCCCGCCACCATGCTGTCGTCGATGCCGGTGATCTTGCGGGCGATGTCGGGGATGGGCTGGCCGGGGTCTTCCAGGCCGTCATACACCTGCACGCTGCCACAGGGCAGACCGGTGGCGGTGTCGATATCGACGCGCAGCAGGGCCAGCTCGATGATCTTGTCGCGGCTGTGCTCCAGGCCGGTGGTCTCGGTGTCCAGCACCAGCAGGCGCTTCACGCCCGGGCCGGAGGCCGCGGCGAAGTGCAACTGCGGCACCAGGCGGCGCAAGACGCGGTAGTCAGGGTGTTGTTCGAGTTGCAGCGCCAGGGCCTCCCCATCGGAGGTGATCGCGATGGCAGGCTGGGCTGTTGCAAGCTCAACGGGCACAGCGGCAGGGGCTGGTGTGGGAGCTGGCGCCGTCTCAGGAGCTTCATTGAACAACAGACTGAGTTGCTGTTGCGGGTCGGCCACCGGGGACTTGCGGGTGCGGGGCTGCTTGGCCGGGGAAGAAGGCATCGGATGGCACGGAAGGAAGAAAGGGCCGCGAGTGTAATCCTGCCGCCCCTGCCCTGCCCCGTACCCCGCTTCTATCGGCGCCCGGCCAACATAATTGCTTCGCGCGACAGGCCGTCAATCTTGCCGGTGATCCCCGACAACACGTTCGCCACCACGGCAAACTCACGGCCAAATTGACCGGCGCGGGCGGCAATGACCAGGGCGTTGAAACTCACGACTTTGGCTTCCCGGGCCACGTTCTGGATATCGCTGACGATGCCGCTGAGCTCGCGCTTCATGCTGTCGGATTGGGTCTTGCTGATGTCATCGAACACGGTGGTAACCTTGTTCAGGGCCTCCAATACCGCGTCGGTGTGCGCCACCACCTGGGCGACCGATCTGGCTTGACCGAGGTCGCGCTGGCCGATGTGGTCCAGTGCCGTACGCACCAGTTTGGTGAAGGTCTGGATGCTGCCGCCCACGCCCTGCACGCCGTGGTACACGGCCTCCACCTTGCGGGCGCTGGCCTCGTCGAGCTTTTTGGGCATCTGCAGAAGCGTGGCCTGGCTCTCGCAGAACAGGCTCAGCGTGCGTTCTGCCGCCTGCAACTGGGCCTTGTCGCCCTGCGCGGCCAGCACGGTTTGCAGCACCATGCGCTGCGACAGCATGCGTTGGCGAGCCGCCAGGTTGACGGTGGACAGACCCGTGTTGTCGGGCATGGTGGTGGCCAGGGACCGGGCTTTGGAATGCATAAAGACTTTCGCAAAGGGCGGCAGGAGGATTCCCGTCGCACCTGTCACGCAAAGCCCATGCCACCGTTACACGAAGTTATGTGAACTCCTCGGTATCCACCTCGGACTGCGACTGCGCGTTGTAGCGGCCTGCGGTGATGGCGCGGGGGGCCATGAGTGCGTCCAGCCGGGCCAGTACCTGGGGCGAGAGCTGCACCTCGGCGGCGGCCAGGTCTTCATCCAGATGGTCTATGCGGGTGGTGCCGGGGATGGGGATGATGTGGTCGCCCTGCTGCAGCAGCCAGGCAATCGCCAACTGGGCCAGGGTGCAACCGGCATCCGTCGCGATGGTCTTCAAACCGTCTAGCAGGCGCAGGTTGGCGGCATAGTGGTCGGGGGCAAAGCGGGGCATGCTGCGGCGGATGTCTTTGGCGTCCAGCGTGGCCACGTCGGTCAGCGTGCCAGTCAGGAACCCGCGCGCCACCGGGCTGAAAGCCACAAAGGCCGTGCCCAGCTCCTTGCAGGCCTGCAGCACCGCGATCTCGGGGTTGCGCGTCCACAGCGAATACTCGGTCTGCAGCGCGGTGATGGGGTGCACCGCGTGCGCCTTGCGCAGGGTGCTGGCCGACACCTCGGACAGGCCGATGGTCTGGATCTTGCCCTGGCGTACCAGGTCCGACAGCGCACCCACGCTGTCCTCGATGGGCACAGTTTTGTCCCAGCGGTGCAGGTAGTACAGGTCGATCACGTCGGTGCGCAGGCGGCGCAGCGCATCTTCGCAGGTGCGCTGGATGGTGGCCGGGCGGCCGTCGATGACGCGCTTGCCGTCGACCCCCGCCATGCCGCATTTGCTGGCCAGGGTGAAGCGGCGGCGGTGCCTGGACAGCACTTTGCCCACCAGGTCTTCGTTGGCGCCAAAGCCGTACAGGGCTGCCGTGTCGAACAGGGTCACCCCTTGGTCCAGGGCGTGCATCAGCACGGCTTCGCCCTGCTCTGCCGTGACCGGTGCGCCGTAGGCGTGGCTGAGGTTCATGCAGCCCAGGCCGATGGCAGAGACATTGAAGGGGCCGAGCGGTCTATTTTTCATGGTCAAAAGTCCTTCCTGCGCTTATTCCAAGGGCGTAAGCAGCTACTTATTTAATAGTAAATCACGCAACAACTTCTTCCGGCGTCGTCACTGGGCCGGTGCCGCTGAAGCGCTCCAGCGTCAGGTAGATCACCGGGGTGATGAACAGCGTGATGGCCTGCGAGAACACCAATCCCCCCACCACGGCCAGGCCCAGCGGCTGGCGCAGTTCGGCCCCGGCGCCAATGCCCAGGGCGATGGGCAAGGCCCCCATCAGGGCGGCCATGGTGGTCATCATGATGGGCCGAAAGCGCAAGATGCACGCGGTGCGGATGGCCTCGGCCGGGGTCATGCCCTGGTGGCGCTGGGCCTCCAGCGCAAAGTCGATCATCATGATGGCGTTTTTCTTGACGATACCGATCAGCAGCACGATGCCGATGGTGGCAATCAGCGTCAGGTCCTGGCCAAAGAGCATCAGCGTGGCCAGCGCCCCCACCGCTGCCGACGGCAGGCCCGCCAGGATGGTCAGCGGGTGGATGTAGCTCTCGTACAGCACACCCAGCAGCACGTAGATCACCAGCAAGGCGGCAATTACCAGGATGGTCTGGCTGCCCTGCGAGCTTTGGAACACCGCCGCATCGCCGCCGTAGCTGGTGATGATGCTGCTGGGCAGGCCAATCGCCACCCGGGCCGCGTCGATCTTGGCCGTGGCATCGCCCAGCGCCGCACCGGGGGCCAGGTTGAACGACACCGTCACCGCCTGCAACTGGCCCACGTGGTTGATCGCAGTCGCCCCGACCGTGCGGGTGACGGTGGTGAAGCTGCTGATCGGCACCAAAGCCCCGGTGTTGGAGCGCACGTAAATGCCGTTCAGGGCGCGCTCGTCCTGCTTGGCCTCGGGCGCCACTTCCATGATGACCTGGTAGCTGTCGGTCGGCAGGTAGATGGTGGACACCTGGCGCTCGCCAAAGGCGCTGAACAGCGCGGTGCGGACGGTGTCGATGGACACGCCCAGGGTGTTGGCGGCATCGCGGTCGATCTTCAGTTGGGCAATCAGGCCGCGCATCTGCGCATCGCTGGTGACGTCGCGGAACAGCGGGTCGCCGCGCAACTGGTCTTGCAGCTTGGTGGCCCACACGTTGAGCTCATCGGCCTTGATGCTTTGCATGATGTACTGGTACTGCGCCTTGCTCTGGCGGCCGCCCAGCTGCAGGTTTTGCACCGGCCGCATGAACACATTGATGCCCGCTACGGCGCGCAGCTTCTTGCGCAGGCCTTCCACCACCACCTTCATCTTGGGCCGCTCGGCCTGCGGCTTGAGGTTGATGAACATGCGCCCGGTGTTTTGCGAACCGTTGCCGCCATTGAACGAGCTGACGGTGAGCACATTCGGGTCGGCGCGGACGATGGCCGCCGCGGCTTCCTGCAACTTGACCATGGCGGGGAAGGAGATGTCTTCCGAGGACTCGGTGCTCACCTGGATTTGGCCGATGTCTTCTTCGGGGAAAAAGCCCTTGGGAATCACCATCACCAGCCACACCGTGGCCACCAGGGTCACCGCCGCCAGCGCCAGCACGATGTTGCGGTGGCGCAGCGCGGCATCCAGCCAGCGGGTGTAGCCGGCCAGGAACTTGTTGAACCCGACCTCGAAGGAATGGACGATGCGGCCTGGCGGCTTTTTATGGGTTTCGTCGCTCAGGAAGCGGCTGGCCATCATGGGCACCAGGGTCAGCGACACAAAGGCCGACACCACGATGGACAGGCCCACCACCACCGCAAATTCGTGGAACAGCAGGCCGATCACGCCGGGCATGAAGAAAATCGGGATGAACACCGCGATCAGCGAGGTGGACATGGAGATGATGGTGAAACCCACCGCCCGCGAGCCCTTCAG
Organism: Rhodoferax sp. WC2427; assembly: GCF_040822085.1. NCBI lineage: Bacteria > Pseudomonadati > Pseudomonadota > Betaproteobacteria > Burkholderiales > Comamonadaceae > Rhodoferax > Rhodoferax sp. WC2427. Next base: position 2,043,018 of record NZ_CP162006.1, on the reverse strand, counting down.
CGCGGCCTGGAAGGGGTGCATGCCCTCCTCCACCAGCCGGATGATTTCTTCCAGCACCACGATGGCATCGTCGACCACCAGGCCCACGGCCAGCGTCAGGCCCAGCAGGGAAATGTTGTCCAGGCTGTAGTTCATGCCCCACAGCAGCGCCACCGCGCCCACCAGCGACACCGGCAGCGACAACGCGGGGATCACTGTGGCCACAAAACGGCGCAAGAACAAAAAGATCACCAGCACCACCAGCACAATGGTGCCCATCAGCGTCAGCGACACATCGTGCAAGGCCTCGCGCACCGACTTGGAGCGGTCATTGACCGGGGTCATCTTGACCGACTGGGGCATCTGCGCCTGCAGGTTGGGCAAGGCGGCCAGCAGCGCATCCACCACCTTGACGGTATTGGCACCGGGCTGGCGCTGCACGGCCAGGGTGATGGAGGCCTCGCCATTGATGGTGGCCCAGCTTTTCAGGGTTTCCAGGCTGTCTTCCACGCTGGCCACGTCACGCAGGCGCACCGGGTTGCCGCCCTTGGTGCTGACGATCAGGTTGGCAAAGTCGGCGGCGTTGCGCAGTTGCCGGTTGGCCTGCAGCACCAGGGTTTGCTGCGGGCCGTCCAGCGTGCCCACGGGGGTATTGACGTTGGCCGATTTGAGCGCGCTGCTCAGGTCATCCAGGCCCAGATTGCGCACCGCCAGGGCCTGCGGATTCACCCGCACCCGCACGGCGTAGCGCTTGGCACCAAACACATTGACCTGGGCCACACCGTCGATGGTGGAGAAGGTGGGCGAGATCAGGTGCTCGGCAAAATCCTGCAAGTCCGACGGGGTGAGCGACGGTGAAGTCATGGCCACCAGCAGAATCGGTGCGTCCGCCGGGTTCACCTTGCGGTACGACGGCGGATTGGTCATGTCGGTGGGCAGCGAGCGCTGGGCCCGCAGCAGCGCGGCCTGCACGTCCACCGCGGCCACGTCGATATTGCGGCTCTCGTCGAATTCGAGCGTCAGCGAGGTGCTGCCCAGCGTGCTGGTGGAGCTGATGGTTTTCAGCCCCGGTACAGTCTGGAACTGCTTCTCCAGGATCAGCGCCACCGAGCTGGCCATGGTCTCGGGGCTGGCGCCGGGCAGGCTGGCCGACACGTTGATCACCGGTGTGTCGTAGCTGGGCAGGGCCGCCACCGGAATGCTGCGGTAGCCAATCACCCCGGCCAGCACGATGGCCAGGTTCAGCAGCACCGTCATCACCGGACGGCGGATAAAGAGTTCAGAAAAGTTCATGGTGCGGTGGGCTTGGAAGCGTCCGTGGCAGGCGCGCTGGCGGCGCTGGCGGCCTTCTGGGGTTCAGCGGCGCGCTCGTTGAGGCGCACACCCGGACGCACGTTTTGCTTGCCGTCCACCACCACCTTGTCGCCCGGCTGCACGCCGGTCACCGCGGCATCCAAACCTTGCGCGTAGACCAGTTGCACCGGCTTGGACACGGCCTTGCCGTCTTCCAGGGTGTACACCACCATGCCACGCGCTCCCTGGATCAGGGCTGCCTGGGGCACCACCACCGCACCCTTGAGCACATTGACGGTTTGCGACACCTCGACGAACGCGCCTGGCCAGAGCTTGCCGTCCGGGTTGTCGAACACCGCCTTGGCCTTGAGCGAACCCGAGCTGGCATCCACCTGGTTGTCCACAAACTGCAACCGCCCCTTGAACACACCGCCGTTGTCGGCCAGCGTGGCCGTCACCGGCGCGCCACCGCCCTTGAGGGCCGCCAGCGCGTCGCCCAGGTTGCGCTGCGGCAAGCTGAAGGCCACGCCCATCGGGTCGAGCTGGGTGATGCTGACCAGCGTGGTCACGTTGGCCTGCACCACACTGCCCGCCGACACCGGCACCAGCCCTGCGCGCCCGGCATGCGGCGCGGCGATGCGGTCAAACGACAGGGCCACCTTGGCGGCATCGATGGCGGCCTGGTCGGCGGCCAACGTGGCGCTCAGGCCATCGACCCCGGCTTGCGCAGTGTCCAGCGCACCTTGCGAAATAAAGCTTTGCGCCAGCAGGTCTTTACTGCGGGCCAGTTGGCGCTTGGCATCGGCCAGCGCCGCCGTGTCTTTGGCCAGCTGGGCGCGGGCCTTGGCCAGGTTGGCTTCGTCGGTACGCGAGTCCAGGGTGAACATCAACTGTCCGGCTTTGACGAACTGGCCCTCTTCGATGTGCACCTTGGACACCACACTGGTCACCTGGGCCTTCACGTCCACGCTGGTCAGCGCAGTGACGGTGCCCGTGGCTTTGAGCAGCACAGGCAGGTCACGCTGCTGGGCCGCGACGGTGGTCACCGTCACGGGCGCAGCCGCCGTGGACGCCGCACCCGCAGGCGCGGCCGCCGCAGAAGCACCGGTGGCGGGCACCACGGCGTCGGACTTGCCGGAGCAACCCCACAGGCCCAAGGCCACCAGGCCGCAGGCGGTATTCAAAACGAGGGAGGCAGTCTTCATGGTGCTTGAGTGGGTTCGGAAGGTCGAAAAATACGCCAGAGTACGTCCAGTCCGGCTTGCAATGTTTGTTGCTCCAGCGGTGTGCAGACCGCCAGAACCGCTTTAAGTTCACCTTGCGCCCGGTCTTGTATCAGCGCCAGCTGCGCCAGGCCGCTGGGGGTGATTTCCAGCCGGGAGCGGCGGCGGTCACCGCTGGCGGTTTGCGGCTGCACCAGCCCGGCCTGGACCAGCCGGTCGGCCATCGCCGAAGCGGTGGGCATGGTCACCCCCAGGAAAGCCGCGATCTCGCCCATCGCACAGCCGGGCCTGCGAGAGATGAAATTCAGACAACGGAACTGCGGGACCGACAAACTACCATCCGCACCGTGGCGCATGGACGTGCGGATGGCATCCATCACGGCAGGCACCACGTCCATCACCATGGCTGCGGAATCTTGGGCGGTCAAAGAGGTATGCAAGGAAGTAACAGGACGTAAATAGAAAGAACGGGCACCGGGTTTATAAACGCAAATGTCGGCAAATACTTAGTCCAGCTAAGTTAAATGATAAAACCTGCCGTGGTCGCCTCTGTAAGGGCTTTCCATCGAATTGCAATGCCCCTGTAAAGATGGGGTATTTTTAAGCACTTTTTAGGCACCCTGCGCTTACCACATCAGCGCAAGCAGCTCTTTTTTTAATAGCAACCAGCGGAACACCATGCTCACTGTCCACCATCTGAACAATTCCCGCTCGCAGCGCGTGCTGTGGCTGCTGGAAGAACTGGAACTGCCCTACCAGCTCGAAAAATACCAGCGCGATGCCAAAACCATGCTGGCCCCGCCCAGCCTGCGCAAGGTGCACCCCTTGGGCAAATCGCCGGTGGTGACGGACGGCGAGCTGGTGCTGGCCGAATCGGGCGCCATCATCGAAACCATCATTGAGCGCTACGGCCAGGGCCGCCTGGCGCCCGCCCCGGGCACGCCCGAGCGGCTGCGCTTTCGCTACTGGCTGCACTACGCCGAAGGCTCGGCCATGCCGCCGCTGCTGCTCAAGCTGGTGTTCGACAAGATCGAGGCCACGCCCATGCCCTTCTTTGTGAAGCCCATCGCCAAAGCCATCAGCGGCAAGGTCAAGAGCAGTTTCATCCTGCCGCAAATCACCACCCACCTGGACTTCATGGAAGCCGAGCTGGGCAAAAGCCTATGGTTTGCGGGCGAAGAATTCAGCGGCGCCGACATCCAGCTGAGCTTCCCCCTGGAAGCCGCCGCCGCCCGTGGCGGGCTGAATGCATCACGCCCCCGCCTGATGGCCTACCTGGCGCGCATCCACGCCCGGCCTGCGTACCAGCGGGCGCTGGCCAAGGGCGGGCCGTTTACGCTGGGGTAAATTGAAGCAATTGGCGTAAGATTCCAACTTCCAATTCCAACTAAACGAGGATCTAGCATGCAAGTTACCGACAAAGGCCAGGTCACCATCCCCAAGGACGTGCGCACCGCCTCGGGCGTACTGCCCGGCAGTGAAGTCAGTGTGACCTACGAGGGCGGCAAAATCATCATCCAGAAGCTGGCCAGCACCACCCCCACCGACCGCCGAGCCCAGCTGCGCAAAGCCGCTGCGCAAGCCCGCAAAAGCATGGCTCCTGAATTCCAGCAGCTGGGCGCGGACGAAATCATGGCCTTTTTGCGCGGCTAAACCATGGCCACACTGGCCCATTACGACGGTGGCAGCGGCTACCTGGTGGACAGCAATGTGTGGATCGACTGCATGGACAGCGCCAGCCCCTGGCACAACTGGGCCATCGACCAGCTGCAAGCCTGCAGCGAACAAGGCCCCCTGCACATCAACGCCCTGATTTACGCCGAACTGCTGGTGCCCGGCACAGCCCCTGCTGCACTGGATGCGATGCTGGAGGTGTTTACCACCTTGCGCAGCGCCCTGCCCTGGTCGAGCGCAGCACTGGCAGCGCAGGCGTTTCGGCAGTACCGGGCGCGCGGCGGAACCAAAACCGCGCCGCTGCCCGACTTCTTCATCGGTGCCCACGCCGCCGTCACCAACCTGACCGTGCTCAGCCGCGATGCCAAGCCCTACCGCAGCTATTTCGGTAAGCTGCGGGTGGTTGCGGCTTGACGACTGCAAGCTAGTCCGCCTGCTGCGTTACTCCGCAGCCTTAACCCGCGGCGTTCAGCTGCTGCTCCAGCTGGTGCAGCACGCGGTAGCAGGGCAGCACCTTGGCAACGCTGCTGTTGGGTTCGCGGCCTTCGCGGATGGCGCTGAAGAACTCGCGGTCTTGCAGTTCGATGCCGTTCATCGAGACCGCCACCTTGCTCACGTCGATCTTTTCGTCCTTGGCCGTGTACAGGTCGTCGTAGCGGGCCAGGTAGGTCGCGCTGTCGCCGATGTAGCGGAAGAAGGTGCCCAGCGGGCCGTCGTTGTTGAAGCTCAAGCTCAAGGTGCAAATCGCGCCATTGGCGGCCTTGAGCTGGATGCTCATGTCCATGGCAATGCCCAGGGTCGGGTGGATCGGGCCTTGCACGGCGTGGGCCTGCACGACGGGGCTGCCGCACTGGTAGGCGAACAGGTCGACGGTGTGGGCCGCGTGGTGCCACAGCAGGTGGTCGGTCCAGCTGCGGGCTTCGCCCAGGGCGTTGATGTTGGTGCGGCGGAAGAAGTAGGTTTGCACATCCATTTGCTGGATGTTGAACTGGCCCGCTTCAATTTTCTGGTGCACGTACTGGTGGCTGGGGTTGAAGCGGCGGGTGTGGCCGACCATGGCCACCAGGCCGGAGGTGGCGGCCAGGGCGGCGACCTGCTCGGCACCGGCCAGGGTGTCGGCCAGCGGAATCTCGACCTGCACGTGCTTGCCGGCCTGCAGGCATTGCAGGGTTTGCGAGGCGTGCATCTGCGTGGGCGTGCACAAGATGACCGCATCCACCTCGGGCAGCGCCAGGCTGTGGGCCAGGTCGTCGGTAACGTGCTTAATGCCGTACTTGGCCGCCACTTCGCGGGTTTTTTCCATATCGCGGCCGATCACCGACACGGCTTCCACGCCGTCGATCAGGGCAATTGCGTCCAGGTGTTTGGTGCCGAAGGCGCCTGCGCCCGCCAGGGCGACTTTGATGGTTTTAGCCATTAGTTGTTCTCCAGAATCAGGTGGCCGACGGCCGTGTTGGATGCGGGTACATGGTAGAAGCGGTGCTTGAGCGTAGGCGCGGGGCCACCGGCCACATCGGCCATGGCACCCCGGGCGATCAGCCACATCACCAGCTCGATGCCTTCGGAACCGGCTTCGCGCACATAGTCGATGTGCGGCTCGCTGGCCAGGCCGTCGGGGTCGGCGATCAGGCGGTCCAGGAAGGCGTTGTCCCATTCCTTGTTGATCAGCCCGGCACGTGCGCCCTGCAGCTGGTGGCTCATGCCGCCGGTGCCCCAGATTTGCACGTTGAGGGGCTGGTCGAACGACTCGATGGCTTTGCGGATGGCCTTGCCCAGCTCAAAGCAGCGGCGGCCCGACGGCACGGGGTACTGCACCACGTTGACGGCAAACGGGATCACCGGGCAGGGCCAGGCTTCGGGCTGGCCGCACATTAGCGAGAGAGGCACGGTCAGGCCGTGGTCCACGTCCATCTTGTTGACGATGGTCAGGTCAAAGTCCTGCTGGATCACCGACTGCGCGATGTGCGCGGCCAGCTCGGGGTGGCCGATGACCTTGGGGACCGGGCGCGGGCCCCAGCCTTCGTCGGCGGGCTGGTATTCGGCCGCGGTGCCGATGGCAAAGGTGGGGATCATGTCCAGGCTGAACGCGGTGGCATGGTCGTTGTAGACGAGAAAGATGACGTCGGGCTTGTTGTCCTTCATCCACTGCTTGGAGTAGTCGTACCCGGCAAACAGCGGCTGCCAATAGGCTTCGGTGGTCTTGCCCAGGTCGATGGCCGCGCCAATGGCGGGGACGTGGGAGGTGTAGACGCTGGCGGTGATTTTGGCCATATTAAATTGTCGCTTTCTTGCCTGCGGAGCCTTGGGGCTGGTGATTGGGCTGGGCATCGCCGTCTTCGCCGAGCACGCGGTTGCCATTGGCAGAACGGCCACCGGAGACCATCATGTTGCGGTATTCCTCTTCGGTCATGCCGGTCATGCTGCCCGCCATTTGCTGGAAGCTCATGCCATGGGTGGCGCCGATCTTGGCCAAAAAGTAAATGTTGCCGCCCTGGGCAATGCAGCGGTTCAGGTCCATGTCGAGCACGGCCTGTTTCTGGCCCTCGGTCATGGGCCAGGTGTCCAGGTAGGCGCGCTGGTCGGCCTTGAACTTTTCACGGTTCTCGGCCTTCATCAGCGACATGCAGAACTGGTTCAGGTGGTAGCCCTTGCGGCTTTGCTCGGCATCGAAGATGGTGGTGCCGGGCACATCCAGGTATGGTTTTTCTAGAGACATTACTGTTCCTCGGGCCAGTACAGGCGGTTGGGGTTGTCCACGAGCAATTTCTTTTGCAGCTCGGCGGTGGGCGCGATATGCGGAATGAAGTCCACCAGCAGGCCGTCGTCGGGCATGTGGTCCTTCAGGTTGGGGTGCGGCCAATCGGTGCCCCAGAGCACGCGGTCGGGGAACTGCTCAACGATGCGCTTGGCGAACGGAACCACATCCTGGTAGGCGTTTTGCTCGCCGTTCAAGGCCTTGGGGCCGGTTACGCTCAGGCGCTCGGGGCAGGTCACCTTGCTCCACACGTTGGTGTGCTCGCGCATAAATTTTTCGAACAGCGCGAACTGCGGGCCGTCCACCGGCAGTGCCACGTCAGGCCGGCCCATGTGGTCCACCACCACGGTGGTGGGCAGCGCGGTGAAGAAGTCCCACAGCTCGGGCAAATCGACCGCTTCAAAGTAGATCACCACGTGCCAGCCCCATTTATGGATGCGGGTGGCGATTTCCAGCAGCTCGTCCTTGGGGGTGAAGTCCACCAGCCGCTTGACGAAGTTGAAGCGCACGCCGCGCACACCGGCATCGTGCATGGCCTGGATTTCCGCGTCGCTGATGCTGCGCTTGACGGTGGCCACGCCGCGTGCCCGTCCGTTGGAGGCTTTCAGCGCATCGACCATGGCGCTGTTGTCCGAGCCGTGGCAGGTGGCCTGCACCACCACGTTCTTGGCAAACCCCAGGTGGTCGCGCAGGGCAAACAGCTGGGCCTTGGAGGCATCGCAAGGGGTGTACTTGCGCTCGGGGGCGAATGGGAACTCCGCGCCGGGGCCGAACACGTGGCAGTGCGCGTCCACTGCGCCTGCGGGCAGCACAAAACGGGGTTTGCTGGGGCCGGTGTACCAGTCCATCCAGCCCGGGGTCTTGGTGAATTCCATGGGTGTCTCCTCCATCATGCTATTAACTTGGTAGCTGCTCACGCTTATTCCATCAGCGTGAGCGGCCTAATTTCTTTAAATTCAGTCTATATATTTGAGGCCGGCCTTTTCCAGCGGTTCGCGCATCTTGTACATGTCCAGGCCCAGCACACCGGCGGCCAGCTTGGCGCGCTTTTCGCCTTCGAAGCTTTCGCGGTGCTCGGCCGTTTCGGCCACTTGCATGGCGATGGCGGCGGGCACCACCACCACGCCGTCCACGTCGGCAACCACCACGTCACCGGGGTTGACGATGGCACCGGCGCAGATGATCTGCACGTTGACCGAACCCAGCGTGGCCTTGATCGTGCCCTTGGCATGGATGGCTTTGCTGAACACCGGGAAGCCCATTTTTTGCAGCTCGTCCACGTCGCGCACGCCGCCGTCGATGATCAGGCCCTTGGCACCGCGGGCCTGGAAGCTGGTGGCCAGCAGGTCGCCAAAGAAGCCGTCCTCGTTTTCGGTGGTGCAGGCGGCCACGGCCACGTCGCCGGGCTGTAGCTGCTCTGCCGCCACGTGCATCATCCAGTTGTCGCCAGGCTGCAGCAGCACGGTGACTGCGGTGCCGCAGATCTTGGCGCCCTGGTAGACGGGGCGCATGTAGGGCTTCATCAGGCCGACGCGGCCCATGGCCTCGTGGATGGTGGCCACGCCGAGTTTGGACAGGCGCTCAACGGCGGCCGGGTCGGCGCGGGTGATGTTGCGTTTGACGATGCCGAGGTTGTTCATGCTCATATGTGTCTCCTGGAGAGTTAGCGGCCTTGGGCCTTCAATGCGGCATCCAAACGCGGGAAGACGCGGCGGGCGTTGCCCTCGTAGATCTGCGCGCGGTCGGCATCGCTCAAAATTTTGGATGCTTCGATGTAGCGCTTGGTGTCGTCGTAGTAGTTGCCGGTTTCAGGGTCGATGCCACGCACCGCGCCGATCATCTCGCTGGCAAACAGCACGTTCTTCACCGGGATCACGGTGTTGAGCAGGTCAATGCCGGGCTGGTGGTACACGCAGGTGTCGAAGTAGATGTTGTTCAGCAGGTGCTCGCTCAGCAGCGGCTTTTTCAGCTCTTGCGCCAAGCCCCGGAAGCGGCCCCAGTGGTAAGGCACTGCGCCGCCGCCGTGCGGAATCAGAAAGCGCAGCGTGGGGAATTCCTTGAACAGGTCGCTGGTCAGGCACTGCATGAAAGCGGTGGTGTCGGCGTTCAGGTAGTGCGCACCGGTGGTGTGGAAACAGGCGTTACAGCTGGTGCTCACATGGATCATGGCGGGGATGTCGTACTCCACCATCTTCTCGTAGATGGGGTACCAGGCCTTGTCGCTCAGCGGGGGCGAATTCCAGTGGCCGCCGCTCGGGTCCGGGTTCAGGTTAATGCCGACGTTGCCGTATTCCTTGACGCACTTTTCCAGCTCGGGGATGCAGGTGGCCGGGTCCACACCGGGGCTTTGCGGCAGCATGGCCGCGCCGATGAAGTGCTGTGGAAACAACTGCGCCACGCGGTAGCAGAGTTCGTTGCAAATCGCCGCCCAGGTGCTGGACACATTGAAGTCGCCAATGTGGTGGGCCATGAAGCTGGCGCGCGGGCTGAAGATGGTCAGGTCGCTGCCGCGCTCTTTCATCAGGCGCAACTGGTTGGATTCGATGGTTTCGATGAGTTCGTCGTCGCTGATCTTCAGGTCGGACACCTTGGGCATCATGGCCGGGTCTTTGATACCGGCGATCTGCTGGTTGCGCCAGTTTTCCAGCGATTTGGGGGCCGTGGTGTAGTGGCCGTGGCAGTCGATGATCAGGGGTTTGGTCATGGTGCGCGTCTCCTTGGTTTAAATTTAGTCTGCAGGCAAGCTCTTAAACAGGGTCCATACCCTGATGGCGTTTGGCTTCGGCCACCTCGGGGGATGCCAGGTACTCCAGCAGGGCCCGCACGGCATCCGGCTGCACGCTGGTGGTGGCCACACCGGCGGAGAAAATCGTGGTGACCTGGATGGCCGGTGGCAGCGGCCCCAGGATGGTGATGCCCTCCAGCGGCAGCAGTTCACTCAGTTGCTGGAAACCCAGCTCCACCTCGCCGCGTGCCACCAACGCCCCCACGGGCACGCCGGGCGGGGCCTGGACAATGCGGCTCTGGATCTGCTCGGCAATGCCCCAGCGCTCGAACAGCTTGGCCAGTGCCACGCCACTGGGGCCGGTGGAATAGCTGATGCTGCGGGCGGCCAGCACGGCGGCGCGCACGGCATCTTCGGAAGAAATATCGGGCTGGTGCGCACCCGCACGCACCGCCACCGCCACCCCAGAGCGGACCAGGTCCACCCGGGAGCCCGCACGCAGATGGCCTGCGGCCGCCAGCTTGTCGATCGCGTCCGACGCCAGCACCACCACGTCAAAGGCCTCGCCTGCCTGCACCCGCTTGGCGGCATCGACACCGCCCACCGATGCCATGTCCACGCGCACACCCGTGCGCTGGGTGAAACCTGCCAGCAACTCCGCCAACAGCAGGCGGGTGGCCATCGAAGAAATACCGGTAAGAGGTGTTGTCATGGCTGCCATTGTGGCCATGCAAGAGCCCAAAACCAAGGCCCCCCGGTTTCTATCAGCTATAGCAATTCGGCATAATAAGACTGTCGATATAGCAAATATAGGGTAACCACCTAGCCCCCATATGGATCTGAAACAAATCGAGTATTTCGTCCGCGTCGCCGAACTCGGCAGCTTCACCCGCGCCGCCGTGGCGCTGGACATGGCCCAGCCCGCCCTGAGCCGCCAGGTGCGCCTGCTGGAGGTGGAGCTGCGCCAAAACCTGCTGGTGCGCAATGGCCGCGGGGCCACGCCCACCGAGGCGGGCAAGCTGCTGCTGGAGCATGGCCGCGGCATCCTGCACCAGGTCGAGCGCGCCCGCGAAGAGCTGGGCCGCGTGCGCGGCGGGCTGGCGGGCCGGGTGGCGATTGGCCTGCCCAGCAGCCTGGCGCGGGTGCTCACCGTGCCGCTGACGCGCGCCTTTCGCCAGCAGATGCCTGACGCCGCCCTGTCGATCCGCGAAGGCCTGTCGGTGGATTTGCAGCAGTCGCTGGTCAGCGGACGGCTGGATATTGCCCTGCTTTACAACGCCCAAAGCACGGCCGAAACCGACATCAGCCCCCTGATGGAAGAAGAGCTGCTGCTGGTGCAACCCCGACCGCCCGGCCTGCCCGAAGACCCGCCGCCCGCGCCGATTTCGCTCAAAGCCATCGCCCAATTGCCGCTGGTCATCCCCAGCCGCCCCAACGCCATCCGCATGCACGTGGAGGCCGAAATGGCCAAGATCGGCTGCCGCCCGATGGTGGCGCTGGAAATCGACGGCGTGGCCGCCATCCTGGACCTGGTGGCCGACGGCGCAGGCTGCGCTCTGCTGTCGCGCCACGCAGTGGCCAGCTCGATCCGCCCCTCGGCCTTCACCACCCGCGCCATCCACCAACCCGCCCTGCGCACCAAGGTTTCGCTGGCCACCAGCTCGCTGCGCCCCAGCACCCTGACCCAGCAGGCCACGCTGGAACTGATCCGCAGCACGGTGGCGCAGTGGGCGGGGTGATGCATACCGGCGGTACTTAGCCGGGGTTTTGTATATGCATAGAGCCGAACGGCCCACCTCCGGCCCGCATAATCTCCCCCTGTCCAAAACCCACCAGCCGCCCCGGGCGGCACTTTCCATGACTTTCAAACGCCAGTTCCTCCAGTCCGTCGCCGCCCTGTCCGTGGGCCTGTTCCTCAGCGGCTGCGGCAAAACACCACCGGCTCCCGTGGCGGCCGAGCCTGCTGCTTCGACACCGGCAGCACCCGCACCAGCGGCCAAGGTCATCACCGTGGGCACCGACCCGACCTACGCGCCGTTTGAATTCCAGAACGAAAAAGGCGAAATCGTCGGCTTCGACATGGACGTGCTGCGCGCTGCGGCCCAGAAAGCCGGGCTGGAAGTGAAGTTTGTCAGCACCCCATGGGAAGGCGCCTTCACCGCGCTGGCCCAGGGCGACCGCGATGTGCTGGTGTCGGCCATCACCATCACCGACGAGCGCAAGCAAACCATGGACTTCTCGGACCCCTACTTTGAGGCCAGCCAGCTGATCGCCGTGCCTGCCACATCCACCGTCGCCAAGCTGGACGACCTGAAGAAGAAAAAGATCGGCGTGCAAACCGGCACCACCGGCGAAGAGGTGGTGGTCAAGCTGCAAGGCAAAACCAGCACCAACATCAAGCGCTTCGAATCCACCCCGCTGGCCCTGGCCGAGCTGGCTGCAGGCGGCGTGGACGCGGTGGTGGCCGACAACGGCGTGGTCATCCACTACCTGGCCAACAACCCCAGCGCGGGCTTCAAATCCATCAGCGACGCAGGCTTTGCCCCCGAGTTCTACGGCGTGGCCGTGAAAAAGGGCAACGCCGAGCTGCTGGCCCAGATCAACAAGGGTCTGGCCGACATCAAGGCCGATGGCAGCTACCAGGCCATCAACGACAAATACTTCAAGCAAGCCAAGTAAACCCACCTGCAACCGGAGCACGCAATGGTCTGGCGTTGGGACATTCTGGCCGGGTACGGCCCCCTGTTTGCACAGGGTCTGTGGATGACGGTGCAGCTCACGGTGATCGCCACCGGGGCGGGCATGCTGCTGGGCGCGGCCGTGGGGCTGGTCAACACCAGCAGCCTGGCGCCGCCCTCCCCGCCCTGGCCGGTGGCCTGGGCCCTGAAGCTGCTGCGCGCGCTGGCCACGGCCTACGTGACCTTTTTTCGCGGCACACCGCTGTTTGTGCAGATCTTGCTGGTCCACTTTGCGCTGATGCCGCTGCTGATCCACCCCGACGGCGGCTGGCTGCTGCAGGGCGACATGGCCCGCGAATTCCGCCAGGAGCATGGCGCCTTCTTCTCCGGCGCGGTGGCGCTCACACTCAACGCCGGGGCCTACATCTCGGAAATCTTCCGCGCGGGCATCCAGAGCATCCACTCCGGCCAGAACGCCGCCGCCCAAAGCCTGGGCATGAGCCCCTGGCTGAGCATGCGCTACATCGTGCTGCCGCAGGCCTTTCGGCGCATGGTGCCCGCGCTGGTGAACGAAATGGTGGCCCTGGTCAAAGACACCTCGCTGGTCTCGGCCATCGGCCTGCTGGAGCTGGCCATGGCCGCCCGCACCGTGGCCGGGGCCTATTCGCGCTACTGGGAGCCCTACCTGGCCATCTCGGCCATGTACCTGGTGCTGACCTGGACCCTGTCGCAACTGGCCAAAAAGCTCGAAGTGCCGGAACATGCCCGCGGGCGATAACTTTTACCCAGGACTTACGCAAGTTCCCCCTGTAAGCCCGAAGGGCGATACAGGGGCGCTGCGTAAGTCCTATTACCTTTCCAACATGCCGCTTTCCTCCCCCCTCACCGCTTTCTTCGCCCAGCGCCCGCTGGTGATTCTGGACGGCGCACTGGCCACCGAGCTGGAGCGCCGGGGTGCCGACCTGAACGACCCGCTGTGGTCGGCCAAGCTGCTGATCGAGCAGCCCGCGCTGATCTACCAGGTACACCTGGATTACTTTAAAGCCGGGGCCGACGTGGCCACCACCGCCAGCTACCAGGCCACCTTCGAGGGCTTTGCCAAGCGCGGTTTCGATGCCGCCACCGCCGCCCAGCTGATGCGCAACGCGGTGCGGCTGGCGGTGGAAGCCCGCGACACCTTCTGGGCCGAGCCTTCAAACCGAGTGGGCCGCATCCAGCCGCTGGTGGCCGCGTCGGTGGGCCCGTATGGCGCCATGCTGGCCGACGGCTCGGAGTACCGCGGCCACTATGGCCTGAGCGAAGAAGCCCTGATGGACTTCCACCGCCCCCGGCTGGCCGTGCTGGTGGACTCGGGGGCCGACCTGCTGGCCTGCGAAACCATTCCCTGCCTGGCCGAGGCCCGCGCCATCGCCCGGCTGCTGCCCGAGTTTCCGGGCGCGGCGGCGTGGATCAGCTTCTCCTGCCGCGACGGTCTGCACACCAGCGAAGGCGAGCTGTTGGGCGACTGCGTGGCTGCGCTGGACGGTTACGCCCAGGTGGTGGCCGTGGGTGTGAACTGCACCGCACCCGAATTCATCGCCTCGCTGGTCGACCAGATGCACGCCCGTACCACCAAGCCGCTGCTGGTCTACCCCAACTCGGGCGAGCACTATGACGCCACCCACAAGCAGTGGCACGGCAACCCCAGCGCCTCGCACTTCGCCGACCAGGCCCGCGGCTGGCATGCGCGCGGGGCCCGGCTGATTGGCGGCTGCTGCCGCACCTCGCCCGACGACATCGCGGCGGTGCACCAGTGGGCCAGCGCCTCGCTGCCCCCGCACGCCGCCATATGAAACGGCTTGCCGCCGCGTTGCTCTGGGCCTGCCTGGGCGCCGTCCAGGCCGCCAGCTTTGCCGATATCCAGCGCATCAAGGCCACCGAAGGCGTCCCCCGCTGGCGCGAAGCCGCCCAGCGCGCCCGCGCCCTGCGGGCCGACCCGCCCACGGCCGAAGCGGCCGCCGCCTGGACGTCGCTGGACGCACAGACCGACCCGCAGGTGGGCAAGGCCCCGCTGGACCAGACCAGCGGCGCGCTCACCAGCGCCGACCTGCTGCTCAACGCCACCTGGCTGCGCTGGCGCGTGCTGTCGGAAAATGCCGACGCGCGCTACTCGTTTGCCTACGCCATGGACCTGGCCCGCATGCGCAGCGGGGGCGACAACTACGACGATGAAGCCGTCATCTTCTTCTTCCACGCCAAGCTGGCACTGACCCTGGACGGCATGCGCTGCACCGACCGCAGCAAGGCCGAACACCTGCAAAACTGGTACGCTGCGCTGCCCGGGCTGCAGCCGCTGGTCGACAAAGCCGCCCGCATGCCGCTGGGCGACAAATCCGCCGCGGTGCTGGAGGCCATCACCATGGAAGAAATGCTGGGCGAGCGCCCCGCCATGGGCTGGCTGTGCCCGCGGCGCGAGGCCGAGCCGCCATCCACGACCGCACCGCCACGCTTTATGTCCATCGAGGCCTGGCGAAAATACCGCAAAGACCTGCTGGAACAACTCACCCGCAACGCCCTCAAGGATTTATAAAAAATCGGCCTGCTACGCTGATCCGATCGGCATGGGCAGCTTCTTTTTTTGTAGCAAACCCTTTTTTGGAACTCCCACCATGCTGCCGTCCACCCCGCTCCTCCAAACCGCTGCCAGCCTGCTCCTGGCCATGGCCAGCACCCAGGCCCAGGCGGCACCGCCCAGCATCCAACCGCACGGGGGCGTATGGCCGGTGCAGGCCGGGTTCGCGTTCGACCAGGGAAAAAAGAAGGCGCTGAAAACCCGCCAATCGGTCAGCGGCATCGCCTGCAGCCTCAATGCCCAGCAGCAGCGCGTGTGTCTGCTGGCGTTTGACGAAGGCGTGCACGCCCGCTGGGCCACGCTGCAAGACGCGGCCATGGTGGCAGAACCCGCCCCACTGGTGCTGCGCGATGACACCGGCGAGCTCGACGCCGAAGGGGCCGCCACCGATGGCCGCTACTTTTTTGTGACCGGCTCGCACTCGGCCAAGCGCAAAAGCGGCGACAGCAACCCGCACAGCCGCCACGTCATCCGCTTCCAGCGCGACCCCGCCACGGGCCGCGCATTGCGCAGCGCCGACGGGGCCCTGGCGGGCTACGCCGATACCGGCCGCTTATGGACGGTGATGCAGGCCCAGCCCGCACTGAAAGCCTTTACCCAGGAAAATGCAGCCCTGGGCGACGCTGCCGGTATCAACATCGAAGGCGTGGCCGTGCGCGACGGGCGCTTGTACTTTGGCCTGCGCAGCATGGGGGCGGTGCTGGCGGTGGATGCCGAGGCCTTGTTCACGCCCGCTGGGGCCGTCAACGCCACAGTCACCCCCCTGGTGCTGGGCACAGGCCGTGGTATCCGCGACATGGAAGCCGTGGCCAAGGGCTTTTTGCTGCTGACCGGGCCCAACGATGCCCAAGCCTACCAAGGCGTGGGCTGGGCAGTGGCCTGGTGGGACGGCCAAGCCAGCAGCACCCCGGTCACGCCCCAGTGGTTGGCCTCACTCGACCTGGGCCGCGTCAAGCTGGGCGACTGCGACAAGGAAATCAAGCCCGAAGCCATTACGGTGCTGAAAGAAACGCCCAGCAGCTACGAGGTGCTGGTGCTGTCCGACGGCATGTGTGAAGGCGGGCCGCTGGCGTTCACGGTGCCCAAATAGACAGACAGGCTAGGACCAGACCCGGTACACCCAGTAGCTCTCGTCCTCGTCCATGCGCCGCCGCAGTTCGGTCGGGCTCAGGCCGGTCACGCGGCGGGACTCGCGGCAGAAATGCGACTGGTCGGCATAACCCGATTCGGCGGCGATAGCGGCCCAGTTGGGCAGGCCCAGGTCCATCGCCTCGCGCGCCTGGAAAAACGCCGACTCGGCCCGCGCCCGGCCCCGCAGGCCGCGCAGCGACTGGCCGGTCCAGGCGCGGATGCGGCGCTCGGCCTGGCGCAGGCTCTGGCCCATGCCCGATGCCAGGGCCCGCACGCCCAGCGCCTGCACCCAGTCGTCGGCGCAGCGTGCAGGCACAGCCCCTCCACGCCGCGCCGCCTGCCAGCGGGGCAACAGAAAATCCTCGATCAGCCGCAACCGGGCCGGGTCGTTGGGCGCGTCCAGCACCGCCTGGGCCATGCGGCACCAGTCGGCATCCAGCACCCGGTGCATCGGGCTGTGGCGGTTGACGTGCGCCGCAATGTCGATGCCGGTCAGGGCATGCAGGGCATCGGGCAGCAGCATCAGCATCAGGCCGCTTGCCGGCCCCGACTGGCGGGTCACGGTGGGAACGGTGTGCGGGCCGAAAAACGCCATGCGGTGCACGCGCTGCGGTGCGGCCAACACCTCGTCGCCGCGCGCCAGCAGTTCGGTTTCGCCCTGCACCATCCACGACAGACAGCACAGGGGCGAAGACGGAAAGTGGTTCAGGCGCTCGGTCGGCGACAGCTCCACACCCAGGGTGCTGCGAAACAGCGTGGCCCGAACGCAAGCCGACAGCCCCCAGCTGGGGGCCACCAGGCTGGCGGTAGAGCGCAGGGCGGGCAGGGACGGCATGGCCGCAGTGTAGCCAGCCCAGGGTGTCGCAATCGTTCAATACAGCCGGTGGCCGGTGGCTCCACACTGGCGGCATGCACACCACTCTGACGACCCCTCGACCACCCCCGTTTCCCCCCGGACCCGCCAACCGATTCGGGGGCCTGCCCCTGCTGCGCCAGATGGGGCGCGACTACCTGGGCACCGTAGAACACCTGCATGCGGCCCATGGCGACGCGGTCTATGCGCGCATCGGGCCCGAGCGCACCTTCGACTTCTTCCACCCCGAATGGGTGCGCGAGGTGCTGGTGGACAAGGCCCGCAGCTTCATCCGCTGGGAGCGGGGCACCGCGGTGTTTGCCGAGGTGCACGGCCAGAGCGTGCTGGTCACCGAGGGCGAAGTCTGGCAGCGCCAGCGCCGCATGCTGCAGCCCGGCTTTGGCCCCAAGCGCATGGCAGCCTACGCCGACTGGATGGTGGCCGCCGCAGGCGAGGCGCTGGATGCCCTGCCCAGGCTGCCAGAGCACACCCTGGACTTCGAGCCGCTGATGACCCAGCTGACCATGGACGTGGTGCTGCGCACGCTGTACGGCCACGCGGTAGGGCCGGACGGCCGGGCCGAAGCCCTGGCCGCCGCCCGCGCGGTACAAACCATCAGCCTGGACGGCATGCAGGCCCTGTTCTGGCCCGCCAGCCTGCCCGACTGGCTGCCGCACAAATGGCCGGTGCGCCAGGCCAAGCACCGGCTTGACGCGCTGGTGCGCAGGCACATCGCCCAGCGCCGCCAGGAGGCCCAGGCAGGCCGCCCCGCGCAGGACGATGTACTGGGCATGCTGCTGGCCGCCCGCGACGAGCAAGGCGACCAGGGGGCCCAGAACACATTAAGCGACCAGGAGGTGCGCGACCAGTGCATGACCATCTTCCTGGCCGGGCACGAAACCACCGCCGCCGCACTCACCTGGTGGGGCCACACCATGGCCCAAAACCCCGACTGCGCCCGGCGCGCCCAGGCCGAGGTTGACCAAGCGCTGGGCCCGCGCCCGCCGCAGTACGCCGACATCCCCGCCCTGCCCTACCTGGCGCAAACGCTCAAGGAAACCATGCGCCTGTACCCGCCCGCCGCGTCGCTGATCAGCCGCCGCTCGGTGGAGCCGGTGCAGATCGGCCCCTGGCAACTGCCTCAAGGGGCGCTGGTGCGCGTCACGCCCTGGGTGCTGCACCGCGATGGCCGCTGGTTCCCCGAGCCCGAACGCTTCGACCCGGAGCGGTTTTCCGAGGCCGGCCAGGCGGCCCAGGTGCGCGGCAGCTACCTGCCGTTTGGCACCGGCCCGCGGGTCTGCATCGGCAGCCTGTTTGCCATGAGCGAGATGGTGCTGGTGGCCGCCATGGTGTTGCAGCGTTTCAGCCTGGCACCCGCAGCCTCGGCCCCGGTGCAGCCCCGGCTCAACGTGATCCTGCGCCCCGCCGGGGGCATGCCCTTGCGCCTGCGCAGGCGCCAGAATTTATAAGAAATCGGCTGCTTGTGCTTATGGAATAAGCATGAGCAGCTACTGAATAGATAGCATTTGAATTCAGCGCCCCGCCGCCAGCGACAGCGCCTGCGCCGCCTCCAGCAGGTGGGCCCGCGCATCGGCTTCGCTGGGACCGGCATGGCGGTCGATGCGGCGGATGTAGGGGCAGGTCAGTGCCGCCAGGGCGCTGCCGTCCACGCCCAGGATCGGGTACGAAATATCGACCACGCCAAACGACTGCAGGCTGTCGCCCTGCCAGTAGCCCTGCTGGCGCACGGTGTCGGACACGGTGGCCAGGGCGGCGCTGTCCATGGGTACCTCGCCATCCAGGGTGGTGTGCTCGGCCAGCATGCGCCGGGCGCGTTCGGCATCGCTGAAGGCCAGCAGCACGTGGCCCGAGGCCGAATCCAGCAGGCCCACGCGCGCGCCCAGCCGGGTGGACATGCCCCAGGCGCTGGGGCCGTTGACCTGGGCGGTGATCAGCACGCTGCCGCGGTCGTACACGCCCATGTGGCAGGACTGCTCGGCCCGCTGGGCAAACACGTCCATCAGCGGCAGGGCCTGTGCCACCAGGCGACTCAGAGGCGGGTGCATGTGGGCCAGGGCAAATAGTTTCAGGCTGAGCGCGTAGCGGTCGCCCGAGACCGAACGCATCACATACTGGCGCACCACCAGCCGCTCCAGCATGCGGTAGATCTCGCTGGCCCCGCGGTCCATGGCCTTGACGATTTCGGCCCGGGTCAGGCCCTGGGGCTGGCTGGCCAGCAGCTCCAGGATGTCCAGGCCCTTGTCCAGGGCGGGGGCGCGGTAGCGGTCGTCGGGCGCTGCCAAGGTGGATTCGGCTTTTTTCATACAAGCATCTTATTTTTCAAGGGAAAGTACCAACGCACGGATGTGTCTCCAGCCGTAACATTATCTGCAATGTTCATCCATGAACACTTTGTTTGCATATAAATACAAACCCCTACATGGCAGCACTCATAAGCATCACCCACCTGACCAAGTCGTTCCCCGGCGTCAAAGCGCTGAACGACTGCCGGTTTGAACTGGCCCCTGGCGAGGTGCACGCGCTGATGGGCGAAAACGGCGCAGGCAAGTCCACGCTGATGAAGGTGCTGGCCGGGGTGTACACCAAGGACGCGGGCGAGATCCAGATGGATGGCAAGCCAGTGGACATCCCCACGCCCCGGGCCGCGCAGGCCCTGGGCATCGGCATCATCCACCAGGAGCTGAACCTGATGAACCACCTCAGCGCCGCGCAAAACATCTTCATCGGGCGCGAGCCCATGGGGCGCTTCGGCCTGTTTGTGGACCAGCAAAAGATGGTGGATGACACCCAGGCCGTCTTTGACCGCTTGCACCTGCAGCTGGATCCGCGCGTCGAGGTGGGCGAGCTCACCGTGGCCAAGCAGCAAATGGTGGAGATTGCCAAGGCGCTGTCGTTCGACTCGCGCGTGCTGATCATGGACGAGCCCACCGCCGCGCTGAACAACGCCGAGATTGAGGACCTGTTTCGCATCATCCGCCAGCTCAAAAGCCAGGGCGTGGGCATCGTCTACATCTCGCACAAGATGGACGAACTCAAGGTCATTTCAGACCGCGTCACCGTGATGCGCGACGGCGAGACCATCGGCACCGTGCCCACCGCCACCACCAGCATGGACACCATCATCGGCATGATGGTGGGCCGCGCCCTGGAGGTGCACACGCCCGTCCAGTACGCCCACACCGGCGACAGCGACGCGGTGATGCTGGAAGTGAAGGGCTTGAACCGGGGCCGTAGCATCAAGAACGTATCTTTCAGCGTGCGCAAGGGCGAGATCCTGGGCTTTGCCGGGCTGATGGGCGCGGGCCGTACCGAAGTGGCGCGGGCCATCTTTGGGGCCGACGCGCGCGACGCGGGAGAGATCCGCATCAAGGGCCAGGTGGTGGACATCCAGGCCCCCAGCGACGCGGTGCGGTACGGCATTGGCTATCTGTCCGAAGACCGCAAACGCTACGGCCTGGCCACCGGCATGGACGTGCAGTCCAACATCCTGCTGGCGAACCTGAAGAATTTTGTCTCCCTGGGCTTCTGGCTCCAGCAGGATGCCATTGAAGCCGTGGCGCAAAAGTACGTGGGCCAGTTGGGCATCAAAACCCCATCGATCTTCCAACGCGCCGGGCTGTTGTCAGGCGGCAACCAACAAAAGATTGTGATTGCCAAATGGCTGCTGCGCGACTGCGAGGTGCTGTTTTTTGACGAGCCCACGCGCGGCATCGATGTGGGCGCCAAGGCCGAAATCTACAAGCTGCTGCACGCCCTGGCCGAGCAGGGCCGCGCCATTGTGATGATCTCCAGCGAGCTGCCCGAGGTGCTGCGCATGAGCCACCGCATCGTGGTGATGTGCGAGGGCCGCATCACCGGCGAGCTGTCGGCCGCCGAGGCCACCCAAGAAAAAATCATGCAACTCGCGACCCAGCGTGAAGTCCCCGCTCTCTAAAAAACCCACCTCACCCATGTCCAACCTATCCCCCGCGCAACGCCTCAAGGCCGCCCTGTTCAGCCAAAGCACCCGGCAAAAACTGCTGGCCTTTACCAGCCTGGTGGGGCTGATGGTGTTTTTCAGTGCCGCCTCGCCCAACTTCTTGCAAACCGACAACCTGGTCGGCATATTGCAGGCCACGGCGGTGAACGGCGTGCTGGCGATTGCCTGCACCTTCGTGATCATCACCTCCGGCATTGATTTGTCGGTGGGCACGCTGATGACGTTTTGCGCCGTGATGGCCGGCGTGTTCATGACCTACTGGGGCCTGCCCATGTACCTGGGCGTGGCGGCGGCGATTGTGTTTGGCGCGCTGGCGGGCTGGGTGTCGGGCTTCTTGATTGCCAAGCTGAAGATCCCGCCCTTCATTGCCACGCTGGGCATGATGATGCTGCTCAAAGGCCTGTCATTGGTGATTTCGGGCACCAAGCCCATTTACTTCAACGACACCCCGAATTTCTCGTATATCTCGCAAGAATCGCTCATCGGCTATTTCTTCCCCAGCCTGCCGATTCCCAATGCGGTGCTGATTTTGTTTGTGGTGGCAGTGGTATCCAGCCTTATTTTGAACAAGACCATTTTGGGCAGCTACACCTTCGCCCTGGGCAGCAACGAAGAAGCCGTGCGTTTATCCGGTGTGAATGTCGACCGTTGGAAAATCATTATCTATTCGCTCAACGGCGCCATTTGCGGCATTGCCGGCTTGCTGATCGCCTCGCGCCTCAATTCCGCCCAGCCTGCGCTGGGGCAAGGTTATGAGTTGGATGCGATTGCGGCGGTGGTGATTGGCGGCACCTCGCTCAGCGGCGGGGCGGGCACGATATTGGGCACGATTATTGGCGCTTTCATCATGAGCGTTTTGACCAACGGGCTGCGCATTATGTCGGTGGCCCAGGAGTGGCAGACCGTGATTACCGGAATCATCATTATTTTGGCGGTGTACGCTGATATTTTAAGGAGGCGCAAATAACCCACGAGTATTTCATGCACCCATCCGCAATTTCGATACCTATAATATTTGGAGATATGACATGATTTTTAAAAGAAAACTGATTTGCCTGGCTGTTGGTTTCAGCCTGACCAGCCTGATTACCGGCAAAAGCTTTGCAGCCGATGAAATTTACATTCCGCTGGTGTCCAAGGGCTTCCAGCACCAGTTCTGGCAGGCCGTGAAGCAAGGTGCCGACCAGGCGGGCAAAGACCTGAAGGTCAAGGTCACCTTCGAAGGCCCCGAGACCGAAGCCATGGTGGACAAGCAAATCGACATGCTGTCCTCGGCCCTGGCCAAGAAGCCTTCGGCCATTGGTTTTGCCGCACTCGACAGCCAGGCCGCCATTCCGCTGCTGAAAAAGGCCCAGGCCGCCAAGATCCCGGTGGTCGCGTTTGACTCGGGTGTGGACAGCGACATCCCCGTCACTACCGCCACCACCGACAACAAGGCCGCTGCTGCCCTGGCCGCCGACAAGATGGCCGGCCTGATCGGCAAGGCCGGTGAAGTGGCGCTGGTGGTGCACGACCAGACCAGCCGCACCGGTGTGGACCGCCGCGACGGCTTTGTGGAACGTATCAAATCGACCTACCCCAACATCAAGATTGTCAGCGTGCAATACGGCGGCGGCGACCAGTTGAAGTCCACCGAAATCACCAAGTCCATCCTGCAAGCCAACCCCAACATCAAAGGCATTTTTGGTGCCAATGAGGGCTCGGCCATCGGCGTGCTCAACGGTGCCAAGGAGATGAAGCGCAGCATCGTCATCATCGGCTACGACTCGGGCAAGCAGCAAAAAGAAGCCGTGCGCAGCGGTGCCATGGCCGGGGCCATCACCCAGAACCCGGTGGGCATTGGCTACAAGACCGTCGAAGCCGCCGTCAAGGCACTCAAGGGCGAAAAGCTGCCCAAGATCATCGACACCGGCTTCTACTTCTACGACAAGTCCAACATCGACGAGCCCAAGATCGCTGCGGTGCTGTACGACTAAAACCTGAATCTCTTGGCGTGCCCAAAACCACGCCAAGTTTCCACCCTCACCCCAACCCTCTCCCGCGCGCGGGAGAGGGTTGGGGTGAGGGTAGAGTTGCCAACCCCCTATCCCCTATTTACCATGCCCGTCATCCAATCCCTGCGCGCCATCGACCTGCGCTTCCCCACCTCGCAGCATCTGGATGGTTCGGATGCCATGAACCCCGACCCCGACTATTCGGCCGCCTACGTCATCCTGGAAACCGACCAGCCCGGCCTGAACGGCCACGGCCTGACCTTCACCATTGGCCGCGGCAACGACATTTGCTGCGCCGCCATCCTGGCCATGCAGCACCTGGTGGTGGGCCTGGACCTGGACTGGATCGCCGCCGACATGGGGCGCTTTTGGCGGCACATCACCTCCGACAGCCAACTGCGCTGGATCGGCCCCGACAAGGGCGCCATCCACCTGGCCACCGGCGCGGTGGTCAACGCGGTGTGGGACCTGTGGGCCAAATCGGTGGGCAAGCCGGTATGGCAGCTGGTGGGCGAAATGAGCCCCGAAGAGCTGGTGCGCTGCATCGACTTTCGCTACATCACCGACTGCATCACCCCCGATGAGGCCCTGGCGCTGCTGACCGAGCGCGCCGTCGGCAAGGCCGAGCGCCTGGCCACCTTGCAGCGCGAAGGCTACCCCTGCTACACCACCTCGGCCGGTTGGCTGGGCTATGGCGACGAGAAGTTGCGCCGCCTGTGCCAGGAGGCGGTGGACGCGGGCTTCAACCACGTCAAGCTCAAGGTGGGCCGGGACAAGGCCGACGACATCCGCCGTCTGCGCATTGCCCGCGAAGTGCTGGGCCCGGACCGGCATTTGATGATCGACGCCAACCAGGTCTGGGACGTGGGCCAGGCGGTGGATTGGCTGAAAGACCTGGCCTTTGCCAAGCCCTGGTTCATCGAAGAACCTACCAGCCCCGACGACATCGAAGGCCACCGCGTCATCCGTGAAAGCGTGGCCCCGATGCAGGTGGCCACCGGCGAAATGTGCCAGAACCGCATCATGTTCAAGCAGTTCATCATGCGCGGGGCCATCGACGTGGTGCAAATCGACTCTTGCCGCCTGGGTGGGGTCAACGAAATCCTGGCCGTCATGCTGATGGCCGCCAAATACAACCTGCCGGTGTGCCCGCACGCGGGTGGCGTGGGCCTGTGCGAGTACGTGCAGCACCTGTCGATGATCGACTTTCTCAGCATCGCTGGTACCCGCGAGGGCCGCGTCATTGAGTACGTAGACCACCTGCACGAGCATTTCAAGGAGCCCTGCGTCATCCAGAATGCGGCCTACATGCCACCCACCGCAGCGGGCTTTTCCATCGAAATGCTGCCAGAAACCCTGGTGCAGTACGCCTTCAAAAAATGATGCAAAAGATCGACAGCCACCAGCACTACTGGCGCTTCGAGCCTGCGGCCTTTCCGTGGATTGGCCCCGGCATGGCCGTGCTGGCGCAAGACCGGGCCCCCGCCGACTGCCCCATGCAGGCCAGCGGCATCAGCGGCTCCATCGCGGTGCAGGCCCGCACCGAGGCCGCCGAGACGGACTTTCTGCTCAGTCTGGCCACCCACCACCCCCAGATCCTGGGCGTGGTGGGCTGGGCCGACCTGGCCAGCCCCGCGCTGGAAGCCCGGCTCGACGACTGGGCAGGGCATTCCAAACTGTGCGGCTTTCGCCATATCCTGCAAGACGAACCCGATGTGGCCCAGGTGGTGGACAGCCCGCAGTTTCGGCGCGGCGTAGCCCTGCTGCAAAGCCGCCAACTGGCCTACGACGTGCTGGTGTTTGCCCACCAGATGCCGCAGGTCATCGACTTCTGCACGGCCCACGATGCACACTGGCTGGTGCTGGACCACCTGGGCAAACCGCCGCTCAAAAACCCGGAACAGATGCCGCAATGGACCCAGTCGCTGAAAGCACTGGCCGCCCTGCCCCATATGGTGTGCAAGCTCTCAGGCCTGGTGACCGAGGCCGCCTGGCCATTTGCGAATGTTGCCGATGGCCTGCCCACCAGCGTGCAGCAGGCGGTGTGGAACTGCTTCGACACCGCGCTGGAAGCCTTTGGCCCGGCACGCCTGCTGTTCGGCTCCGACTGGCCGGTGTGCGATCTGGCCGCGCCCTACCCCGCTGTGCACCAGCTAGCGCACACTTGGGCGGCTCAACGTCTATCGGATTCCGAACAAACCGCCTTTTGGTCTGGCAACGCCATCCGTTGCTACGGCCTTCCTTCTTTCTGAAAGCTCCCATGGATTTGCATCTCACAGACAAAGTCATCCTCGTCACCGGCGGGGGCAGCGGCATTGGCGGCGCGATCTCGCTGGCGCTGGCGCAAGAGGGGGCGATCCCCGTCATCTTGGGAAAAAGCGCCTTGGGTGAGGACTTCGCGGCCCAGCTCCACGCCTTGCAGCCCAAGTACCAGTTCATCCAGCTCGACCTGCAAGACGATGCCGCCTGCGGTGCCGCCGTGGCGCAGACCATGGCCCAATTCCAGCGCATCGACGGCCTGGTCAACAACGCGGGCATCAACGACAGCGTGGGCCTGGACGCGGGGCGCGACGCGTTTGTGGCCTCGCTGGACAAAAACCTCATCCACTATTACGTGATGGCCCACTACTGCGTGCCGCACCTCAAGGCCTCGCGCGGCTCAATAGTCAACATCTCGTCCAAAACCGCACTCACCGGCCAGGGCGACACCAGCGGCTACACGGCATCCAAGGGCGCGCAACTGTCCCTGACCCGCGAGTGGGCCGCCTCGCTGCTGAAAGACGGCGTGCGCGTCAACGCCGTGATCCCCGCCGAGGTGATGACCCCGCTGTACGCGCGCTGGATCAGCAGCTTCGACAACGCCGACGAGAAACTGCGCAGCATCACCAGCAAGATCCCGCTGGGTCAGCGCATGACCACCTCGGAAGAGATCGCACGCACCACTGTCTTCCTGCTGTCCGATGCCGCCAGCCATACCACCGGGCAGTGGCTGTTTGTGGACGGTGGCTACACGCACCTGGACCGGGCGCTGAGCTGAAACGGGGTTTATGGGCAATGGGCTGCTGGGGCTGATTTCACCAGCGGATGGCCATGACCGGCCCATCGTGCCAGTTCTGGGTTTTTTGGCCTATTTTGAGGTTAAAAAAACACTGCCTGCGCTTATTGCGTAAGCGTGGGCAGCTCCTGTTTTTTACTATCAAAAGAGAAGCAATCTGTGGGGTGTACGGGCGGTAGCCAATGGGGGTCGGATCCCAATTGCGCGCAGCTTGCTGGCGGTACAAGAGGGCTGCATCCCGCATTTGGGCTCCGACCCCTATTGGCGGATTTGCGTTGACGTTTTCTGGGTGCCTGCGAGCATCGTCGGCCGGGTGGTGCGCCCGGCGGCGCAGTATCTTTTCTTTTACGCAAAAGAAAAGACACCAAAAGAAAGGCGCCCCAACTGTCTGCGCCCTCCGCTTTCGCTGCGGGAACCTGCGGTGCGCGCTTTGGGCGGGGTCTGGCTAAACTCGCTGGCGCTCAAACAACGCCAGCCCTGATCCGCCCAAAGCTGTGCTCCTCGGCGCACACAGATGGGGACCCCGGGGAGCGGGATCGGCCCGGCTACGCCGGGCATCGCGCCTAGGGCGCGAGCTCGGCGCGGCGCTTGGCTTGGTTCACATCGGCAAAGCCGCTGCGTTCGTCCATTTCAGATTTTTAGGCCTATTTTCAGGTGCCGAAAAGGATGCCAGCGCTTATGGAATGGACGCAAGCAGCTCCTGTTTTTTACTATCGAAAGAGAAGCTACCTGTCTCGACTGCACGGGCGATAGCCAATGGGGTCGGACCACGATTGCGCGCTAAAAACCCTGTTGTTGTGTCTCCTGCCAACCCGCATTCGTGCTCCGACCCCTTTGGCGGATTGGCGGCCCTTGGGCACGTGCCCGCACCCCTGGCTAAGACACGCCCCGGGCTGCGCTATCGTTACTGCAAGGCTTTGGCAAACTATAGTGGTGGCCCCACTTGGAATGCGGGGTTTGTCTGAATTTTTATACCTGTATAAAAAATCCATTACCCGCATCAAAAACCAGTCTTCAAACCGTTTCCAGAAGATTTTGATGGACGATTTAAACCTCAACAGCCGATTTAAACCTCAGGGTTTGCGGTGTACATCACGTTAACCGTCACCACCATGTCTGAACACTTTCAGTCGCTGATGGAACGCCTTCAACGTCAAGGGTTCGCCGAGGCGGCCCGTCACTTCGAACTTTCCAAGTCAGCCTTAGACCGATCGGAATGGGAGTCTACGAACGCGCAAGTGCGTGCGGCCCTTGAGGCGCTATTCAATGAAGTCGCAGCGCTTCGCCTCAGCACGAAGAAGAAAGGCGGCGAAGCGCGTAGCGCGCTCGAATCTGCTGGTCTCCTCCGGGGTAGAGAGGCGCGCCTTGTCCAAGAGTTCATGGCCGCAGCCGGTGGGGCCGGCGCGCATGCCGGAGTCTCTAATGCTGACGAATCGCTCGGCCGTTTTCTCTCGGGCCTTGGGGTAGCGTTCTTGGGGCTCAGCCTGGTTCCCGAACTCGTGCGTGTGGAAGATGTTTTGGTCGGTCAACTCACTGCTCCACAGGGAGCGCGGTTACCCACTGATCAAGAAATCAATACGTCGTGCCCAACTTGCGGGGCGAAACAAACACTCAGTCAAGCGACAATCTCCCGCCAAGGAAAAGAAACCGTCTACACGTGTAGGAACGGTTGTCAACAGATTGTGCTTGTAGGAGAGCCGGGCGAGGCTGCTTGGGAAGGGCGCGGGTACCGACTTGGGCCTCACGTCATCAGGAACGCAAACGATTTTTTGCTTCCAATCATAGGTGCTGGTCGAGACGTTCTTATTCCAGCCTCGAAAGCAGCTCTTATGAAGGAGCGGCCGCAGTGACGGCTAACAATTCATTCCACCGGACCTGTCGCGACAAGCCGCGCCAGTCCGGTAAATTCAAACGTTGAAGCTGTAAAAACAGATCTCTAGCACGACGTTTGCGGTCCACCAGGTCATGAAGATCGCGACCATGGCCCGCTAGACCACAACAGCCTGTTGCTGTCGGTAGCCAGCCCTGCCACCCAATCAACCGACAGCCAACCCGTCAAACCCGCCAGCTCTCCAGCCGGCACCCAGTGGTGCACCACCCGAAACGGAAGAGAGACACCAAAACGGCTACCAGCGCTGATAGAACCAGCACAAGCAGCTACAAATTCAATAGCTAATGCTTCTCCGGCAGCGGAATAAACTCCGCATCCCCCGGCACCTGCCCCATGCGCTGGGCTTGCCAGTCCCCTTCGGCTTGCAGGATGCGCTCTTTGCGGCTGGAGACGAAGTTCCAGCTGATGAAGCGGTGGCCGTCCAGCGGGTCGCCGCCGATCACCAGCAGGCGAACGGCAGCGGTGGCGCGGATCTGCGTGGTCACACCGGGCTGCAGCAACGCCAGGGTGCGGGCGGCCAGCGGGGTGCCGTCCACCTCCACACCGTCCTCCACCGGGTACACCGCCAGCTCCTGCGCCAGTGGCGGCAGGTCCAGCTGGCCACCGGCGGGCAGCGCAATGTCCAGGTACAGGGTGGGTGCAAAGGTGGCCACTGGCGAAGTCTGGCCCCAGGCCTGGCCGATCAGCACGCGCACCTGGGCATCGCCCACAGTCAGTTCGGGAATGGCCTCGGCGGGGGTGTGGGTGAAGCTGGGCTCCACCTCTTCAAAGGCCTGCGGCAGCGCGGCCCAGAGCTGGATGCCGTGGTTGGTGTAGGCGGTGGTGGCCATGGCCGGTGGTGGCCGCTCGGAATGGACGATGCCGCGCCCGGCGGTCATCCAGTTGATGGCGCCCGGCGCGATCTGTTGCACGTAGCCCAGGCTGTCGCTGTGCAGCATCGCGCCTTCAAATAAATAAGTGACCGTGGCCAGCCCGATGTGCGGGTGGGGACGCACCGCGTGGCCCCCGCCAGGCGGCACGGTCACGGGACCGAAGTGGTCAAAAAACAAAAAGGGCCCGACCGACTGCCGCGCGGCGGCGGGCAGCACCCGGCGCACCACGAAGCCGCCCCCCAAATCTTTGGCATGGCCGGTGAGTTGCAGGGCGATGGGCATGGTCGGGCTCCTAGGGGGTCAACAGTTAGGCCAGAAATTTGGCGGTGATGTCTGCAACACGTTTGCCGTAGTGCTTGGCGGTGTCCAGGTCGCCTTGCGACATTTCAGCGGGGCTGGAGTCCGAGGGCGACTGCACCAGCACGCCGACCGAGCCACCCAGGTTGTTCAGGTCGGTACGGGTTGCGGCCTTGGTGTTGCTGGGCATTTGGCCCAGGCTGACCCAGATGCCGCCTTGCTGCGACGCCAGCGTCTGCAGATAGATCAAGGTGACCTGCTTGTCGCCGCTGAAGCTGGCGCTGTTGGTGAAGCCGCCAAACACTTTGTCTTTCCAGGCGCTGGTGAACCAGGCCTTGCTGGTGGCATCGGCAAATTTCTTGAACTGCCAGCTCGGGCCACCCATATAGGTGGGCGTGCCGAAGATGACGGCATCGGCCGCGTTGATCGAGGCCCAACCGGCTTCAGACACATTGCCTTCGGCATCGATGGCGATCAGCTCGGCGCTGGCACCTTCGGCCACGGCCTGGGCTACGCGCTGGGTGTGGCCGTAGCCGGAGTGGTACACAACAACAGTTTGGGTCATACAGACTTTCAAGGGTGATAAAAACAGCGAACGGGAAACACTTTACTGGAGATCAGCCACCGCGTTTGGCATCCAGGCTCCAGGCACCGGCACCCCAGGCGGCCACGGTCAGCAGGCCACCGACGACGGCGATATTTTTGATGAACAGCAGCTGCGTCACCATCACGGCTTCAGCGGGCACGGCCCAGTAGGCGTGGAAGAAGAAGCTGGCCACCAGGGTGAACCCGGCCAGCACCAGCGCTGCCAAGCGGGTGCCCAGGCCAAGAATCAGCGCCAGACCACCCAGCACTTCCACCGCAATGGCCGCCAGCGCGGCCAGCGTGGGGAACGGCAGGCCGACCGAGGTGATGTAGCCCACGGTGCCAGCAAAGCCGGTGATTTTGCTGATGCCCGCGGGCAAAAACAGGGTGGCCAGCAGCAGGCGGCCAACAAAGCTCAGGGGGTTTTGGAGAGTTTTAAACATGGTTTTCTTTCAGAGTGAGGTTAAAAAATTCAAGCAGCCAGGTCAAAGACCAGGACTTCGGCCTGTTTGGCATGGTCCAGGCTGAGCTGGGTTTCGTGGTCGATCAGCAGCGCATCGCCGGTGGAAAGCAAGATGCCGTTGACTTCCAGCGCACCACGCACCAGGTGCACATAGCTCTTGCGCGCCGGGTCCAGCGCCAGGGTAGCGGTTTCCGTGCCGTCGAGCAGCCCGGCGTACAGGCGTGCATCGGCGTGCAAAGTCACCGAACCCTGGGCGCCGTCGGGCGAGGCTACCAGGCGCAGCAGGCCCCGCTTTTCGCTCTCGGCAAAGGTCTTTTGCTCGTAGCTGGGGGCGATGCCTTTGACGTTGGGCTCGATCCAGATTTGCAGAAAGTGCGTGGTCTGGTCGGCGGCATGGTTGAACTCGCTGTGCTGCACGCCGCGGCCTGCGCTCATGCGCTGCACGTCGCCGGGCGGAATGCCCTTGACGTTGCCCATGGTGTCGCGGTGCGCCAACTCGCCTTGCAGCACGTAGCTGATGATTTCCATGTCGCGGTGGCCGTGGGTGCCAAAGCCGGCACCGGGGGTGATGGTGTCGTCGTTGATCACGCGCAGGTTGCCCCAGCCCATGTGCTTTTCGTCGAAGTAACCGGCAAACGAAAAGCTGTGGTGCGACTTGAGCCAGCCATGGTCGGCGTGGCCACGGTCTTGGGATTTGCGAAGTGTGAGCATGTGTGAACTCCTGGTGAGTGAAGATCCGCGTATCGAATCCATGGCCTGAATTTTGGACCTGCAAGGGTGTGTGGAAGTCCACCGCGTTTGATGGCATCATTCTATTAATTTGAACGGAATTGAATCGACCATGCAAACTGCCCGCGATGTGCTCACCCCCGACGCCTTGTCCATGCTGGTCACCATCCACGCCCAGGGCAGCTTTGCCGCCGCCGCCCGCAGCCTGGGCATGGTGCCCAGCGCCCTGACCTACCGGGTGCGCAATATCGAGGACGCGCTGGACGTGCTGCTGTTCGACCGCAGTTCGCGCCAGGCCAAGCTGACGGTGGCCGGGGCCGAGCTGCTGCGCGAAGGGCAGCGTCTGCTGGAAGACATCGACGCCGTGGCCAACCGCGTCAAGCGCGTGGCCACCGGCTGGGAGCCGCAGCTCACGATTGCTGTGGACAGCGTGATTTCGCGCGCCACCGTGATGGAACTGTGCGAAGCCTTTTTTGCGCTGAACCCACCGACCCGCCTGAAGATCCGCGAAGAGGTGCTGCATGGCACCCTGGACGCGCTGGTCACCGGCCTGGCCGATCTGGCGATTGGCGTGGCCATGGAAAACTCCACCAACAGCAACATCCTTGGCGACCGGCTGGGCGACATGCACTTCATCTTTGCCGTGGCACCGCACCACCCCCTGGCCAGCCAGCCCGAGCCGCTGGCCGACAGCCTGATCCAACAGCACCGCGCCGTGGCCGTGGCCGATTCCACGCAGCGTGGCAACGCGCTGACCTACGGCCTGCTGGGCGGTCAGGACGTGCTCACCGTACCCAGCATGCGCGCCAAGCTGGAGGCCCAGTTGCGCGGCCTGGGGTGCGGCTTTTTGCCCGAAGGCCTGGCCCGCCCGTATCTGGAAACCGGCCGTTTGGTGCGCCGCGCGGTCGAACGCCCCAACCGCATCCTCCGCATCAGCTACGCCTGGCGCGCCGAGGCCAGCGGCACCCACGGGCGGGCCCTGCAATGGTGGTTGCAGCAGCTCAAAAGCCCAGCCACGCGGGCCGCATTACTGGAGCGGCAACAGAGCAATTGACCCTGCGTGCAACGCCCTGGCTGGGTGCCCGCCCAGTGCGTGTAGAGTGTGCTTGGTCGTCACTCCGTAGCCACTCCAAAGAATACCAATACACATGACAAACAAACCCAGTGCTACAGCCCCCCGCCAGATCGCCGTCATCGGTGCAGGCATGGCCGGTATTGCCTGCGCACGCACACTGGTGCAGGCAGGCCACAACGTTTCGGTGTTCGACAAAAGCCGCAGCGCGGGCGGGCGCATGTCGACGCGCAGCACCTCGTTTGGCACGTTTGACCACGGCGCGCAGTACTTCACCGTGCGCGACCCCCGCTTTGCGCTGGCCCTGGAAACCGCCAAAGGCGTGTGCAAACCCTGGAGCGCCAACTCGGTGCGCGTGCTCGACACCTTTGGCCGCGTGGCCTCGGCCGCCCTGCCCTCGCGCGACCCGCACTGGGTGCCGGTGCCGGGCATGAGTGGTTTGGTCAAGCACTGGGCCAAGCCGCTGGCCGAAGACGGTCGCCTGGAACTGGAAACCCACGTGACCCGCATCGAACGCGACCCGATGAACAAAAAGCAATGGCAGCTGCGCACCACCGGCATGCCCGGCGCGGCGGACGCACAGCACGTGTTTTCGGGATTCGATGCCGTAGTGCTGGCCATGCCGAATCCGCAAACCGTGGACCTGCTGCAAAACTCGGCCCAGGCCGCCCGCCTGGTGCGCGACATCCACCCGGTGCAAGTGGCCCCCTGCTGGACGCTGATGCTGGCCTTTCCCCAGGCCATGCAGCCCACCATGGCGCACCTGGGCCCGCAGTGGAACGCAGCCCGCAGCAACCACCACCGCATCGCCTGGCTGTCGCGCGAATCCAGCAAGCCCGGGCGTGGCAGCATCGAGCGCTGGACGGTGCAGGCCAGCGCCGCCTGGTCGCTGGAACACCTGGAAGACGATGCCCCCCGCGTGCAGGCCAAGCTGCTGAAAGCCTTTACCGAGGTCACCGGCATCCGCGCCGAACCCGCCCACGCCGCGGTGCACCGCTGGCGCTATGCCCAAACCCTGCAGCCGCTGGGCCGCAGCCACCTGTGGGACGAAAAATCCAGCATCGGTGCCTGTGGCGACTGGTGCATCGGCCACCGGGTCGAAGACGCTTTCATCTCCGGCCTGGAGATGGCGCTGGCGATTGCCTAAAAGCGCTTACATCGGACGGTTCGCGCCGTCCCCCACGGGCCCGCTGCATGCGGGCTCTTTGGTTGCGGCCCTGGCCAGCTGGCTCGATGCCCGCGCCCATGGCGGCACCTGGCTGGTGCGTATCGAAGACGTGGACACCCCGCGCTGCCTGCCCGGCATGGACGCGCTGATCCTGCAGCAGCTCGCCGCCTGCGGCCTGCACCCGGACGCGCCGCCCACCTACCAGTCGCAGCGCGGTCCCCGGTACCAGCAGGCGCTGGACCAGCTGGTCGCCAGCGGCTGGGCCTACCCCTGTGCCTGCTCGCGCAAAGAGATCGAGATCGCCTGCGCCGCCCTGGGCCAGGTGCGCGGCCGCAATGCCGAACTGGTCTACCCCGGCACCTGCCGCAGCGGCCTGTTGGGTCGGCCTGCGCGGGCCTGGCGGCTGCGTACCGATGCATTTAAAGAAAATTGGCCTCCAGCGCTTATTCCATCAGCGCAAGCAGCTATCAAATCCATAGTAGATGGAGTTTTGACCTGGCACGACCGCCAGCTCGGCCTGCAGCAGCAAAACCTGCCCAAAGAGGTCGGCGACTTTGTACTGCGCCGCGCCGACGGCCTGTGGGCCTACCAGCTCGCCGTGGTGGTGGACGATGCCGCCCAGGGCATCACCCACGTGGTGCGCGGCCAGGACCTGGCAGACAACACCCCGCGCCAGATCTGGCTGCAACAGGCCCTGGGCCTGCCCACCCCGCAGTACCTGCACACACCCCTGGTGCTGGGGCCCAACGGCGAAAAACTCTCCAAACAAAACGGTGCCCAGGCGCTGGACGTGGCGCAGCCGCTGGCGGCGCTGAATGCGGCGGCACAGGTGCTGGGTTTGGCGGCCTGTGGTGGGGATGTAGCCAGCGCCCTGGCGCAATGGGTGGGGCAGTGGAAATGCAAGTGAAACGCGAACTGCACCAACTCCCCTTCACCGCCCTCGACCGCCACCAGCGCATGGTGAGCAAGATCGCCACTATCGACCCCCAGCGGCAGAAGATCATCCTGATCCAACCCCGCGACCGCTGGCTGTATGCCTCGGGCCTGCGCGAGAAGCGGCTGCCGGGTTACCTGTGCATCTTTGCCCATGCCACGCCGCACAGCGTGCAAGGCATTGCCGACGGCGCGGCGCTGGCGCAGTTGGTGCGTGACAGCGGGGTGTGGCATGGCGAGCCGATCCTGCTGGACGCCTGCCATGCCGGGGCCATCCTCCAAGGCATCGCCAGCCAGTTGGCCCGGGCCCTGGCCACCCCGGTGACGGCGGCAACCACGCCCACCTGGAACTTCCCGCTGGGTGGGCGGGCGGTGGGGCAAGGGGCGTTTGCCAAGCTGCCCGGCGTGCTCGGCAGGTTGCCAATTCCCCATCTGCTCAAGCCCGGCACATGGCGCACCTGGGACGCGCAAGGCCAGTGGGTGGCGGAGCGGGCATGCTCGCCGCGCAAGGGTGGCCCGCGGTTTGGTATGGTGTAGCCCTGTTGGGCCGGTGGGCCGTGCGGTTTTACGCCGCCCCGCCACCGTGTCCAGATTAATGAATTGATGCCATGCACACCGAACTCCCTCCCGAAATCGCCCCTGCCCCTAGCCCAGCCGCCCCCGCCCACCACAAAACCATCAAGAGCTTCGTGCTGCGCACCGGCCGCACCACGGTCGGCCAGGCCAAGGCGTTTGAAACCCTGGGGCCGCAGTTCCTGCTGCCCTACCGCAACGCGCCGCTGGACCTGGAGGCCACGTTTGGCCGCAGCGCCCCAACCATCCTGGAAATCGGCTTTGGCATGGGCGAGGCCACGGCCAGCATTGCCGCGCTGTTGCCCGAGAAGAACTTTCTGTGCTGCGAAGTGCACACGCCGGGCGTGGGCGCGCTGCTCAAACGCATCGGCGAAGAGGGGCAAACCAATATCCGCATCTGCCAGCACGATGCCGTGGAGGTGCTGGACCACATGCTGCCGCCCGGCTGCCTGGACGGTGTGCACGTCTTCTTCCCCGACCCCTGGCACAAAAAGAAGCACAACAAGCGCCGCCTGCTGCAAGCCCCGCTGGTGGCCAAACTGGCCGCGCGCTTGAAAATCGGCGGCTACCTGCACTGCGCCACCGACTGGCAAAACTACGCCGAGCAGATCCTGGAAGTGCTCAGCGCCGAGCCGCTGCTGAAAAACACCGCCGCCGACTACGCGCCCAAGCCCGAATACCGCCCGCTCACCAAGTTCGAAAACCGCGGCATCAAGCTGGGCCACGGCGTGTGGGATGTGGTGTTCCAACGGGTGTGAACCTTCCCACCCGTGATGGCGTGGGCCCCAGCACCGTCGGCCTGCCCGGCGGTAATTGGCCCACCGTCATCGATTTCTTCGCAGAGCGTTTTCCCACTGTGGAGCGCACCGTCTGGCTGCAGCGCATGCACGACGGGCTGGTGCTGGACGAACAGGCCTTGCCGGTGCCGCCCACTGCCGCCTACCGCCCGCACACCCGGCTGTACTACTACCGGCACCTGCCCATAGAGCCGCGCATTCCGTTCGAGGCGACGGTCTTGTTCCAGGACGCGCACCTGGTGGTGGTGGACAAGCCGCATTTCCTGCCCACCCTGCCCGCGGGGCGGTTTGTGCAGGAGACGCTGCTGGTGCGGCTCAAGCAATCGCTGGGCATCGACACCTTGGCCCCGCTGCACCGGCTGGACCGCGAAACCGCCGGGGTGGCGCTGTTTGCCATCCAGCCAGACGAGCGGGCGGCCTACCACGCGCTGTTCAAACAGCGCGAAGTGCACAAACACTACGAGGCGATTGCGCCCTGGCGCGCCAATTTGGCCGGCGTGTACCGCAGCCAGATCGTGCCCGGCGAGCCGTTTTTTCGCTACAAAGAGATGCCGGGCGAGCCCAATTCCGAAACCCATATGGCCCTGGTGGAGCGCCTGGGCGAGTGGGCGCGCTACCGGCTGTCGCCCATCACGGGCCGTACCCACCAGCTGCGGGTGCACATGGCGGCGCTGGGCGTGGCCATCCGCAACGACCGCTTCTACCCCGAGGTGGTCAACATTGCCGATGACGATTACACGGCCCCCTTGCAATTGCTGGCCCGCTCCATCGCCTTTACCGACCCGGTAACCGGGCAGGCGCGGCGCTTTGACAGCGCCAGAAGCCTCAGCGTATGACCGCCATCGTTTCGTTCGGGTACAGCACGATGGCGGCCATGGCGACGGCATGCTCGCCGTCGGCGCCAGCCAGCGCAGGTGCCTGGACTTCGGGCGGCAGGCCCTGGTCCTGCGACGCGTAGATCGCGCCGATCCGCGGGGTTAAAAACAGGGCCACTGCCACCATGGCAGCGCAAAACAACAGCCACAACAGGGCGGACACCCAGGGCCCGCGGATGGCCCGGCGCGGGGGCATGGGTTTGGGGCGTGCCGAGGTCACTCGCATAAAAACTCCTTATTTGAAAAATGAAAATCGGGGGGATGGCAGGGCCTGGGCGCGCCGGTTGCTGGCAGAACCCAGGGCCACGATCTGGATGTCGGATGCGTCGGTGTCCGCCAGGCTCTCGCCGCGCGCGTGGGCGGCCAGCTTGCGGTAGATTTTTTTCACATGCGCCAGCACGCCCTGCTGCGGGTGGGCGGCCAGCGCACCAACCTGCTCCAGGCTCATGCCGCGGGCAATCCAACGCAAGATGCCGGCCTCGCAGGCGCTCAGCGGGTGGGTCGATTCGCGCAGCGGAAACGCCCAGGCCGAGCCGGTGCCCGTGCCCAGCCGCAGGTGAAAGCGCCCCAACACCCGGCGCGCCATGCCGGGGCTGATGGGGGCGCTGCCCTCGCGCCACAGGTGGATGCTCTGCGCCAGGCATTCGGCGGCACTGTCCTTGAACAAATAGGCGGTGGCCCCGGCCTCAATGCACTGCAGCACCTGCTCGTCGTCGCCAAACTGGGCCAGCACCACGATGTCGGCCTGCGGAAAATGCCAGGCCACGTGGCGGATCACCTGGACGGCGGGCATGTCCTGCAGCAGCAGATCGACCACCACCACGTCGGGCGTGCACTGGTCCATCATGGCAATGGCGGCAGCGCCGGTGGACACGGCGGCGGCCAGACTGAGCTGCGCGTCGCCCTGCACCGCCTCGGCGCACTGCAGCAGGGTCTCGGCATGGCTTTCGGCAATCAACACACGGGGCGCGGTGTGGGTCATCAACGATGGGATCAGCATG
This sequence comes from Rhodoferax sp. WC2427, assembly GCF_040822085.1. Classification (NCBI taxonomy): domain Bacteria; kingdom Pseudomonadati; phylum Pseudomonadota; class Betaproteobacteria; order Burkholderiales; family Comamonadaceae; genus Rhodoferax; species Rhodoferax sp. WC2427. Next base: position 2,005,791 of record NZ_CP162006.1, on the reverse strand, counting down.
ATTTTTCTCCTCCACTCCCTCACGGAAGCGCTGAATGGGCCAAACAAGCGCGGCAAAGGCCGCAGCACGGGGAATCCGAAACCGCCGGATGGACCGGGTGGATGCACCACCCGGCACCCACGGCCTCGGGCAAAGTCGGTCACGCGGGCCATGGTCCGCGTCCTCAAAATTGACGAAGAATGGCGGGCACCAGCGGCCCGATTTCTTGCTTGAACAGCACATCCCGTATAGGCTGGGACGGCTTCGCATCCTGCGCTGGCAGGCTGGCCACCGTGGTAGGGGCTTTGCCGCCGTCCGCGGGCTCCTGTGCGAGCCCCAGGACCACCAGCGCATGGTGCAGGCCGCCGGGCTCCGCCAACGCTGGCAGCAGCCGCCCGGCCGATCCGGCCAGCAGCACACAGGCAACGATCCACACGCATCCCGCGCGGTCGAAGTAGTGGGCCGATGGCTTGTCGGCAAGCGGCGGTGGCGGCAACGGCTCGGAGCGCTCAAAGGGATCAAAAGGTTCAAAGTTCATAAATATGTCCTTGACAATCGGCTAAGCAGGGGGGTCTTCACCACAGGGATGGACTTTCCTCTGCTTGCGGGATGGCGTCCTTAAGCCGGCTGAAGCGGGCCTGAAAACTTCTGAAACCGTGCATAAATGCGCAGAATCGCCAAAATCCAGGCTGTGCGTTACATTTAAAAACTGACATCCAGGGGACCTTTGTTGTTGAACAGTTACCGATTTGGCCGCTTTGAAGTGCGTCCCTCCCAGCGCGTGGTGCTGGTGGATGGAGCCGCCACCAGCCCCGGCGCGCGGGCCTTTGACGTGCTGATGGCCCTGCTGCACCACCGCGACCGCGTGGTGTCCAAGGACGAGCTGCTCGACCTGGCCTGGCCCGGCCTGGTGGTGGAAGAAAACAACCTGCAGGCCCAGGTATCGGCGCTGCGCAAGCTGCTGGGGCCGCAGGCCATCGTGACCATTCCGGGCCGTGGCTACCGCTTTGCGCTGGAGCCCACCGACACCACGCCACTTGCCGCTGCCGCATCGCCGCCTCCGGCACCTGCGCCCGGAGCCCATCCCAACCTGACCCACCTGCCGCTGGTACTGACCCCGCTGATCGGCCGCACGCTGGATGTGTCCAACCTCGACACCCTGATGGGACAGCACCGCCTACTGACCATCGTAGGCGCGGGCGGCATTGGCAAGTCGCTGCTGGCCCAGTGGCTGCTGCATGCCCGGCGCAGCGCCCACCAGCACGGCGTGGCCTGGGTTGATCTGGCCGGGCAGACCGCCCCCGAATTCGTGGCCAGCACGGTGGCCGGGGCCCTGGGCCTGCAAACCGGCCACGGCGACCCGCTCAAGGGCCTGATGGAGGCCGTGCGCCCGCTGCAGATGCTGATCGCCATCGACAACGCCGAGCATTTGCTGGACGAAGTCGCCCGCATCCTGCAAGCCCTGCACCAGGCCGCGCCGCAGCTGCAGGTGCTGGTGACCAGCCAGGCCCCGCTCAAGCTGGCCAACGAATGGGTCTACCGGCTGGATGCGCTGGCCCTGCCAGAGCAGAGCGCGCCGCTGGACGTGGCCCGCCAATATGGCGCAGTGGCCCTGTTTGCCGAGCGCGCCCAGGCGGCCGACCGGCGCTTTGAGCTCACCCCGCAGAATCTGGCCACGGTGGTGGAGATTTGCCGCCGCCTGGACGGCCTGCCACTGGCCATCGAGCTGGCCGCCGCCCGCGTGCCGCTGCTGGGCCTGGTGCCGTTGGCCCGCTCGCTCAACGAACGTCTGCGCCTGCTCAACGGGGGTGGCCGGGGCGCGCCTGCGCGGCAAAAAACCCTGCGTGCCGCGCTGGAGTGGAGCTACGGCCTGCTGGATGCCACCGAGCAAACCGTGTTCCGCCGCCTGGGCGTGTTCGTGGGCAGCTTTTCGCTCGAACTGGCCCAGCAGGTGGTGGCCGACACGGCCAGCCACAGTACGCTGGATGCCTGGGCCGTGGTGGATGTGCTGGGCGCGCTGGTTGACCGCTCCTTGGTGATTGCCGACGGTGGTGACACACCGCGCTACCGCCTGCTCGACACGCCCCGCAGCTATGCGCTGGAGCAGCTCAGTGCCGCCCAGGAAGACCCGGCCCTGCACCAACGCCACGCCCTGGCCATGCGCCAGCTGTTCGAGCAGGCCGACAGCGACTTCTTCAGCGGCCAACAGCGCATCGACGACTGGTACAAGGCCCTGGCCCCCGACCTGGCCAATGGCCGCGAAGCCCTGGCCTGGGCCATCCAGTACGACCCGCAGACCGCCGTGGCCATCGCCCCCGGCCTGGCCGAGGCCCTGACCAGCGACCGCCGCCGCGAACGCCGCTACGTCTGGCAGGCCACCGCCCTGCTGGCCACCGACCAACTCCCCGCCGGCCTGCAGGCCCGCTGGTCCAGCCGCGCCGCCTACTTCTGGGCCTACCGCCAACCGGCCCTGGCCTGCCGCCTGGCCCGCCGTGCCGCCAGCCTGTACCGCGCCCAGCCCGGTGAAAAGCGCAATCTGTACCACGCCCTGGCCGCCCTGGTCTACGCCCTTACCTACGGGCCCACCCCAAACCTGGAGCAACGCCAGGAGCAGCGCGAAGTGCTGGCCGAAATGTGGGCCATGGAAGACCCGGCCTGGCCGCCCATCGTGCGCAGCTACGGCCTGTTTGCCTCGCTGACCTGCAACTTCGTGGAGGGCAATTTCGATGCTGCCATCGAGCAACTGCTGCAAAAGGCCGCCCTGGACGCGCTGGCCGGCCACTCCGAAGCCCTGCTGCGCGGCGAGGACATCATTGCCTACATGGAGCTGGCCGCGGGCCGGGTGGATGCGTCCATCGCCCGCTACCTGGCGCTGCAGGCCCGGCTGGCCAACACCCGCCACATGGCCACCCTGCTGCTGGTGCAGCTGCACCTGACCGGCGCCTGGCTGGCCAAGGGCGACACGGTGCAGGCCCGCGCCCTGGTGCAAGCCTGCTGGCCGCAGGTGCTGCACTTCGATGCCCAGGTCTATGCCGTCGACAACCTGGCCTTGCTGGCGGCGCTGGAAAACCGGCCCCACACCGCCGCCCGCCTGCTGGGCTACGCCGACACCGTGCACGCCGCCCACGGCAAAGCCCGCGAGGTCAACGAAGCCCGCTGCGCCGAGTGCGCCGAGCACCTGGCCCGCGCCGCACTGCAAGACGGCAGCTTCGACCGCCTGAAAACCCTGGGCACCGGCCTGCGCCACGACGACATCGCCACGTTGGCGTTCCTCTAGGGCCGTTCACTGCATTTATAAAAAATCAGGCCCTGGCGCTTATTCCATGGGCGTAAGCAGCTACTTTTTTCATAGCGGTTACATTTATTGACAGTTTGCCGTCAGCAGACGCAGTTAGAAGCACCCGTCATAACTAGGGAGACAAGCGCATGATTTTCCAAACCGTGTTTTCACCCGGCCTGTGGCTGATGCGGCGCCTGCGCCTGGGTGGCAAGATTCTGCTGCTGGCGGCCGTGCTGCTGGCACCCCCGCTCGTGGTCTTGCTGGAGTACGCCCTGTCAGGCACCCGCGGTGCAGGCACGGTCTGGCTCAGCGGCGGCAGCGTACTGGTGTCGGCCTACCTGCTGCTGGCTTTCTACAGCAGCTTCACCCAGGACCTGGCCCAGGTGCGCCGGGCCATGGACCAGCTGGTCCAGGGCGATCTGCGGCTGGGCCTGGTGCAGCGCGGCACCGACGAGCTGGCGTTGCTGGCCGCTGCGACCCAGCAGATCGGCACCAAGGTATCGGCCATGGTGGCCAATGTACGCAGCAACGCGGCCTTTGTGGCGCATTCGGGCAAGAGCCTGGCCAGCGGCAACCGCGCCCTGTCGGACCGCACCGAGCAGCAGGCCGCCAACCTGGAGCAAACCGCCGCCAGCGTCGAGCAACTCTCCAGCACCGTCCAGGACACGGCGCAAACCGCCAGCCAGGCCAACACCCAGGCCGCCCGGGTACGCGATGCCGCCAACCTGGGGGCCACCACCATGGCCGAAGCCATTGCCTCGGTGGAGGCCATCCAGGGCAGCGCCAAGCGCATGGACGAGATCGTGGGAGTGATCGACGGGCTGGCCTTCCAGACCAACATTCTGGCGCTGAACGCCGCGGTGGAAGCCGCCCGCGCAGGCGAATCGGGCCGCGGTTTTGCGGTGGTGGCCAGCGAGGTGCGTTCGCTGGCGCAGCGCTCGGCCGAGGCATCGAAAGAAATCCGCCTGCTGATCGGGGCCTCCAGCACCCAGGTGGGCAGCAGCGTGCAGAAGATCCGCACGGCAGGCACCAGCATGACGGCTATCGTCAGCGGCATCCGCGACGTGGCGACCAATATGGCGCAGATCTCCAACTCCAGCGCCGAGCAGAGTTCCGGCCTGAGCGAGATCACGGCCGCGGTACGCCAGCTCGACGAAATCACCCAGCAAAACGCCCAGATGGTCGAAAACGCCGTGACCCAGGCCTCGACCCTGGAAAGCCGGGCCTCGACCCTGGTGGAAGCGGTATCCCTGTTCAAGCTGCAGCAAGGCTCGGCCGAGGAGGCCATGGCCCTGGTGGAGCGCGCCCTGGCCCACCGCCGCCGGGGTACCTCGCGCGACAGTTTTCTGCGCGACCTGACCAGCACCACGCAGGGCTTCTTTGACCGCGACATGTACGTGTTTGTGCTGGACCGCAACGGCAGCTATGTGGCCTTTGGCGGCAACGCGGCCAAGGTCGGAACCCGCGTGCAGGACATCGCCGGTATCGACGGTGCAGGCCTGCTGCACGCCATCTTCGCCCAGGCCGAGCAGGAGCCCGGCTGGGTGGAGTACGACATCACCAACCCGACCACCGGCCGGGTGCAGACCAAGATGTCGTTTGTGCAGCTGGTCGATGACCTGGCGGTGGGCTGCGGCGTGTACAAGAACCTGGTGGCGTCTTGAAGAAAATCAGCCTCTCGTGCTGATCCGACAAGCGCAAGCAGCTATTAATTAGATAGCAACCAGGCGCCTGTCCGTTGGGTACACCCGGTTGCGGCCCGCTGTCTTGGCCTGGTACAGCAAGGCATCCACCTGGTGCAGCAAATCCGACGTGCCCTGGTCGGGTTGCCATTGGGCCACGCCAAAGCTGGCGGTGATGGCGATCTCGTGGCCGTCGAACAGGACCGGGGTGGTCTCCAGCAACTCACGCAGGCGCTCGGCATTGCGCAGCGCGGTGGCCAACACCGTTTCGGGCTGTACCAGCAGAAACTCTTCGCCGCCCAGGCGCACCATCCAATCCAGCCGGGAGCGGGTCGCCCGGCGCAAATGCTCCACGGTGGCGCACAGCACGGCATCGCCGCCCGCATGGCCGTAGCGGTCATTGATGCGCTTGAAGTGGTCCAGGTCCAGGCTGATCACCGAAAACGGCCGCTGGTAGCGCTGGGCCCGCTCGATATCCTCCAGCAGGCGCGACTCCAGGGTACGGCGGTTGAGGCAGCCGGTCAGGGGGTCGGTGATGGACAGCAGGTGGTTGGCTTCGGCCAGCGCTTCCAGCTGCTGGGTGCGCTGGGCCACCATCCGGTCCAGGTCGGCGATGTGCGCGCGCAACCCATTCTGGAGTATGGAAAAACCCTCGGCCACCTGGTCGATTTCATCGGTGCGCGCACGCGTTGGGCGGTCCAGCACCAGGGGCTGCACCAGGGTCTGGGGGGTCAAATCGCTGGCAAATCGGGCCAGGCGCTGCAGCGGCATTTGCAACTCACGCCGCAACATGCTGGCCATCAGGCTGCACACCAGCACGGTGAAAAACCCGTACCCGGCCAGCACCGTCCAGGCGGCGTGCACGATCTCCTGGACTTCAAAATCCGGGTTGCCCCAGAGCTGCAGTTCCCCCAACTCACCGGTGCCCTGCGGGTTCGGAATGGAGATGTGGCGGCTGTCGGTCCGCAGCCCCAGACGGGCGTCGCCCGCTTCAAACTGCCGCCCGGCGCCGGTCTGCAGCAGCACATAACCCACCTGTGGACGTTCGGCCACCAGGTTGACCTGCTGCTGCACGGTGCGCGGTTCGATGTCCCACAGACTCACGGCCAGCAAAGGCACGCTGGTCTTGGCAATGTCGTCGACCAAGCGCTGGAATTCCTTCCGGTGCTGCTGCACCATCAACGCGGCCTGCACCCCAAAGACCCCCACCATGCAGCACAGCGCCAAGCCCAGCGTATTGCGGATCAGATGCCCGGCCAGGGACCGGAATGGGAGATTGGGCATGCGGGCATTGTGCAATCAGTACAAAAGCGGAGCAAATTCAAAGCTGTAACGAGTTGTTACATGATTTAACACTTTGCTGTAGCGCCGGAAGTCCACACTGTCATAGCGCTGGCCAAACCGGGCCTCGAACTTCTCGGCCATGGCCGGGGTGAACAGCACAAACATCGGGCGCTCCAATTGCAGACCTTCGTCGGCAAAATCGCGCCCATGGTGGTAATCAAACAGCATCACCAGGGACCAGGCACCGGCCATGAAATGCCCTCCGGCCAGCGCCGTCAGGCGGCCGGACTTGAGCGCCTCCATGGCCTCGGTAGAGGTGTTGATGCCGCTGAACCGCATGCTCTTGCCCGGCTGGCCACCGCGCTGCTCCAGCGTCTGCATGGCGCCAAAGGCGATCAGGTCATTGCCCGCCCACAGCAAGCGCGCAGACGGGTAGCGGTCATACAGCCAGGCACTTTTTTCGGCAGCTTTTTCGCGGCTCCAGCCGGCATAGACCATCTGGTCCAGCACCACATCGTCGGCCTCGGCCAGGGCGCGCCGCAGGCCCTGGTTGCGCCGAACCGAGCTGATGGTGGAGCGGTCGCCAGCGATGGCCAGCAGGTGCAGTTTTCCGTCTGCGGCCTGGGCGCGGGCGGCACGCCCCGCCTGGATCAGGGCCTTGCCCGTGAGGTAGCCAGCCTCCTCGGCCAAGGGCTCCAGCGAGCCAATCCATTGCTTGAAATGCTGCCGCGGCTTGCCCCACTGCTGCTCCTCGGCAGCCGTAAAGCCGCTAAAGGCCATGAAACACCGGATGCCGGAGCCGTCAAACAGGCGCAGCAACTCGACACCCGTGGCGCTGTCGTTGGAGAACACCACGTAGTCGGGCCGCTGCGCCTTGGGCCGGGCCACCAAAGCGCGGGCCAGCGCCAGCACGCGCAACGGGTCGCGCTGGGCATACTGCACCTCCAACTCCCAACCCAGGCTGCTGGCCGCCGCCGCCATGGCCCGCGCAGCCCCCACCCAGTAGATCTCGTCGGAATTGCCCGGGTTGATGAAAGCCACCGACACCGCCTGGGCCGACCCCGCCAACAACACCGCCCAGGCCAGCACCAGACACCGCACATAGGAATAGCAACGCACATCCGTCTCCCCACATTGGCATCGCGCGCCCCCGACTGCCCCCCGGCAAGTCAGGCTCACGACAGCGCGCGACAGGCTCAATTTACACCGGCTTCGGACCCATGTGGGGGAGGCCCGCTACGCTACTGGGTCTTTGGGGTCTGGAGGGTAATGTCAGTCCACCATCTTTAAAGCAAAAAGAGCTGCCTGCGCTTATTAGATAAGCACGGGCAGCTCTCTTTTTAAGAGCAAGCTGATTTACAGTCGCTCAGCCACCCAGGCTTGAACGGACGCCAGCGCCGCAGGCAATTTTGCGGGCTCGGTGCCACCGGCCATGGCCATATCGGGTTTGCCGCCGCCTTTGCCGCCGAGCTGGCTGGCGACGAAGTTGGCCAGGGCTCCGGCCTGCACCTTGCCGACGCTGTCCTTGGTCACGCCCACCGCAATTTGCACCTTGTCGCCGTCTACCGCGGCCAGCACGATGACGGCGGTTTTCAGCTTGTCTTTGAGCTTGTCCATGGTGTCGCGCAGGGTCTTGGTGTCGGCACCCTCGAGCTTGGCGGCCAGCAGCTTGGTGCCGTTGATGTCGATGGCGGTATTGACCAACTCGTCACCCTGGCTGGAAGCCAGCTTCCCCTTGAGCTGGGCGACTTCTTTTTCCAGCGCCTTAATGTTGTCCAGCGCCAGCGTGACGCGGGCTTGCAACTCGGCGGGCTGGACCTTGAAGCTGCCTGCGGCCTGGGTGACGGTGCACTCCAGGTCTTGCAGGTAGGCCAGCGCGCCTTCACCGGTGATGGCTTCGATACGGCGGATGCCGGCGGCCACACCGCCCTCAGCAACCACCTTGAACAGGCCGATATCGCCGGTGCGCTGCACGTGGGTGCCGCCGCAGAGTTCTTGCGTGCTGCCGATGCTGAGCACGCGCACGATTTCGCCGTACTTCTCGCCAAACAGCATCATCGCGCCGGTCTTCTGGGCGGATTCGATGTCCATCAGCTCGGCGTGGGTGGCGGCGTTGGCCAGGATTTCGGCGTTGACTATTTGCTCGATCTGCAAAATTTGCGCGTCGGTGACCGGGGCGTTGTGGGTGAAGTCGAAGCGGGTGCGTTCGGCGTTCACCAGGCTGCCCTTTTGGTGCACATGGGTGCCCAGCACTTCGCGCAGGGCCTTGTGCATCAGGTGGGTGACCGAGTGGTTGCGCTGGGTGGCGGCGCGCAAAGCAGTGTTGACGCTGGCGGTGACGGTGTCGCCCACGTTCAGCGTGCCCGCCTCCAGCGTGCCCTGGTGGCCGAACACATCGGACTTGATCTTTTGGGTGTCGCCCACCGCAAAGCGGGCCGAGCCGCTGGTGATCACGCCCTCGTCGCCCACCTGGCCGCCGGATTCGGAATAGAACGGCGTGGTGTCCAGTACCACGGTGCCGGTTTGGCCTACTTTCAGGGCGGCTACGCTGGTTCCATCAGCGTAGAGCGCTACGATTTTTGCAGTAGCTTCGAGTTTCTCATAGCCCACGAAGGCGTTGTCGGCCCCGGTGTATTCCAGCGCGCGGTCCATCTTGAACTTGCCTGCCGCGCGGCCTTTGGCTTTTTGGGCTTCCATGGCGGCCGTGAAACCGGCCTCGTCCACCGACAGGCCGCGCTCGCGGCACACGTCGGCCGACAGGTCCAACGGGAAGCCGTAGGTGTCGTGCAGCTTGAAGGCCACGTCGCCGGGCAGCACTTGCACGCCGTCGGTGAGCGCGGCGTTCAGAATTTCCATACCCATGGCCAGGGTTTCGAAGAAACGTTCTTCTTCGGCCTTCAGCACTTCGGCAATGCGCTCTTGCTGCGCCGCCAGCGCCGGGTAGGCCGCACCCATCAGGGCCACCAGGTCGGGCACCAGCTTGTGGAAGAAGGGCTTGGTCTGGCCCAGCAGGTAGCCATGGCGGATGGCGCGGCGGATGATGCGGCGCTGCACGTAGCCGCGGCCTTCATTGCCGGGGATCACGCCGTCGCTGACCAAAAAGGAGGTGGCGCGGATGTGGTCGGCGATGACGCGCAGGCTCTTGTGGCCCAGGTCTGCCTCACCCGTTTCACGCGATGCAGCCTTGATCAGCGCGTCGAAGATGTCGATTTCGTAGTTGCTATGCACGTGCTGCAGGATGGCGGCCAGGCGCTCCAGGCCCATGCCGGTGTCCACGCAGGGCGCGGGCAGCGGCGTGACCGAGCCGTCCTCGGCCATGTTGAACTGCATGAACACGTTGTTCCAGATCTCGATGAAGCGGTCGCCGTCTTCACCGGGGCTGCCTGGGGGGCCACCTTCGATGTGGTCGCCGTGGTCGTAGAAGATCTCGCTGCAGGGTCCGCAGGGGCCGGTGTCGGCCATCATCCAGAAGTTGTCGCTCTTGTAGCGGCCGCCCTTGTTGTCGCCGATGCGGATCACACGCTCGGGCGGCAGGCCGATCTCTTTGGTCCAGATGTCGAAGGCTTCGTCGTCTTCTTCGTACACCGTGGCCAGCAGGCGCTCAGGCGGGAGTTTGTAGACCTGGGTGAGCAGTTCCCAGGCCCATTTCAGCGATTCGCGCTTGAAGTAGTCGCCAAAGCTCCAGTTGCCCATCATCTCGAAGAAGGTGTGGTGGCGGGCGGTGTAGCCCACGTTTTCCAGGTCGTTGTGCTTGCCACCGGCGCGCAGGCAGGCCTGTACCGAGGCGGCGCGCACGTAGGGGCGCTTGTCGGTGCCCAGGAACACGTCCTTGAACTGCACCATGCCGGAGTTGGTGAACATCAGCGTGGGGTCGTTGCCCGGCACCAGCGAGCTGCTGGCGACCACGGTGTGGCCCTTGGAGGCAAAGAAGTCGAGGAAGGTCTTGCGGATGTCGGCAACGGTGAAAACGGGCTGGGTCATGTCGTTCATTCTTCGGGCAAGTGGGTCGATGGAGCCTTCTATTATCGCCGTGTACCTGGCGCGTCCCGGCTATCAGCGCGGCAAGCCATGGGCCCCGGTGTGGTGCCCGTCCAGCGTGGGGCGCACCGCCGTCAGAAAGTTGCGCAGCGGCTCGCCCAGAACCGCCCCTTTGCGCCAGGCCAGCCCCACTTCCAGTAGCGGCAGGCTGTGCGCCAGGGGCCGGGCTTCGATGCGGTCGCCCTCCAGCGACCAGGGGCGGTACAGCATGTCGGGCAGTACCGAGCAGCCCGCGCCGGTGGCCACCAGGCTGCGCACCGCCTCGACCGACGAGGTACGGATCAGCACATTGGGTTCGGCCCCCCCGGTGTTCCACAGCGCGGTGGTGGCATCGCCCAGCTCGTCCACCTGCAGCAGCACCAGGGGCTGCTGGGCCAGGTCGGCGGCCTCGACCTTGGCCTCGCTGGCCAGGCGGTGGTTCACCGGGCACCACACGCGCCAGCCCGACCGCAGAATGGTCTCGGTGGCCAGGGCGCGGGGATTCTGCAACTGCGACACCACGATCAGGGCCACATCCAGCTCGCCGCTGACCAGCAGGTGCTCCAGGTAATCGCGCCGGTCCTCGGTGATCTGCACCTGGATGCGCGGAAACACCCGGCGAAACCGGTCCAGCAAAAACGGCAGGTAGTAGCCCACCATCAGGCTGGTCACGCCGATGTTCAGGCTGCCGGTGACGGTGTGCGGCCGCGACGACAGGGCATCGCGGGCGTTGCGCATGGCCACCTCGATCTGGTGGGCGTGGCGCAAAAACTGGTGGCCCGCGTGCGTCAAAGACATGCCGCGCGCACGCCGGTCAAACAGCAGCGTGCCCAGGTCTGCCTCGATCTGGGCGATGGCCTGCGACACCACCGACTGCGACACGCCCAGGTCGTGGATCGCAGCCGTTATCGAACCCGATTCGGCCACCGCTATGAAATACCGAATGCTCTTGAAGGAGGTGCTCATGGGGCGGGATACTCACAAGATAGACACCGTTTTGGGCGATTCCGATGGAAAACCGGGCTACCTACCCGCGTGGAACCTAGGGTAAATCACTATTTTGGCGCAAAGGGGTACGAGGTTTCTGTTTTACCGATGGATTGTATTGGCGCGGGGGTATGGCTCGGGCTGGTACCGGCTCCTAAGATGGCTTAGCTCCATAGCCCGAACCCCAAAGTGAGGAAATTCCCCATGTCCACCACCCGCGTGATCTCTACCGGCCTGTTGGCCGTCGCCGCTGCCGCCTCCGTGCTGGCCGCCCCACCCACGGCCATCGGCAAGGGCGAAGGTCGCCTCGACATCATTGCCTGGGCGGGCTACATCGAACGCGGCGAAACCGACAAGAACTACGACTGGGTGACCGCGTTCGAAAAGGACACCGGCTGCAAGGTCAACGCCAAGTCGGCCGCCACCTCGGACGAGATGGTGTCGCTGATGAAACTGGGCGGCTACGACCTGGTGACGGCCTCGGGCGATGCCAGCCTGCGGCTGGTAGCGTCCAAGCTGGTGCAGGAAATCAACCCGGCCCTGGTGCCCTCGTGGAAAAACGTGGACGCGCGCCTGCAAAACGCCGACTGGCATACAGTGGGCGGCAAGCACTACGGCGTGCCCTACCAGTGGGGCCCCAATGTGCTGATGTACAACACCAGCGTGTTCAAGGAAGCCCCCAAGTCCTGGTCGGTGGTGTTTGAGCCCACGGTCTTGCCCGATGGCAAACCCAACAAGGGCCGGGTACAGGCCTATGACGGCGCCATCTACATCGCAGATGCCGCGCTGTACCTGATGGGCAAACAGCCCGAGCTGGGTATCAAGGACCCGTACGAGCTCAACGACAAACAGTACGCCGCCGTACTGGCGCTGCTGCGCGGCCAGAAAGCCCTGACGCACCGCTACTGGCACGACTCCACGGTGCAGATGAACGACTTCAAGAACGAAGGCGTGGTGGCCTCCGGCTCATGGGGCTACATGGTGAACGCGCTGCAGGCCGAAAAGAAGCCCATCGCCTCCACTGTCCCCAAGGAAGGGGTCACCGGCTGGGCTGACACCACCATGCTGCACGCCAACGCCAAGCACCCCAACTGCGCCTACAAATGGATGGAGTACTCGCTGAGCGACAAGGTACAGGCCCCGCTGGCCGAGTGGTTCGGCGCCAACCCGGTGGTGGGCGCGGCCTGCAAGGCCAAGGCGCCGGGCGGCAGCGACTTCTGCAAAGACAACGGCTACGACCGGTTCACCGAGGTCAAGTTCTGGAAAACACCGCAGGCCAAATGCAGCACCCAGGGCAGCTGCGTGCCATACGGCAAATGGACCATGGACTACATCGCCATCATGGGCGGACGCTGAAGGTGGGGCAGGAGGCCATAGCCTTTAGCGGCGTGTCGCGCCACTACGGCAGCGTCAAGGCGCTGGACAGGGTGAGCTTCACGGTGCAGGAGGGCGAGTTCTTCTCGATGCTGGGGCCTTCGGGCTCCGGCAAAACCACCTCGCTGCGCCTGATGGCGGGCTTCGAGCAGCCCAGCAGCGGCAGCCTGACACTGTTTGGCCAGGAAGCCGCGGGCACGCCGCCCTATGCGCGTGACGTGAACACCGTGTTCCAGGACTACGCCCTGTTTCCGCACATGAACGTGCTGGACAACGTGGCCTACGGACTGATGGTGCGCAAGATGCCCCTGGCGCAGCGCCACACCAAGGCCCGCGAAGCACTCGACATGGTGGCCCTGCCCGACCACGCGCTGCGCACCCCGGCCCAGCTCTCCGGCGGCCAGCGCCAGCGGGTGGCGCTGGCCCGCGCACTGGTCAACCGGCCCCGCATCCTGCTGCTGGACGAACCCCTGGGCGCGCTGGACCTGAAGCTGCGCGAGCAAATGCAGGTGGAGCTGAAAGTGCTGCACCGCAAGCTGGGGATCACCTTTGTGTACGTAACACACGACCAGAGCGAAGCCCTGTCGATGTCCGACCGCATCGCCGTCTTCAACCGCGGGCAGATCGAGCAGATCGCCACGCCGCGCGAGCTCTACCGCCAGCCGCGCACCCGTTTTGTGGCCAACTTTGTGGGCAGCGCGAATGTGGTGGATGCCGCCCTGGCGCAGCGCATTACCGGTACCAGCCAGGCGTTTGCCGTGCGCCAGGAGCACATCACCGTCGCCGCCGCAGGAGCCGCCGCGCCAGCGGGCCGCCTGCAGGTGGAAGGCACGCTGGTGGCGGTGCAGTTTCTGGGGGCCGCGCAGCGCCTGGAAATCCAGGTCGGCGACCAGATGATCACCGCCCTGCAGCAGGACCACGAGGCCGCCAGCGCTCTGGCGGCCCACACCGCGCCAGGAGGCGCACTGGCCCTGCATTGGGCCCCAGAGCACATGGTGGCGCTGGATGCCTGAGACCCTCGCCATGCCCCCGCTGGCGGCCACCCAGGGCGGGCTGCGCCGCCGCCTGTCTAACCTGTTGTACCAGCGCCGCAACCTCACGCTGCTGCTGTTGCTGACTCCGCCGCTGTTGTGGTTTGGCGTGGTTTACGTGGGCTCGCTGCTCACGCTACTGGTACAAAGCGTATTCACCTTCGACGACCTGGCCATGTCGGTCACGCCCGAGTTGACCAGCCAAAACTTCCAGGACCTGCTGGTCGCCGCCAACCTGGACATCGTGCTGCGCACCCTGTCCATGGCCATGGCCGTGACCCTGGGCACAGTGGTGCTGGGTTTCCCGATGGCCTACTACATGGCCCACTACGCCAGGGGCTGGGAAAAAGGCTTTTTCTACGTGGGCGTGATGCTGCCCATGTGGGCCAGCTACATCGTCAAGGCCTATGCCTGGACGGTGCTGCTGGCGCAGGGGGGCGTGGTCTATTGGGTACTGGACCACCTGGGCCTGCGCGGCGTGCTGCAGGCGGTGCTGAACATCCCGGCCATCGGCGGTGAGACACTGGCCACCTCGAACCTGGGGCGGTTTCTGGTGTTTACCTACATCTGGCTGCCGTTCATGGTGCTGCCCATCCAGGCCGCCATTGAGCGCGTGCCGGGCAACTTGCTGCTGGCCTCGGCCGATCTGGGGGCCAAACCATGGCAAACCTTTCGCACCGTGCTCTGGCCGCTGGCATTTCCGGGTGTGGTGGCGGGCTCGATCTTCACCTTCTCGCTGACCCTGGGCGACTACATCATCCCGCAGTTGGTGGGCCCGTCCGGCCTGTATATCGGCAGCATGGTCTACACCTTGCAGGGCACGATTGGCAACCTGCCGATGGCGGCGGCTTTTACCTGCGTGCCGATTGTGCTGATCACCCTCTACCTCGGCGTGGCACGCCGACTCGGGGCCTTCAATGCGCTTTAAATCCGCACACCTGCTGCGCGCGGCGGCCTATGCGGGGCTGGCGTTCTTGCACCTGCCCCTGCTGTTCATCGTGGTGTATGCCTTCAACAGCGATGACGGCGGCTACAGCTTCCCGCTGCGCGGGCTCACGCTGCGTTGGTTCGCCCGCGCCTGGGAGCGCGAAGACATCCTGCAGGCCATCAGCCTGTCGATGGGCGTGGCGGCCATGGCCACCCTGGTCGCCATGGTGCTGGGCACGATGACGGCGGCAGCTTTGAACCGCGACCGCTTTTTTGGCAAGGACGGCTTCACCACCCTGCTGATCCTGCCGATTGCGCTGCCCGGCATCGTCACCGGCCTGGCCCTGCTGGCGGCCTTCAAGCTGATGGACGTGAACCCCGGTTTCTGGACCATTGCCGTGGGCCACGCCACATTTTGCGTGGTGGTGGTGCACAACAACGTGGTCGCCCGGTTGCGCCGCCTGCCTGCGCGGCTGGTCGAGGCCTCGATGGACCTGGGTGCCGACACCCTGACCACCCTGCGCTACATCATCCTGCCCCAGCTGGGCACGGCGCTGCTGGCGGGCGGCATTCTGGCCTTTGCCTTGTCGGTGGACGAGCTGATCGTCACCACCTTTACCTCTGGCAGCGAGAAGACCCTGCCGCTGTGGCTGCTGAACCAGTTGAGCCGCCCCCGCGAAGTGGCGGTAACCAATGTGGTCGCCATGGCCGTGATGCTGCTCACCATGCCCTTGATCCTGCTGGCCTGGCGGCTGACCCGCGACACCGACACCAGCCCCGGCGCGCAATGATTTACCCCTCCACCCACCTCCTGGAAGCTCCACCATGGCCGTACAACGATTTCCCACCCAGTTGCTGATCAACGGCAGCACCGTCACCGGCGAAGGCCGCGCGGAAAACGTGCTCAACCCCTCCACCGGCGAAGTGCTGTGCGAAGTGCGCGAAGCCAGCGCCGACCAGTTGCGCCTGGCTGTGGATGCCGCCAGCCAGGCATTTCCGGCCTGGGCCGCACTCACCCCGCGTGAGCGCAGCGCCTACCTGCTGCAGATCGCCGACGCGATTGAGTCCCACGGCGATGAATTTGCCGCGCTGGAGTCGCTGAACTGCGGCAAACCGCTGAGCGCTGCGCGCAACGACGAGATACCGGCGATTGCCGACGTGTTCCGCTTCTTTGCCGGGGCACTGCGCAACCTGTCGGGGCCGCTGGCGGGCGAGTACCTGGCCGGGCACACCAGCATGGTGCGGCGCGATCCGCTGGGCGTGGTCGCCTCCATCGCCCCCTGGAACTACCCCTTGATGATGGCCGCCTGGAAGCTGGGCCCGGCCATCGCCATGGGCAACACCGTGGTGCTCAAGCCCTCGGAAAACACGCCGCTGACCACCCTGCGCCTGGGCGAGGTGCTGGCCGACATTTTGCCGCCGGGTGTGGTCAACATCGTCTGTGGCCGGGGCGACACGGTGGGTGCCCCGTTGATCCGCGACCCGCGCATCCGCATGGCGTCGCTGACGGGCGATGTCTCCACCGGTAGCAAGATCATGGAAACCGCCGCCCGTGGCATCAAACGCACCCACCTGGAACTGGGCGGCAAAGCCCCGGTGATCGTGCTCGACGATGCCGACCTGCCCAGCGTGGTCGAAGGCCTGCGCACCTTTGGCTACTACAACGCCGGGCAGGACTGCACCGCCGCCTGCCGCATCTACGCGGGCGAAAAGATTTACGAGCGGCTGGTGGCCGACCTGAGCAGCGCCGTCTCCGGCATCAAGGTGGGCACGCAGCAGGAGCCGGGCGTGGAAATGGGCCCGCTGATCTCAGCACGCCAGCGCGACCGCGTCGCCAGCTTTGTCGACCGCGCCGCGCAGTTGCCCCATGTGGAAGTGACCACCGGTGGCGCCGCCTGGGGCAGCAAGGGCTTTTTCTACAAGCCCACCGTGGTGGCCGGTGCGCGGCAGGACGATGAAATCGTGCGCAGCGAAGTCTTTGGCCCGGTGGTGTCCGTCACCCGCATCAAAGATGTGGACCAGGCCGTCGCCTGGGCCAACGACTCTGAATACGGCCTGTCCAGCTCGGTCTGGACGCGCGATGTTGGCCTGGCCATGCAGGTGGCTTCGCGCCTGCAATACGGCTGCACCTGGGTCAACACCCACTTCATGCTGGTGTCGGAAATGCCGCATGGCGGCATGAAACATTCGGGCTACGGCAAAGACATGTCGCTCTACGCGCTGGAAGACTACAGCTGCGTGCGGCATGTCATGGTGAAGCACGCGGGCTAGGTCCGGATTCTGTTTCCGTAGATCACCCCAGACCCGCCCAACACAGGGTTTGTCTGGGGTGCCGGGTGCTGCGAACGAGCTAACATGTCACCCATGACGCAGCCCGCCACCCCCCCGATGTATGCCAACATGACGAGCCAGCGTGCCCGCGCCTACCAGGGCTTCACGCAACAGATTTTCACGGGTGGCATCCGCGCGGGGCAGTTCATTTCGCAGCGCGAATTGATGCTGCTGCTGGACATGCCACTGGGTGCAGTGCGCGAGATGATTCCCCGACTGGAAGCGGGCGGCCTGCTGAAGACCGTGCCCCAGCGCGGCCTGCAGGTCACGCCGGTAGACCTGAAACTGATCCGCAATGCCTTCCAGGTGCGCTCCATGGTCGAGTGCGAAGCGGTGCGGCACTTTGCGCACAGCGCCAGCGACGAGGAGCTGGCCGCCATTGAGGCCAGCCACCGGCAGATCCTGGAGCGAGCCCATGCTTCCAATGCACTGGACGACCACCGCCTGCTCGACGATGCCCAGGCCGTGGACTGGGGCCTGCACGACCGCATGGTGGACGCGCTGGGCAACGACATCATTTCCGAGATGTACCGCGTCAACAGCCTGCGCGTGCGCCTGATCAAGCTGGAGCACAGCGTAATCACCCCTAGCCGCCTGATTCCCGCCATGCAGGAGCACCTGCGTTTCATCGATGCCCTGCGCAGCCGCAATGCCCCGCTGGCGGTCGAACTGCTGGAGGCCCACATCCACAGCGCCCGCAGCCGCGTGGTTGACACCCCCCTGGAGCCGATGCGCAGCGACCGGCCTTCGGCAGCCAACACCCTCCCCCGTACCCCTACCCAACCCCAAGGAGCACCTCTTGAACCCTGATATCCATGGCCTCTGGCCTGCGTTGCTGCTACCCGTCAGCCCCACCGGCGCACTCGACACGCCCCGCGCCGTCGCCCACGCCCAGCGCATGCTGCAAGCCGGGTGCGACGGCATCACCCTGTTTGGTACCACCGGCGAAGGCCCGGCCTTCACCATTGCCGAGCGCACCGGCCTGCTCGAATCCATGCTGGGCAGCGGCATCCGGCCCGACCAGGTCATCGTTACCATCACTGCGCTGGCCCTGGGCGACGCGATCACGCTGGGCCAGCACGCCAGCCGCCTGGGTGTGCACCGCCAGATGCTGATGCCGCCGTTCTTCTTCAACCAGCCGCGCGATGCAGGCATTGTGGAATCCGTGTCGCAGGTGGTGCGCGGCATCGGCGACGACGGCCTGAAGCTGTTGCTCTACCACTTCCCCTTCATGAGCACCTTCGGCTTCTCGCACGCCGCCATTGCCGAGTTGGTGCAGCGCCACCCCGGGCAGGTGGTGGGCGTGAAGGACAGTAGCGGCGACCTGGCGCATTCGCTGGCGCTGGCCCAGGCCTTCCCGGCGCTGGCCATTCTGGTAGGTGCCGAGCTGCACGTGGCCCCCACCCTGTGCCAGGGCGGTTCTGGCTCCATCAATGGACTGGCCAATATCGCTCCGCGCCTGATGCGCCGGGTGATGGACGCGCCCGCTGCAGTGGCCGCTGCCGACGAAAAGCTGATCACTGACCTCCTAGCCCTGCTGTCGGCCAAACCGGGGATGCCTTTCGTGGGCGTCTACAAGGCCATGCTGGCCGAGCAAACCGGCGATGCAGCCTGGCTGCACATGCGTGCGCCCCTGAGCCCGCTGGACAGCGACGAGCTGCAAACCGTGCGCGACGGTTACCGGGCACTGGGCGCGGCGCTGGACCACGTGTAACCGCCCGCTGGCCGACATTTCAAATAATCCCAAGGAGACAACCATGACCCCATCCATCCTGAACCGCCGCACCCTGCTGGGCGCTGCAGCCGCCCTGGGCGCCAGCGCCCTGCCCACTCTGCCAGCCTTGGCGCAAACCAAGACGGTGCTGCGCATCTCCACCCCCGCCGTGCCGGACGACTGGCACGCCAAGATGTGGACCGTGTTCAAAGAGCAGCTGGAAAAGACCGCGCCCGGCGAATTTGACGTGCAGATCAACCTGAACGCCACGCTTTTCAAGCAAGGGACGGAGCCTACAGCCATGGCGCGCGGCAACCTGGAGCTGTCCAGCATCTCGGCCTTTGACATCGCCAAACTGGTGCCCGAGTTCTCCATCTTCACCGCGGGCTACGTGGTGCGCGACCCTGAGCAGCAGCAGAAAATTTTCAACGGCCCTATCGGTGCCGAGCTGTTCAAGCTGGTATCTGAAAAGATGGACATCACCCCGCTGGCCACCGTCTACCTGGGCACCCGCCAGATCAACCTGCGCGAAGCCAAGCCAGTCAAAGTCCCTGCCGACCTCAAAGGCGTGAAGCTGCGCATGCCCGGCTCCAAGGAGTGGTTGTTCCTGGGCGAGGCACTGGGCGCCACCGCCACACCGCTGGCTTTTGGCGAGGTCTACATGGGCCTGAAAACCGGCACCATTGACGGCCAGGACAACCCGCTGCCCTCGGTACGCGCCGCCAAGTTCTACGAGGTGACCAAGCAGATCGTGATGACCAGCCACCTGGTGGACGGCATCTTCATTGCGATCTCCACCAAAAGCTTCAATGCCCTGACCGCAGCGCAGAAGCAAAAGGTCACCGCCGCCGCCCAGGCTGCAGCGGCCTATAACAACGAAAACCGGCTCAAGGAAGAGAGCCAGTTGGTGGAGTTCTTCAAGAAAGAGGGCCTGCAGGTCAATACGCCCGATGTCGAGGCGTTTCGCAAGTCGGTGCAAGCCACCTACCAGGCCTCGGACTACGCCAAGGTCTGGCCCAAGGGCTTGCTGGACCGCATCAACGCGACCAAGTAAGCCACGGCCACCCGTATGCTACGCAGATTGCAACAGGCCGCCAACATTTTGGGTGGCGGCCTTTTTCTGACGCTGTTCGTCGTCTTCATCGTCCAGATCACGGCGCGCTTCGGCTTCAACAAGCCGCTGCCCTGGACCGATGAGGCCGCCGTGATTCTGTACGTCTGGGTCATCCTCTGGGCCGCTGCCACCGTGGTACCCGAGCGCGAGCACGTGGTGTTCGACCTGCTGTGGAACAGCGTGAACTACCGCACCCGCCAGGTGATGCGCATCGTGGGCAATCTGATGCTGGGTGGGTTGTCGCTGGTGGCCATTCCGGCCAGCTGGGACTATGTGCACTTCATGTCCCGCGAAGGCTCGCCAGTGCTGGGCGTCTCCTTCATGTGGATTTTTCTGCCGTTCGTGCTGTTGTTGATCGCCCTGGTCATCCGCAGCGCCTGGGCCATCTGGAACGCCGTGCGCGGCATTGGCTTGGAAGCGGAGTTACGACTATGACCTCTGGAATCTGGATCCTCGTTGCCGTGCTGGTGGGCGGCTTGCTGCTGCGTATGCCCATCGGTTTTTCCATGCTGGCCGCCGGCATTGCCTACCTGCTGGCCAAAGGCCAGGATGTGGGCCTGGTGGCCGAGCAGGTAGGCAACGGCCTGTACAACAGCTATGTGCTGTTGGCGGTGCCGCTGTTTGTGTTTGCCGCCAACATCATGAATGCGGGCACAGTGAGCGAGCGGATTTTTGACTTCTGCCGCATTCTGGTGGGCCGCATGCGCGGTGGCCTGGCGCAGGTGGACATTCTGGTCAGCGTGATCTTCTCGGGCATGAGCGGCAGCGCCATTGCCGATGCCGCCGGGCCGGGCCTGGTCACCATCCGCCAGATGCTGAAAAAGCCCGAGTACACCCGCGGCTTTGCCGGTGCCGTAGTGGTGGCCAGCGCCACGCTTGGGCCCATCATCCCGCCCAGCATTCCGATGGTCATTTATGCGCTGGTATCGGGCGCGTCGGTGGGCGCGCTGTTTCTGGGCGGCGTGGTGCCGGGCTTTCTGATGGCCGGGCTGATGATGGGGGTGGTGCACATCATCGCCGTCAAACGCAATATGCCGCGCGACGAACCCGTGCCGCGCTCCGAATGGGCGGGCCTGATCTTCCGTGGTGCCCTGCCCCTGTCCATGCCGATCGTGCTGCTGGGTGGCATTTACTCGGGGGCCTTCACCCCCACCGAGGCCGCCGCTGTGGCCGCGTTCCATGCCCTCATTCTGGCGGCGGTGGTGTTCCGGGCGCTGACCTGGCGCAGCTTCTGGGCTGTGGTGATGGAATCCACCCGCGGCAGCGCCGTCATCACCCTGATCCTGGCGGGCTCCTTCATGCTGAACTACGCGTTCACCGCCGAGGGAGTGCCCCAAAGCATGGCGATGTGGGTAGACGGCATGCACCTGTCGCGCATCCAGTTTCTGCTGCTGGTGAACGTGATGTTCCTGGTGCTGGGCTGCTTTCTGGATGTGTCGGTGCTGTTGCTGGTCTTCGTGCCCATGCTCTTGCCCGCCGCCAAGCTGCTGGGCGTGGATCTGGTGCACTTTGGGGTGCTGGTGGTGCTCAACATGATGATTGGCCTGATCCACCCGCCGTTTGGCATGCTGCTGTTTGTCACCAAGGCGCTCACCGGCATTCCAATCGGCGAGATGATGAAAGAGGGATGGCCGTTCCTGCTCATGCTGCTGTGCCTGCTGCTCGCCATGACCTTCTTCCCCCAGATCGTGCTCTGGCTGCCGCAGACCATGGGCTACGTCACACACTAGGACACCAGGGGTTTATGGCCCCTATAATCCGGTGACCTCAGCGGGTGTAGTTCAATGGTAGAACGCTAGCTTCCCAAGCTCGATACGAGGGTTCGATCCCCTTCACCCGCTCCACACAGAAACCAGGTCGTTGCAATGCAGCGGCTTGCCATGGCGCCCAAAGAACCAGCCTGTCGATTCAGAGACTGGCTTCTGAACTGGGTCCCTCTCGCCGCCTGTTCGCAACCCGCCGCTCCGGACCTTGCCATGGCTCAGGATGCATGGCAGCGTACTGTTCCACACGGACCAACTGCTCTCTGATGTGCCGCAACTGCTCCTTGCCGGCCCGGATTTCCTCACTTTCATCGAAGCCTGTGGGCGGAATCAGCCGGGTTAAATGCTCGCAGATGGAATGGAACTTCCTCAGGCGGCTCACTACATGGCCATCGTGGCACAGGCCACGCAAAACCAGGCATACCCGTACGACTTTGGGCAACTCCAACTTGCGACCGAGCAGTGACCGTTCAATAAGGCGGTCGTAGGCGCGTTCCAATTGGTGTAGCGTGCGCTCTATTTCTTGGTTTGACATAACTAATCCCTTTTTAAAGAGAATTTCGTTTGCCGGGCGTAAATTAAGTATGGTCCAGCACGGCGATTTCTCAAAGTGGCAGCAGCTATCAACACTGCAAATTGAATAGTTTTATGCAGGGCAATACCAGGGCAAACCAAGGTATGCGTGAGCGGAAAAGGTGTTCACCGTTGCCTCCGAAATAGCAAGCCGAAGCAAATGCAGTAGTCTTCCCCTTTCCTGCTTTCAAGCCTCAACCGAACTAAAGGGGGAAAATAGAAATACATTTTAAAACTACATATAACATTTAAACTTGACAGTCCGCAAATTGTACGAAACGCGTAAGCTGTTAATCGTTAGATATTCGCCAGGTAGTTTGAACGAGTTCAGTTTCCATTACCCTTTCCAAGTTTTTCTTGCATTGATGGCCCCGCGCCAAAGCCTGCGGTGCCGCCTCCAGGAGTTTGCTGCATGCACCCGACCCCTTCCCTCTCTCTGTTGGCTTTGCGATGGTTGTTGGCCCCCATTCTTGGGTTCGGCATCGGCGCCTGTGGCGGTGGCAGCAGTGCAGCCACACCGCCCGCCACCGCCACGCCAACCGTCACCACGCTCAACAGCAGCCTGTCCAGCCCCTGGGGTATCGCGGTGCTGCCATCGGGCGAACTGCTGATCACCCAGAAAAGCGGCAGCCTGCTGCGCGTCAGTGCGGATGGTGCCACCACCACGCCCATCAGCGGCATCTTGCCGGTGAACGACAGCGGCCAGGGCGGCCTCCTGGGCCTGGCGCTGGACCCCGACTTTGCCACCGCGCCCTGGGTGTATTGGGCCTATTCAGAGCCGGGCAGCGGTGCCGAGGCCGGATTGACCGGTACGGCGGTGGCGCGGGGACGGCTGGTGGGCAATGCGCTGCTGGACGTGGCCGTGCTGTTGCGCCAGCAGCCCAAGACCACCGGCTCGGGCCACTTCGGGTCGCGCCTGGTATTTGCCCGCGACAAAACCCTGTTCATCACCCTGGGCGAACGGCAAAAGTTCAGCCCCGCACAAGACCTGGCCCAGACGCTGGGCAAGGTGGTGCGCATCCATCGCGATGGCAGCATCCCCACCGACAACCCGGCGCTGGGACCCGGCGCCCTGCCCGGCATCTGGAGCCTGGGCCACCGCAATCCCCAGGGCGCGGCGCTGCACCCGGACACCGGCGAACTATGGGTGAGCGAACACGGTCCCCAAGGGGGCGACGAGATCAACATCGCCCGCGCCGGGGCCAACTACGGCTGGCCTGTCAAAAGCTATGGCTGCAACTACGGCGACCCGGTGGGCACAGCCTGCCGCATCGGCGGCGGCGTGCATGCACCCACCTATGTGGAGCCGCTGACGTATTGGGTACCCACTTCAGTGGCTCCGGCGGGCTTGATGTTCTACACCGGCAATCTGATCCCGCAGTGGAAAGGGAATCTGTTCTCAGGCTCATTGGCGGGCCAGACGCTGTGGCGCATGACGGTAAGCCCCACCGCGGTGCTGACCCGCGAGGCGCTTTATGCCGACCGCAAAGAGCGCTTTCGCGACGTGGTGCAGGCGAAGGACGGGGCCATCCTGCTGCTGACCGACAGCGGCAAGCTGTTGCGCCTGGCCCCGTGAAGCCTTAGACCAACTTCACACCGGTTTGGGCTTGCAAATCTTCCAGCGTCACGCCTGGAGCCAGCTCCACCACTTTCAGCCCGGCGGGGGTGACGTCCATCACGGCCATGTCGGTGATGATGCGGTCGACCACGCCCACGCCGGTCAGCGGCAGGGTGCAGGCGGGCAGGATTTTCAGGTCGATGGTGCCGTCGCGTTTTTTGGCCACGTGCTCCATCAGCACGATGACGCGCTTCACGCCCGCCACCAGGTCCATCGCACCGCCCATGCCCTTGACCATCTTGCCGGGGATCATCCAGTTGGCCAGGTCGCCTTTTTCGCTGACCTGCATGGCCCCCAGGATGCTCAGGTTGACCTTGCCGCCGCGGATCATGGCAAAGCTGTCGTGGCTGCCAAAGATGGACGAGCCCGGCAGCGTGGTGACGGTTTGCTTGCCCGCGTTGATCAGGTCGGCATCCACCTGGTCAGCGGTGGGGAACGGGCCGATGCCGAGCATGCCGTTCTCGCTTTGCAGCCACACCTCCTTGTCGGCGGGCACATGGTTGGCCACCAGGGTGGGGATGCCGATACCCAGGTTCACATAAAAGCCGTCTTCCAGCTCCTGGGCCGCGCGGGCCGCCATTTGGTCTTGGTTCCAGGCCATGTTTATGCTCCTGCTTTCGCTGTCACGGTTTCGGTAATGGTGCGCTTTTCAATGCGCTTTTCGGGGTGGGCGTTGAGCACGATGCGGTGCACGTAAATGCCGGGCAGGTGCACCTGGTCGGGCACCATGCTGCCGGTCTCGACGATTTCTTCCACTTCGACGATGCAGATCTTGCCCGCCATGGCGGCAGCGGGGTTGAAGTTGCGGGCTGTCAGGCGGAACTGCAGGTTGCCGGACTTGTCGGCGCGCCAGGCCTTGACCAGCGACACCTCGGGCACCAGGGCGCGCTCCATCACGTAGGTCTGGCCGTCAAACTCACGCAGTTCCTTGCCTTCGGCCACCAGGGTGCCCACACCGGTCTTGGTGAAGAAGGCCGGAATGCCCGCGCCGCCGGCACGCAGCTTTTCGGCCAGCGTGCCCTGGGGGGTGAACTCAAGTTGCAGCTCGCCCGCCAGGTACTGGCGCTCGAATTCCTTGTTCTCGCCCACGTAGCTGGAGATCATCTTTTTGATCTGCCGGGTCTCCAGCAGCTTGCCCAGGCCGAAGCCGTCGACACCCGCGTTGTTGGAGATCACCGTCAGGTCTTTCACGCCGGAGTCGCGCAGTGCGTCGATCAGCGCCTCGGGGATGCCGCACAGGCCGAAGCCGCCCACGGCCATGAGTTGGCCGTCTTGCACAACGCCTTTCAGCGCCTCGGCGGCAGAGGGGAAAATTTTGTTCACACAGTTCTCCGGTTAAAAATCTGGCAGAACGATACTACCTATTGGGCTACGTAGTTTTTCGTAAAGGGTTTGCACTATGGACGTGGATTACGCGCTGGCGTTTGCGCTGGCCCCGGTGGGCTTGGTGGTGTCGCGCAACCGCGCCATTGTGGACTGCAACCAGCACCTGTGCGAGATGTTCGGGGCCGACCGCGACCAGCTCATCGGCCAGTCCTTCCAGGTGCTCTACCCCACTGCCGTGGAGTTCGAGCGTACCGGCGAGCGCATCGCGCTGACCATGGACACCAAGGGCCGCTACGCCGACGACCGCATCATGCAGCGCGTGGGCGGGCGCTTCAAAGGCGAGGCCTTCTGGTGCCACGTAATGGGCCGCGCCTTGGACCGCAACGCCCCGCACGCCGCCGGGGTGTGGAGCTTTGAAGATTTGTCCTCGCGCCGCCCGGTGCAGGCCGCCCTGACCCCGCGCGAGCGCGAGGTAGCCGCCCACGTGATGACCGGCCTGACCTCGAAACAAATCGCCAAGCTGCTGGGCATCAGCCACCGCACCGTGGAAATCTACCGCGCGGGCCTGATGCGCAAGTACAAGGCCTCCACCACAGCCGATCTGGCGCAGCGGCTGCTGGGCGGGTAAATTCAAAGAAAATCAGCCTCCAGCGCTTATTCCATGAGCGTGAGCAGCTATACAATACATAGCAAATCAAACTTTGGGATGTTTATGAGCCGACTCGGGCACACCCGCGACAAGATCTACAAAACCGTGGCCCGGCAGCTGCATGGCGTGGTGCCCTGCTGGGTGTGTGGCCAGCACGTATTGCCCGCCGCGGCCACCCTGGAGCACATCCAGCCGCTGAGCGAAGGTGGCAACAGCCACCTGGAGAATCTGGCCATCAGCCACGATGTGTGCAACAACCAGCGCCATGCCACGGGCGTGGTGCCGGTTTCAGCAGAACAGCCGGGCAAGGTACAACGGCGCTGAACATGCCCAGGGGACCCAGGGCTACGTTCCCCCAAACACCCCCCGCGCTACCGACATCCGGCCTTGCTTGACCTGGACCATGGCGGCATCGGCGGCCTGGATGATCTGGTCCACGCTGCCGTTGCCCCCCAGGCGCAGCTGGATGCCAATGCTGGCGGTGCAGCGCACATGCAGCTCGCCCAGCGGGTAATCGCGCTCCAGCATGTCCCAAATCTTGTCGGCCACCGTGTTGACATGGTGGGCGGCAGACACCTCTTTGCTGCCCAGGTCTTCCAGCAGCACCACAAATTCATCGCCCCGCACCCGGGCCACGGTGTCGTTTTGGCGGATGGCGGCCATCAGCCGCACCGACACCTCGATCAGCACCTGGTCGCCCACCGCACGGCCATGGGCGCTGTTGACGCCCTTGAAGTTGTCCACATCGACGTACAGCACCGCAAAATACGAGCGTTGCCGCGCACTGTTGAGTTGGGCCCGCCAGATCCGGTCGCGCAGCAGCCGCCAGTTGGGAAGGCCGGTGAGGGCATCGTTGAAGGCCATGGACTGGATCAGCTCGGCAGACACCTGCAGGCGCGAGGTGTCGCGCAACACCCGCGCCATGCCGGTACGCAGCCCCTGGGCGTCCACCAGGGGCACCAGCACCATGGAGACAGGCAGCGGGTTGCCATTCTGGTGCAGACGCACCGTTTCCAGAGTGTGACGCACGGCACCCTCGGGGTCCATGGGCACAACCTCCTCGAACCGGCGGTCGGCAGGCACAAGCCGTTGCAGCGTCTGCCCCAGCATCTGCTGCGCGGTGTAGCCCAGCATGGCTTCGGCGCCGGGGCTCCAGCCAACCACCCGGCCGTCCAGGTCTTCGAAGCAAATGGCATCGGCAGAAGCCGCCAGCACCGCATCCAGCCGCTGCTGCAGGTGGTGGATGCGCCTGCGGTGCACGCCGTACAGCAGCACGCCCGCCAGCAAGGCGAGCAAGCACACCAGGGCCACGACTAAAGAAGGCTGGAACGACATAGAACCATCTTAGTGCCGATACCCCAGCTTTGCCTACCTTCGCGGTAAGGCCGCGTGTGCCGAATGGGTGCACAGCGGGGTCAACATGCCGGATCGACACCGAATAGGTGCATCCATCTTGTATATCAGTTGGCACGGATTCTGCGTAATTCCTGGCAATGACTACCGCCGCCGACATCAGTACCCGCATCATCGAAGCCGTGATGGCGCAAAAACTCGCCCCCGGCGCCCGCCTGGGCGAGCAGCCGCTGGCAATGCTGTTCGACTGCAGCCGCACCGTGGTGCGCGAGGCCCTGACCCGGCTGGCCGCGCGCGGCATCGTGACGGTCAGCGCACGCCGGGGCTGGTACGTGATCGAGCCCTCGCAAGACGAAGCACGCGAGGCCTTCGAGGCCCGCCGGGTGATTGAGACCGGCCTGATCCGCAGCCTGCAGGGCATTGAAAAACCCGCCTTGAAGCGGCTCAAACAGCACCTGCTGCAGGAGCAGGCCGCCATCAAGGGCAACGACGTAGGTACCCGCAGCTTCCTGCTGGGCGACTTCCACGTGTGCCTGGCCGAATGCCTGGGCAACACCCTGCTGGCCGACACGCTGCGCGACTTCACCGCCCGCACCACCCTGATCGCCATGCTCTACCAGTCCTCGCACAACGCCGAGCAGTCCTGTGCCGACCACGTGCAGATCGTCGCCGCACTGGAAAAGGGCGACACCGCCCTGGCCGAAAAGCTCATGGCCGCCCACATCGGCACGGTGCAGCAGGCACTGAGGTTGCCCGTCAGCACCGACCCGCTGGCCCAGCTGCGCGATGCCCTGGCCCCGGTGGGCAAGGCGGCATCTGAGGCACAAGACTTGCATACAAGATCCCGAAAAGCCAAACCCCCACCGGTGGCCGATCGTGATCCGCCCCCCGACGACCCATCCACTTACCTAGGAGCCTTGCTATGACATCCACCCGCCGCCACTTCCAATCCGGCCTCGCCGCCATCGCCCTGCTCGCCAGCCTGGGGGCCCACGCCCAGACCGCCCTGGACGACGTGCTCAAGGCCAAAAAAATCACCATCGCCATCCCCACCGACTTCCCGCCCTACGGATTTGTCGGCACCGACCTGAAACCCCAGGGCCTGGACATCGATATGGCCAACTACATCGGCGGCAAGCTCGGCGTGGCGGTGGAACTGGCCCCGGTAACCAGCGCCAACCGCGTGGCCTACCTGCAGTCCAAAAAGGCCGATCTGGTGATCTCGTCGCTGGGCAAAAACCCCGAGCGCGAGAAAGTCATCGACTTCACCGCCGCCTACTCGCCCTTCTTCCAGGCCGTGTTCGCACCCAAAACCCTCAGCATCAAGAGCTTTGCCGACCTGGCGGGCAAATCGGTGGGCGTGACCCGCGGCGCCATCGAAGACCAGGAGCTGACCAAGCTGGCCCCGTCGGGCACCGACATCAAGCGCTTTGAAGACAACAACGTGACCGTCTCGTCGTTTGTGTCCGGCCAGGTGCAGGTGATTGCCACCGGCGCGTCGGTCGCGGGCAACCTGATGGCCAAGAACCCGCAACTGGGCGCCGAGTACAAGCTGCTGCTGAAAGATTCGCCCAACTTCATCGGCGTGGCCAAGGGCGAAGACGCGCTGCGCGCCAAGGTCAACGAAATCATCCTCGCCGGCAAAAAGTCCGGCGACATCGACAAGATGGCCGTGCGCTGGCTGGGCCGTCCCGCCGGTAACCTGCCGGAATAAATCCCCCGTCACCACCGGAGCCAAGCCATGCGCATCGCATTCGACTTCTACGCCGTGCTGGAGCAGTGGCCGCTGCTGGCCAAGGGCATCGTCTGGACGCTGGGCCTGACGCTGATCGCCACGCTGATCGGCGCGGTGCTGGGCATCTCCTGCGCCTGGGTGCGCAGCCAGAACACCCGGGCGCCGCTGTGGCTGCAGGCCCTGGTGGGGGCGTATGTGGAGCTGATCCGCAACACGCCTTTCATCGTGCAGCTGTTTTTCATCTTCTTTGGCCTGCCTGCGCTGGGCTTCAAGCTGTCGCCCGAGGTGGCCTCCATCCTGGCCATGGTGGTCAACCTGGGGGCCTATGCCACTGAGATCATCCGCGCCGGTATCGATGCCACGCCCCGGGGCCAGATCGAAGCCGCCTCCAGCCTGGCGATGTCGCAATGGCAGACCTTCACCCGCGTCGTGCTGCCACCGGCGCTGAAGAAGGTCTGGCCCGCGCTGGTGAGCCAAATCATCATCGTGATGCTGGGCTCGGCGGTCTGCGGGCAAATCTCGACCGAAGAGCTGAGCTACGCCGCCAACCTGATCCAGAGCCGCAATTTCCGCGCGTTCGAGGCCTTCATCATTGCCACCGGCATCTACCTGGCGCTGTCGATGGCGGTGCGCAAGCTGCTGAACTGGCTGGGTCCGCGTTTTGTCTACGGTCGCTGAGGACACACACCATGGTTGATTTCGCCATTTGGGATATTTTTCGCAACCTGCTGCTGGCGGCGCGCTGGACGATTGGCCTGTCGCTGATGGCCTTCATCGGCGGCGGCATCGTGGGCGTGCTGCTCTTGGTCGCCCGGCTGAGCCAGGTGCGCGGCACCGAGACCTTTGTGGCCGCCTACGTGCAGGTGTTCCAGGGCACGCCGCTGCTGATGCAGCTGTTTCTGGCGTACTTTGGCATTGCGCTGTTCGGCATCAACACCAGCGCCTGGGTGGCGGCAGCGGCGGCGCTCACGCTGTACACCAGCGCGTTTTTGACCGAGATCTGGCGCGGCTGCGTGGCCTCCATCCCCAAGGGGCAGTGGGAGGCGGCAGAAAGCCTGGCGCTGGGCTTTGGCGAGCGGCTGCGCTACGTGGTGCTGCCCCAGGCCATCAAGATCGCCATTGCGCCCACCGTGGGCTTTCTGGTGCAGGTCATCAAGGGCACGGCGCTGGCCTCGGTGATCGGCTTCATCGAGCTCACCAAGGCCGGCACCATGATCGCCAACGCCACCTTCAAGCCCTTTGTGGTCTACAGCTGCGTGGCCTTGATGTACTTCGCCCTGTGTTTCCCGGTCAGTTTTTACGCCAAATTGTTAGAGAGGAAGATGCATGCAGCCCGCCGCTAAAACCCAAACCCGCCTCAGCCCCATCGTCGAGATCCAGGGCCTGCGCAAGTCCTTCGGTACCAACGAGGTGCTCAAAGGCATCGACCTGCAGGTGCAGACCGGTGAGGTCATCGCCATCATCGGTAAAAGCGGCTCGGGCAAGAGCACGCTGCTGCGCTGCATCAACGGGCTGGAAGTCTTCCAGAGCGGCAGCCTCACGGTGGACAGCAAGCCGCTGCTGCACGACAACGCCCTGGCCATGCGGGCGCTGCGCCAGCGCGTGGGCATGATTTTCCAGGGCTTCAACCTGTTCCCGCACCTCACTGTGGGCAAAAACGTGATGCTGGCGCCGCGCCTGGTCAAGCAGCAGGCCGACGATGCCGGTACCGCCCAGGCCCAAAAGCTGCTAGCCCGCGTGGGTTTGGCCGAGAAGTTTGATGCCTGGCCCGACCAGCTCTCGGGCGGGCAGCAGCAGCGGGTGGCCATTGCCCGGGCGTTGGCCATGGAACCGGCGGTGCTGCTGTGCGATGAAATCACCTCGGCGCTCGACCCGGAACTGGTGGGCGAGGTGCTGCGCGTGGTGGAAGGCCTGGCGGCCGAAGGCATGACCCTGCTGATGGTGACGCACGAGATGGCGTTTGCCCGCAAGGTCAGCAACCGGGTGATCTTCATGCACCAGGGCCGCGTGCACGAGATGGGGCCGCCCGCCGAGCTGTTTGGCAACCCGCAAACGCCGGAACTCAAGCAGTTTCTGTCTTCATTGACAGACTGATCTCTACTACACTATTTATAGCTGCTTACGCTTATCCTATAAGCGCAAGCAGCTATTTTTATGCCCAAGAATTCTCAGGCGTAATCGCGCTGGGGTTCGCGCCGGGCATCCATCTTGGCCTCGTCTTCCTTCTGGATTTGCAGCATCGCGGCTTCCAGCTTGCGGTAGGTGGCGACAAACAAATCCTGGCAGCCCATGCGGTGGCCGGTGGAGTTGCGGTCGCCATCGGTGGAGATCATGGCGGCGATGATGGTGGCCGTGGGTTGGATGAGTTCGGTTTTCATGGCAAATCCTTTCGAAATTATTAATTACAGCCGAAACGCTATCTACTGGCACAACCGTTATTTCAATCCTGTTTGGGCCTGTTGGCAATCGGGTACACACTAGGGCGGGCGCCATCCACCGCCTCTTTACCTCCGCACTACACAGAACCAAGCCCACTTGCTACACGACCTCCTCACCCGCCAATGGATCACCCTGCACGGTGCGCTGGTCGTCTTGGGCCTGGGCATCTACATGGCGGGCTCCCACACGCTGAAGCAACGCCGCCATCCGTCTGCCGCCATCGCCTGGACGATCTCGCTGGTGCTGCTGCCCTACATCACCCTGCCGCTGTACCTCATGTTTGGCCGCCGCAAGCTGGCCAGCACCCGCGGGGCGCTGAAGCCGGTGGCCCACGGCAGCCCGCCACCGGCAATGGCCCAGGAGCACCTGGCCCGCGCCCTGGGCTTGGGCGCTACCGCCAGCTTCGGGTCACTGGTGATCCACCAGGATGGCCGTGAAGCCCTGCACCGCCTGCAGGCGCTGATCGCCGGGGCGCAGCACACACTGGACATCTGCACCTTCATTCTGGGGCGGGACGTGCTGGGCGATGCCATCACGGCGCAACTGCTGCTGCGCGCGCGGCAGGGCCTGAAGATACGCCTGCTGCTGGACGGCATCGGCCTGTATCTGGGCGGCCACCCGAACCTGCGGCGCCTGCGTGCGGCGGGGATCCAGGTGACCTTGTTCGTGCCGCCCTTGTCGTCGACGCTGCGCGGCCGCACCAATCTGCGCAACCACCGCAAAATGGCGGTGGCCGACGGCCACTGGTTGTGGTGCGGCGGTCGCAACCTGGCGGCTGAATATTTTGAGGGCGACGCCCAATCGGTGCTGCACAAACCCGTCTGGATCGACCTCAGCTTTGACCTGCAAGGTGACCTGGCACAGCACGCCCAGCAGAGATTTGAACAAGACTGGGGATTCGCCACTACCGGCAAGGCCGCCGGGCCCTTACCCCGGATCGCGCCCGATACCACCACTTCCGGCCTGCGCGCCCGGCTGGTTCCCAGCGGCCCGGACCAGGCCGACGACACCTTCTACACGCTGCTGGTGTCGGGCTGCTTCACCGCGCAGACCCGCATTCTGGCGGTCACCCCCTACTTTGTGCCCGACCAGACCCTGCTGATGGCGCTGACCCTGGCGGCACGGCGCGGTATAGCGGTCGACCTGGTGCTGCCGCGCCAGTCCAACCACCGCCTGGCCGACATCGCCCGCTATGCCGCCCTGCGCGAGCTGGTGGCCGCCGGAGCCCGCATCTGGCTGCTGCCCAGCATGGTGCACGCCAAAGCGGTGCTGATCGACCAGGAGCTGGCGCTGGTGGGCTCGGCGAACCTGGACGAGCGCAGCCTGTTTTTGAACTACGAGCTGATGGTGGCCTTCTACGACCCACCGGTGGTACGGCAATTTGCCGACTGGATCACGCAGTTGCAACACCGCGCCCTGCCCTACCAACCGCAGCCGCCCAGCCTGGGGCGAGAGCTGGTGGAGGGCCTGGTGCGGTGGGTGGCTTTTCAGCTGTGACCTGGAATGTGGTAGGTGCCTCGAGAGACTTGTCAACTGCCTAAATAACAGGCAATGCAAGGTTTACCCTTATAGATCAAGGGTTTACCCTCTCTATTCTGCCCAATTACAGAGTTATCCCCAAAGTTATCCAGTGCAACCGGGGAGAACTTTTACAGCAAGTTACAGGCGTTGACGCAGCGCCTCGTACAGGCACACGCCGCTGGCCACCGACACGTTCAGGCTCTCCACCGCGCCGTGCATGGGGATGCCCACCAACTCGTCGCAAGTCTTGCGGGTGAGCTGGCGCATGCCGTCGCCTTCGTTGCCCAGCACCAGTGCCACAGGGCCTTTCAGGTCCACCTGGTAGAGTGTTTTGGGTGCGTTGTCGCTGGTGCCGATGCACCAAATGCTGCGTTCTTTGAGCTCCCCCAGGGTGCGCGCCAAATTGGTGACCATGAAGTACGGCACGGTTTCGGCCGCGCCACTGGCCACCTTGGCCACCGTGGCGTTGATGCCCGCCGCGTGGTCCTTGGGGGCAATCACTGCGTGGGCACCGGCACCGTCGGCCACGCGCAGGCAGGCGCCCAGGTTGTGCGGATCGGTCACGCCGTCCAGCACCAGCAGCAGCGCGGGCTCGGTCAGGCTGTCGAGCAAATCGTCGAGCGAATGTACCTGGGGAATGTGTTCCACCCGGGCCGCCACGCCCTGGTGGCCGTGGCTGCCGCAGAGCTTGGCCAGGCGCATGCTGTCGCCCTCGATCAGGCGGGCACCGGCCTCGTTGGCTTTTTCCAGGAACTGGCGCATGCGCGCGTCGCGCCGGGTGGGCTCGTAGTAGATTTCGATGATGGATTGGGGCGCGGTTTTCAGGCGCACGCCCACGGCATGGAAGCCGAAGAGAACTTTAGGGGAAGACATGGGGAGATTATCGACGCTGGCGCACCTGCAGCAGAGCACTATTCTTTTGATAGCTACTCACGCTTATGGAATAAGCACGAGCAGCTGATTTTTTATACATTCAGGCGTGGGCGATCTGCCCTGCCTCAATGGTGATACGGCGCTCGCACTGGGCGGCGATGCCGCGGTCGTGGGTCACCAGCACCAGGGTTGTGCCCTGCTCGCGGTTCAGGGTAAACATCAGCTCCATCACCTTTTCGCCGGTGGCGAAGTCCAGGCTGCCGGTGGGCTCGTCGGCCAGCAGCACGGCGGGCTGGACCACAAAGGCCCGCGCCAGGGCCACCCGCTGCTGCTCGCCGCCGCTGAGCAGCTTGGGGTAGTGGCCCAGGCGCTGGCCCAGCCCCACGCGCTCCAGCATCTCGGTGGCGGCTTTGCGGGCATCCTTGCGGGCGGCCAGCTCCAGCGGCAGCATCACGTTTTCCAGCGCGGTCAGATTGCCCATCAATTGGAAGCTCTGGAACACAAAGCCCATCTTTTGTGCCCGCACAGCGGCGCGCTGGTCTTCGGTCAAGGCAAAGATGTCCTGCCCGGCCACCCGCACCGTGCCCTGGGTGGGCGTGTCCAGCCCGGCAATGATGGACAGCAGTGTGCTTTTGCCCGAGCCCGACGCACCGACGATGGCCACAGTCTCCCTGGGCGCGAGTGAGAAATCGATATCGCGCAAAATGGCCAGCGACCCGGTGGAATCCGTGACGGATTTAGAGACGTGTTCTACCGCAATGACGGCACCGGTGGACAGAGTTGGCATGAAAGGCTTTGAGTTTTGAAACGTAGACACTTTATCGCGGCTGCGACCCTGGCCCTGGCCGTAGGGGCATCGGCGGCCCCCATCCCCTCTATTTTGGTGGTCGGCGACAGCCTGAGCGCCGAGTATGGCCTGGCCCGCGGCACCGGCTGGGTGGCCTTGCTGGAAAAGCGCCTGGCCCTTGAAAATATCGCCGCCACGGTGCACAACGCCAGCATCAGTGGCGACACCACACCCGGTGGTCGCGCGCGCCTGCCGGGCCTGCTGACCAGCGTGAAACCGACGGTGGTGGTGATCGAGCTGGGCGGCAACGACGCCTTGCGCGGCCTGCCCTTGCAGGGCACCGAAGACAATTTGCGCACCATGACCGAAGCCGCCCAAAAAGCCGGGGCCAAGGTGTTGCTGGTGGGCATGCAGGTGCCGCCCAATTACGGGCGCGACTACGCCGAGCGCTTCAGTGGTGTGTTTGCCAAGGTTGCCAAGGGGGAGAAAGCCGCGCTGGTGCCGTTTCTGCTGAAAGGCGTGGCGGATGGGCCGGATGCAACGGCGCTGTTCCAGCCGGACCGCATCCACCCTAAGGCGGAAGCGCATCCTACGCTGCTGAACAACGTGTGGCCGGAACTGAAGAAACTGTTGAAGTAAGCAGGAACCCGGCGATCAGGATTCCGTGGGGGCCTCGGGCGGCTGGCCGTCTGCCGGGGTGCTGCCATCCTCGGGCGCATGCTCATCGTGCTTGCGTTCGCTTTTGGATTTGAGCTTGTCCTCTTTCTTCTTTTTCTTGGCCAGCTCTTTTTGGCGCTTTTCGTATCCGTAATTAGGTGTTGCCAAGGTCTTCTTCTTTCAAATAGTGTGTAGCCACTTTAACAGCTTGCAACCATGTGTTGAAGCGCTTGCGCCAAGTCGGCCTGCAGATCCGTTACCGATTCCAATCCCACTGCAAACCGCACCAGCGTGCCTTGTGCTATGCCTGTGGGCCACTTCTTGCGCATGCTGGCCAGCTCGTACGGCACCACCAGGCTCATGGGGCCGCCCCAGCTGTAGCCGATCTTGAAAAGCTGCAAGGCGTCGCAAAAGGCATCGACCTGCGCCACCGTGTACTGGGCATCCAGCACCACGCTGAACAAGCCCGCCGCCGCATCCGTGCGGCACAGCGTGAGCCAGTGGGCATGCCCTGGCGAATCGGGCAAGGCCGGATGCAGCACCTGGGCAAAGGCAGGCTGCTGGGTACACCAGCGCGCCAAGGTGCGGGTGGCCGCGTCGTGCGCGTGGTAGCGCAACGCCATGCTGGACAAGGAGCGCAGCACCAGCTCCGCGTCGTTGGCGCCCACGGCCAGGCCCAGGTGCATGTGCGTGCGCTGGATCTTGCGGTGCAAGGCCGGGTCGCGGGTAATCACGCTGCCCATCAGCACATCGCCGCCGCCGCTGGGGTATTTGGTCAGGGCGTGCGCCGAGATGTCCACCCCCAATGCCGGGCTGGTGCCGGGCAGCAGATCGAAGGGGTTGAAGGCCAGGCCCGCGCCCCAGGTGTTGTCGAGCGCGCAGACCACACCACGGTCGTGGCAGATGCGCACCAAGGCGGGCAGGTCGGGGAACTCCAGTGTGACCGAACCGGCGGCCTCGACCCAGACCAGCCGGGTGGTGTCGGTGATTTTGGCGGCCAGATCGGCCGGGTCCATCGCGTCGTACACCTGGGTGCTGATGCCCCAGCGCGCCAACTGCCCATCGGCAAACGACTTGTTGGGGCCGTAGACGTTGTCGGGCACCAACATGCTGTCACCGGTCTTGAGCAGGGCCAGGGCCACGTTGGCAATCGCCGTCAAACCGCTGGGTACCAGCACGCAGTAGGTGCCACCCTCCAGCGAACACAGGCGCTCTTCCAGCTGGTAGGTGGTGGGCGTGCCGTGCAGGCCGTAGGTGAAGGCGGATTTGTCTTTCCAGTCACGTTCGCGCATGGCGGCGACGCTGGGGAAGATGACGGTGGAGGCTTTGAATACCCCTGGCTGCGGCGCGGCGAAATCGGCCGGTGGCTGGTAGGGGTGGTGGATGAGTTGGGTGGTCAGGTCAGGCAAGCAACATCTCCGTCAGACAGGGTTCAGAGTTTCCACTTTTCCATCAACTGTTCGGGGCGCATGGCATCGTAGCCTTCAAAAGGCTGGTGGATCCACGGGTTGGTGGGCAAAAACTCCACCGAGTAGTCGGGGGTGAACACCGACACCGCCTTGGTCCAGACCACCGCGCTGCGCAATTCGGTGATCGGCGGGTAGTTGGTCTTGAGCTGCTCGATCACCGAGCGCAGGGTGAGGCCCGTGTCGGCCAGGTCATCCACCAACAGCACTCGGCCGGCAATCTCGCCCTTGGGCGTGGTGATGAAACGGGCGATATCCAGCGTGCCCTGCTGCTTGCCGGCATCTGCGCGGTAGGAGCTGGTGGACATGATGGCCAGCGGCTTGTCGAAAATGCGCGACAGCACATCGCCAGGGCGCAAACCGCCACGGGCCAGGCACAGGATGGTGTCGAACTGCCAACCCGACTGGTGCACTTTGAGCGCCAGCTTTTCGATCAGGTTGTGGTATTCGTCATAACTTACGTACAGGTGCTTACCGTCTTCTGTCAACATGGGAAATACTCCTGAAACTATAGCTACTCGCATAGGCACTGATTGCGGTGAGTGCCTATTTTTTATAAATTTGGCTTAAGCCTGATAGGGGTGCTTGAGCAGGATGGTGTGGTCCCGGTCCGGGCTGGTGGACACCATCGCAATGGGCACGCCAGTCACCTGCTCGATGCGGCTGAGGTAGCGCTTGGCGTTGACCGGGAGTTTCTCGTAGTCGGTCACGCCCACGGTGGAATCGGTCCAGCCGTCGATGGCCTCGTACACCGGCACGCAGCGGGCAATGTCGTCTGCGCCCATGGGCAGGATGTCGATCAGTTCACCGTCCAGCATGTAGCCGGTGCAGAGTTGCAGCACATCGATGCCGTCGAGCACGTCCAGCTTGGTGATGCACAGGCCGCTCAGGCCATTGACCTGGGCGCTGCGCTTGAGCAAGGCGGCGTCGAACCAGCCACAACGGCGACTGCGGCCGGTGGTCACGCCTTTTTCAGCGCCGATGGTGCTCATGTGGTAGCCGGGGGTGCCGGGCTCTTCCCAGGCCAGTTCGGTGGGGAACGGACCACCACCGACGCGGGTGCAGTAGGCCTTGGTGATACCCAGGATGTAGTGCAGCATGCCCGGGCCCACGCCCGAACCGGCTGCCGCGTTACCGGCCACGCAGTTGCTGGAGGTGACGTACGGGTAGGTGCCGTGGTCCACGTCAAGCAGCGTACCTTGCGCGCCTTCAAACAAAAGATTGGCACCGGCGGCATGGGCGTCATTGAGTTCACGCGAGACGTCGGCCATCATGGGCTTGAGCAGCTCGGCGTGGCGCATGGATTCGGCGTACACCGTGTCAAAGTCGATGGCCGGGGCGTGCAGGAACTGGGTCAGTACGAAGTTGTGCAATTCCAGCAGTTCGCGCAGCTTGGTGGCAAAGCGCTCGGGGTATTTCAAATCTTGCACGCGCAGGGCGCGGCGGGCAATCTTGTCCTCATATGCCGGGCCAATGCCGCGGCCAGTGGTGCCGATCTTCTCGGTGCCGCCCTTTTCGCGCAGGCATTCCCGGGCAATGTCGATCGCCGCATGGAACGGCAAAATCAAGGGGCAGGCTTCGCTGATGCGCAGGCGCGAGCGCACTTCCACACCGGCCTTTTCCAGGCCTTCAATTTCTTCAAACAGCTTGGCTGCCGACAGCACCACACCGTTACCGATGTAGCACTTCACACCCGCACGCATGATGCCGCTGGGGATCAGGTGCAAAGCGGTTTTCACGCCATTGATGACCAAGGTGTGGCCGGCGTTATGGCCGCCCTGGAAGCGCACCACGCCCTGGGCGCTCTCGGTGAGCCAATCGACCAGCTTGCCTTTGCCTTCGTCGCCCCACTGTGTGCCAACGACGACAACATTGCGACCAGGGACTAAATTGTTTTGCGTGTTCATCTCGGGAATTTTCTTAAATAGCTTGCACGATCCACTGGCCCGCAGCTGGGATCAGCACGCGGTCGCAATGGAATTCATCAACTTCACTCTCGTGGCCGGGCAGTACACAGACCACGGTTTCACCCTGGGCCCGCAGCGCGGCAATGGCGCTGCGCAGGTCGGCTGCATGGCCCCAGGGCGCACGGATCACCGCCCGCAGCGGGCGCGGACCCACCGCGCCTACCACCTGTTTCAAGTCCAGGCTAAAGCCCACCGCCGGGCGGTTGCGGCCAAACACCGCACCGACTTCGTCGTAGCGCCCGCCGCGCACCAGGGCATCGCTGGCACCCTGCGCGTAAATCGCGAAACGGGCACCGCTGTAGTAGGCATAACCGCGCAGATCGGCCAGGTCAAAAGTGACCGGCGTGTCGCCCAGTTGCGCCGAAAGCCATTGCAGGTCGCGCAGGGCGGCCTGGATGGCAGGCAAGGCAGGCAGTACATGCTCGGCGGTCTGCAAGATACTGGCATCGCCATAGAGCTGAACCAGGGCCAGCACGCCGTCCCGCGAAGCCTGTGGAAAATCTTGGCACAGGCTGGCGAGTTCGGTTGCGTCCTTGTTGGCCAGCGCGGCGTGCACGCGGGCCAGGTGCTCGGATGTGAGGCCCAGATCGGCCAGCAGCGCCCGGGCGATACGGGCATCGCCCATGTCCACGGCCAGGCCCTGCACATTGGCGGCCCGCAGGCAGTCCAGCGACAGCTGCAGGATCTCCAGATCGGCTTCCAGCCCGGCGTGGCCGTAGATTTCGGCACCCAGTTGCAGTGGCTCGCGGGTGGCGTGCGGACGGTCGGGGCGGGTGTGCACCACCGGGCCGCAGTAGCACAGGCGCGTGACACCCTGGCGGTTGAGCAAATGGGCATCGATGCGGGCGACCTGGGGCGTGGTGTCGGCCCGCAAACCCATCATGCGACCCGAAAGCTGGTCTACCAGTTTGAAAGTTTGCAGGTCCAGCGCTTCGCCGGTGCCGGTGAGCAAGGATTCCAAGTGCTCCAACAAGGGCGGCATGACCAGTTCATAGCCATAGCCACGGGCGGCATCGAGCAGGGCGCGACGCAGTTCTTCGATGTGCCGAGCCTCGGAAGGCAGAACATCGGCAATGTGATCCGGGAGGACCCAAGCAGACATGGAGTTTTGGGAGGCTGTTAAAAAAGAGATTTTACCGGGCTTGGAAGCCGATAAAACGCGGGCCGGGTTTAACGTAAAAGTTAGAACACGTTCCTAAGACACGAACCAGAGCAAGAGCAGGCCTGCAACGATGCTGCACAGGCCGAAAAACCGCAGCTGGCCGTCTTGCAAGGCCAGCATCTGCTGGAACATGCGCCGCCAGCCACCCGGTGACAGAAAGGGCAACAGCCCTTCTATCACCAGCACCAGGGCCAGGGCGGCCCAGAGGCTGTTGCCTGCGTCTTCCAAGATTATTTCTTGGCCGGTGCGGCAACCGCATTTGCGGTACTGCCACTGCCACGCATGGCCTTGAAGAAGTCGGAGGATGGGTCGAGCACCATCACATCGCTCTTCTTGCTGAAGCTGGACTTGTAGGCATCCAGGCTGCGGTAGAACTGCGCAAAACTCGCATCTTTGCCAAACGAATCGGCGTACAGACGCGAAGCCTCGGCATCGCCCTCGCCCTTGATCTTTTGCGCATCGCGGTAGGCGTTGGCAATCGTCACTTCGCGTTGCTTGTCGGCATCGGCGCGGATTTTTTCACCTTCGGCGGCACCGGTGGAGCGCAACTCGTTGGCCACGCGCTTGCGCTCAGCCTCCATGCGGCGGTACACCGATTCGGTGATGGCTTCCACGTAGTCCACACGGGTAATGCGCACGTCTACCACGTCCACACCCCAGGGCTTGGCACCTTGCACGGCTTCCAGCACTTCGCGCTTCACGTCGGCCATCAGCACTTCGCGCTTGAGCGACAGCAGGTCTTTCACGGTGTGCTTGTTGACTTCTTCCTGGAAGGCATTGCGCACGACGCGGTTGAGCTGGTTGGCACCGGCGTTTTCGTCCAGGCCCACGTTACGGATGTAGTCCGACGGGGCAGTGATGCGCCAGCGCACATACCAGTCAATGACCACACGCTGCTTTTCCGCCGTCAGCACGGGTTCGGCATCGGTGCTGTCCAGGGTCAGCAGGCGCTTGTCGAGGTAGCTGACGTTCTGGAACGGCGGCGGCAGCTTGAAATTCAAGCCCGGCTCGGTAATCACGTCCTTGATCTGGCCCAGCGCGTAAACCACGCCAAACTGGCGCTGGTCCACCACAAACAACATCGAGCTCAGCAGCGCCAGCACCACCAGCAAGGAAGACCCAATAAAACCAATTCTGTTCAAAACATTCTCCTAGCGTACGTCGCGGTCACGCGAGCGCGAAATATCGCGCGAACGGGCATCGTTGGACAAAGCTGCGGGCGCAGCAGGTGCCACCGGTACAGCGGCAGACGGGTCTGCAGGCGCCGCGGCAGCCGCTCCTGTCTGGGCCGACATTTGCATGATTTTGTCCAGGGGCAGGTACAGCAGGTTGGAACCCTGGCGTGAGTCCACCAGCACCTTGGTCACGTTGCCGTAAACCTGCTGCATGGTGTCCAGGTACATGCGGTCGCGGGTCACCTGCGGGGCCTTTTGGTATTCGGCCAGCACCGAGCGGAAACGTTGGGCATCACCGTCAGCCTGGGCCACGATACGGGCCTTGTAGGCTTCGGACTCTTCTTTCAGGCGCGAGGCGGAACCCACCGCACGGGGCACCACGTCGTTGGCATAGGCTTGCGCGTCGTTCTTGGCGCGCTCGCGTTCCTGGCCGGCTTTGAGCACATCGTCAAATGCAGCCTGCACCTGTTCGGGTGGGCGTACGCCGCTTTGCTGCATGTTAATGCCGACCACCTCGATACCGACGTTGTAGCGGTCCAGAATGGTTTGCATCAGGGTGCGCACGCGCGGGCCGATCTGGTCGCGCTCATCGGCCAGGGCCGAATCCATCTTCATCTTGCCCACCACTTCGCGCACTGCGGTTTCGGCCGCCTGCACCACCGCACCGGTGGGGTCCTTGCTTTCAAACAGGAAAGCGCGGGCATTGCTCAGGCGGTATTGCACGGCGAACTTGATTTCGACGATGTTTTCGTCTTCGGTCAGCATGGCCGATTCGCGCAGGCCGGTGGCCTTGATGATGGAGTCGCGCCCCACATCGACCGAGCGGATCTGTGTCACAAACACCAGCTCATGGCGTTGGATGGGGTACGGCAGGCGCCAGTTGAAACCGGCACCCACGGTCGACTTGTATTTACCAAACTGGGTGATCACGGCCTGCTGGCCTTCTTGCACGATGAAGAAGCCGGTGCCCAGCCAGATCAGCACCACCACGGCGGCGATCAGACCCACGCCGATACCGGCGCTCTTCATGTCGGGCTGGAAGCCGCCGCCAGAACCACCATTGCTGCCACCGTTGTTGCCATTTGGACGCTGGCCGCCCTTGACGCCACCAAACAGGCCGCCCAACTTGCGGTTGAAATCGCGCCACAGTTCGTCCAGATCCGGCGGACCCTGGTTGGGACCCTGGCCTTTGTTGGGCGTGTTTTTGGCGGGCTCATCCGCCTTGGGTGGTGCGTCGGCATCCGACTTGTCGTCACCACGGCCCCAGCGGGGATCGTTCAGATTGAACATGCCCCGGATGCGACCCGGCAAGGCGGCCAAACTAAAGGCCCGTAAGTTGAGATTCATTCGCGCAAGTCTCTTGGTTGTCATTCGTCTATTGTGCCCAATCGGGCAGCTTCCTCATGCCACTCAGGGGATTGCACCTCTGATTCGGCAATAGGCGTTTTGGCGATTGCCAGCTCTGACAGTTTCTGGCGCAGCGCAGGCAGGCCCTCACCGCTCTGGGCACTTAAAAATATCCGGGGCACCGGCTGGCCGTCCACCTCGAACATGTCTTGCAGTTGGAGCGGCCAACGGGCTTTATCAAGGGCATCCAGCTTGTTAAATACCAATAACTGGGGCACATCGGCAGCGCCAATCTCGCGCAGCACCAAGGCCACTTCGGCCATCTGCTCAGGAAAATTCGGGTTGGAGGCGTCCACCACATGCAGTAGCAAGTCGGCATCGGCGGCCTCTTGCAGTGTGGCGCGGAAGGCATCCACCAGGCCGTGCGGCAGGTCGCGGATGAAACCCACGGTGTCTGACAGCGACACCGAGCGCCCAGCCTCGCCCAGATAGAGCTGGCGGGTGGTGGTATCCAGCGTGGCAAACAGCTGGTCTGCGGTGTAGGCGCGGGCCTTCACCAAGGCATTGAACAGTGTGGATTTGCCCGCGTTGGTGTAGCCCACCAGCGAGATCGTGAAGGCATCGCGGCGGGCGCGTTGGCGGCGTTGGGTGCTGCGTTGCTTCACCACTTTGGCCAAGCGCTCTTTGGTGCGTTTGATGGATTCGCCCAGCATGCGGCGGTCCAGCTCGATCTGCTTTTCGCCGGGGCCGCCGCGCATGCCGATACCGCCGCTTTGCCGCTCCAGATGGGACCAGCGCCGCACCAGCCGGGTGCTCAGGTACTGCAAGCGCGCCAGTTCGACCTGCAACTTGCCTTCATGGCTGCGGGCGCGCTGGGCAAAGATGGTCAGGATCAGCATGGTCCGGTCGTTAACCGGCAGCTCGCAGTGGCGTTCCAGGTTGCGCTGCTGGGCCGGACTGAGGCTTTGGTCGAACAAAATCTCGGTCGCGCCATGCATTTGCGCCAGAAGCTTGATTTCGTCGGCTTTGCCGCTGCCGACAAACAGGGCCGCATCGGGTGCCTGGCGCTTGCAGGTGATGCGGGCCACCACGCGCATGCCAGCCGTTTCGGCCAGCAAGCCGAGCTCTTCGAGCTCTTTGTCAAAATGGGGAGTGCCTAGATCAACGCCGACCAGAATGGCCAGTGGCATGTCAGGAGTATCAGCAGAACTCAAATCGGAAAGCCGGTAAGGGAAGGAGGCTGTGGTGGGTCGGATACCGCAAGTGCATCCGACCACCAAGAGGATGGCCTGCGAATCAAGCCGCTGGCTCTGCCGCCGTCGTGTCGTCTGCAGCCGAGAAATTGACTGCGCGACCGGGGACGATGGTGGAGATGGCGTGCTTGTAGACCATTTGGGTCACGGTGTTGCGCAAGAGCACAACGTACTGGTCAAAAGACTCAATCTGGCCTTGGAGCTTGATGCCGTTGACGAGGTAAATCGACACGGGTACATGCTCACGGCGCAAAGTATTGAGAAATGGGTCTTGAAGAAGCTGCCCTTTATTGCTCACGATATTCTCCGTGTTGTGAAGAGGTTAAAGAAGTGCCAGACCTTACCACAGCGTTACCGACACTTACCCAAAAATAAGGGAAGCCCCCATTGAATTGCGGAGACTTAACGACCTCAATCGTCTTTGCCGGAATAAGGATTCGCCGCCGACTTCATCTGGATACGCAGCGGCGTACCCGTCAGATTGAAGGCCTTGCGGAAGCGTCCCTCCAGGAAGCGCTTGTAGGCCTCGGTCACATGCTCCAGCGAATTGCCATGGATGATGATGATCGGCGGGTTCATGCCACCTTGGTGCGCGTAGCGCAATTTGGGGCGGAACATCCCGGCGCGCTGCGGGCTCTGGAAAGCCGTGGCCTCCAGCAGCAGGCGGGTCAGCACCGGGGTGGACATCTTGCACATGGCCGCCTGGTGGGCTTGCAGGATCGAGGCCCATAGTGGCCC
The DNA here is from genome assembly GCF_040822085.1 of Rhodoferax sp. WC2427. NCBI lineage: Bacteria > Pseudomonadati > Pseudomonadota > Betaproteobacteria > Burkholderiales > Comamonadaceae > Rhodoferax > Rhodoferax sp. WC2427. The sequence continues at coordinate 1,961,669 of NZ_CP162006.1, read as the reverse complement.
CAGGCCCTGGCGCTTGATGGCAGAAATGAAGTGCATCGAGGCAAACTTCAAAAAGGCCAGGCGCGTCTCGATGGAACGCATCACCAACTGGCGCTGGTAGGCATCCACCGCATCCCATTTATTGATGGCCAGCACCACCGAGCGGCCGCTTTCCAGGATATAGCCCGCAATGTGGGCATCCTGGTCGGTCACGCCCTGGGTGGCGTCGATCAGCAGCAGTACCACGTGGCAGGTCTCGATCGCCTGCAGGGTCTTGACCACCGAGAACTTCTCGATGGCTTCAAAGACCTTGCCCTTGCGGCGCAAACCGGCCGTATCGATCAGCTCGAACTTGTGGCCGTTGCGCTCGAAGGGCACGCTGATGGCATCGCGGGTGGTGCCAGGCATGTCGAAGGCCACCAGGCGCTCTTCGCCCAGCCAGGTGTTGATCAGGGTGGACTTGCCCACATTGGGGCGACCGGCCACGGCCAGTTTGGTCACACCGATGTCTTCCTCCTCGGCTTCCTCGTCCGGATCGGCCAGGTTCAACGGGGCCAGCGCCAGATCAACCAGGTCGCGGATGCCCTGACCGTGTGCGGCAGAAATCGGGTACACCGCGCCCAGGCCCAACTCAAAGAACTCGATCAGTTGGTGGCCTTCGGTCATGCCCTCGGCCTTGTTGGCCGTCAAAATGCAGGGCTTGCCCAGACGGCGCAGGTATTTGGCGATATCGTGGTCTTGCGCCGACAAGCCGCCCCGGGCATCGACCACAAAAATCACCACATCGGCTTCGGCCACGGCCTGGCGGGTCTGCTTGGCCATTTCCTTGTAAATGCCGCTGTCCGCATCGGGCTCGAAACCGCCGGTGTCAATCACGATGTACTCGTGCTTGCCCTGGCGGCCATTGCCGTAGTGGCGGTCGCGGGTCAGACCGGCAAAGTCCGCCACGATGGCGTCCCGCGTCTTGGTGAGGCGGTTGAAAAGGGTTGATTTGCCCACATTGGGGCGACCGACTAAGGCCAAAACTGGTTTCATAGGATGGCGCAGATCGGCTGACGCAAATAGTTATTCAGGCTGGAAGCCAAACACACCGCCGTTGTGGGTAACCACAACCACCGTGTTGCCCGCAAGCACGGGATCGGCCGCGATGGCGGAGCCGTCGGTGGGCATACGGGTCAAGGCAGACCCGTCTTCGCGGGACAGGAAATGTACCAGACCCGAGCCATCGCCCACCACCACCGAGCGACCCACGGCCAACGGTGCCGACAAAGTACGGTAGCGCAAGCGCTCGGAAGACCACAGGCGTTCGCCGTCCACACGGCTCCAGGCCAGCACATTGCCATCGCCTTCGGTGCCAAAAACCGCAGTGTCGTTGCCACCCACACCTTCCGAGGAGAGAGCGGGCTTGGTCCACAGCAAACGACCCGACTGGGCATCCACGCAGCCTACCGCCGACTGGAATGCGCGGGCGCACACCACGTTGCCGACACGGCTGACGCTGCCGACCAGATCCACCAGGCGCTCGACTTCGTTGGTGCCGCGGGGTGCGGCAATCGCGGCCTCCCAGCGGGTGCTGCCATTGGCTGGGTTCATGCCGACCAGGCGGCCCGACATACCCGCCACCAGGGTGTCGCCCACCGCCAGCAAGACGCTGGACTGGCCCAGCACCAGGGCCTCGCCCGTGCGCTGCTGGTTCCAGAGTCGGCGTCCGGTCTGGCCATCAAATGCGGCCACCGAACGGTCTGCTGCCAGCAAGAAAACCCGGCCACCGGCCACCAAGGGCGCGGTATAGGTTTGTGCGCCCAGGCGCTGGCGCCAAAGCACCCGGCCCGCCTCCAGCGCGACGACTTCGTTTTCACGGGTTACGACGGCGGTGACCTTGCCATCGCTGCCCACCCCTGCCGACAGCGGCGCGCCCACCGAAGCACGCCACAGTTCGCGGCCCGTGGCGCCATCCAGCGCCAGCAGGGTGCCGTTGTTGCTGGCCACGGCCACTGTGTTGCCACTCACGCTGGTGGTCAACGGGAAGCTCACATCGCCCAGCTTGGCGCTCCAGGCCTGGCGTACGCCCAGCAGAGACACATTGGCGGGCAGATCGGCGGGTTTAGGCTTGTCGGGCGTGCTGGAGCAGGCCGCCAAAGCCGCTATCAAAAAACTAGCTGCTGACGCGCGCAGAATCTGCACAGAAGGCATATTTTTCATTATTTTTTGATTTCTACGGTGACAGGACTGGCGGCGGCAACCACAGGGGTGGCAGGACGGGGGTCCACGCCCAGGCTGTTGAGCTTGATTTCGACGATGCGGCGGTAGTCGTCACGCTCGTCCAGACCGGTGTAGGCGGCTTTGTACTGGGCAATCGCCTCGGCTTTTTTGCCTTGCAGGGCGAACACGTCGCCCTTGCGGTCGGCCACCAGGGGCTCGAATTCTTTCGGGAAGCTGCCGGACAGCTGCTTCATGGCTTCGTCGTAGGACTTGGCTTCCAGCAGCACGCTGGCCAGGCGCAGACGCGCCACAGGCTGGTAGCCGTCTTCGGACGATTGCTCGGCCACCCAGGTCAGTGCGGCTTTGCTGGCATCGACATTGCCTTTGTCGTACAGGGTTTTGGCGGCCAGCAAACCAGCTTGCTGGGCAAACGTGGTGCGGCCGAACTTGTCTTTCATGTCGCCAAAGGCGCGCTCTATCCGGGCGGTGTCCCCGGCCTTGGCGGCGCGGTCTACCTCGTCATACAGGGCGGCAGCCTGGGCGGATTGGCTGCGCTGCCAGTACTGGTAGCCGTTCCAGCCCGCAAACCCGGCCAGCACCACGATCAGCGCCCAGGTGATCAGGTTGCCGAAGCGGTTCCAGAAGGCTTTGAGTTCGTCAAGCTGTTCTTGTTCTTCAAGGTCGAGGTGGTTTGCCATAGGTTTTTGTATAGGACTTACGCAGCGCCCCAGTACCGCCCTGCGGGCTTACAGGGGGAACTTGCGTAAGTCCTGTTGTAGTCGAATTTACGATTGTAGGGTGGCGGCCCACACGGCCACGTCGGCGAGGGCCTGGGTGGTTTGCACCCCGCTGCCGTCGCGCAGGGATTTCACCAGCACCAGGTTTTGCGCCAGCTCGTCGGCCCCAAAGATCAGCGCGTACCGGGCCCCGCTGCCGTCGGCCTTCTTGAGCTGCGACTTCATGCTGCCCATGCCCTCGCTGGCACCTGCGTGCATCTGCACCTGCACGCCAGCGCGGCGCAGGGCCTGGAGAGTTTGCATGGCTACCGGCAAGGCGGCGGCATCGGGCACCACGGCGTAGGCATCGGCCACCAGGGCGGGCAGCTCGGCGCCCTGCTCCTTGATGAGTTCCAGCACGCGCTCGATACCCATGCCCCAGCCCACCGCGGGGGTGGGTTTGCCACCCAGCAGCTCGAACAGGCCGTCGTAGCGCCCTCCTCCGCACAGCGTGCCCTGGGCGCCCAGCTCGTCGGTGATGAACTCGAATACGGTGTGGCTGTAGTAATCCAGGCCGCGCACTAGGCGCGGGTTGATGGTCCACTGCACACCGCAGGCGGTCAGCAGGCTTTGAACGGTGTCCAGGTGCTTGCGCGAGGCGTCTCCCAGGTAGCTGAGCAGCTGCGGCGCGTCTTGCACCAGGGCCTGCATGGCGGGGTTCTTGGTATCCAGGATGCGCAGCGGATTGGTCAGCAGGCGGCGCTGGGCATCGGCATCCAGCAGGTCGCGGTGCTGCTCGAAGTAAGTGATCAGCGCGGCGCGGTGGGCCTGGCGCTCGGCGGGCACACCCAGACTATTCATCTCGACCCGCACATTGCGCAGGCCCAGACCGGCCAGCACGTCGTTGGCCAGCAGCATCAGCTCGGCATCCACCTCGGGGCCGGCAAAGCCCAGGGCCTCGGCACCGAGTTGGTAGAACTGGCGGTAGCGGCCACGCTGGGGCCGCTCGTGGCGGAACATCGGGCCCATGTAGTACAGGCGCTTGCCACCATCGTAGGTGAGGTTGTGCTGGATGGCGGCGCGCACCACGCCGGGGGTGTTTTCGGGGCGCAGGGTGAGCTGCTCGCCGTTGAGGCGGTCTTCAAAGGAGTACATCTCCTTTTCGACGATATCGGTGGTTTCGCCAGTGCCGCGCACAAACAGCGCCGTGGGCTCGAGGATGGGCGTACGGACCATGCGGTAGGCCGAGCGCGCCATCTGCGTACGGACCTTGTCCTCCAGCCACTCCCAACGCGCAGAGTCGGGCGGCAGTATGTCGTTCATGCCTTTGACGGCACTGATTTTGTCAGCCATAAATCTAATTTACTATAGTTTTAATAGCTGCTCACGCTGATTGAATAAGCGGTGGCAGCCGATTTCTTATAAATTCTTGCTTAAGCCCCGACCGGGCTGCCAAAGCGCTTGGCGATGTAGTTTTCGACGATCACCTGGAATTCCTGAGCGATGTTGTCGCCGCGCAGGGTGACGTTCTTCTCGCCGTCGATGTAGACCGGCGCAGCGGGCGCTTCACCGGTGCCAGGCAGGCTGATGCCGATGTCGGCATGCTTGCTTTCGCCGGGGCCGTTGACGATGCAGCCCATCACCGCCACCTTCATGGCCTCGACACCGGGGTACTGCTCACGCCAGACGGGCATCTGGGCACGCAGGAAGTCGTCGATCTGCTTGGTCAGTTCCTGGAAGGTGGTGCTGGTGGTGCGGCCACAGCCGGGGCAGGCGGTGACGCTGGGCACAAAACTGCGCAGGCCCAGCGACTGCAGAATCTCCGACGCGACCACCACTTCCTGGGTGCGGGCCTCGCCGGGCTGGGGCGTGAGCGAGACGCGAATGGTGTCGCCAATGCCTTCTTGCAGCAGCACGGCCAGGGCGGCGCTGGAGGCCACCGTGCCCTTGGTGCCCATGCCGGCCTCGGTCAGGCCCAGGTGCAGGGCGTAACGGCAACGCTGGGCCAGCCCGCGGTAGACCGAAATCAGGTCCTGCACACCGCTGACCTTGCACGACAGAATGATTTGCTCGGGCGGCAAGCCCATGGTTTCGGCCAGGCGGGCGGATTCGATGGCCGAGGTGATCAGCGCCTGGTACATCACCGGCTTGGCGTCCCAGGGCTCGGCGCGGCGGCTGTTTTCGTCCATCAGGCCGGCCAGCAGCTCCTGGTCCAGGCTGCCCCAGTTGACGCCGATGCGCACGGCTTTTTTCCAGCGCACGGCGGCCTCGATCATCTGGCCGAACTGGCGGTCGCGCTTATCGCCCTTGCCCACGTTGCCGGGGTTGATGCGGTATTTGGACAAGGCTTCGGCGCACGCCGGGAAGTCGGTCAGCAGGCGGTGGCCGTTGTAGTGGAAGTCGCCGACCAGGGGCACGTCGATGCCCATGCGGTCGAGCTGCTCGCGGATGTAGGGCACGGCCTGGGCGGCTTCGGGGGTGTTGACGGTGATGCGCACCATCTCCGAGCCCGCCAGCGCCAGCTCCTTGACCTGGATGGCGGTGCCGATGGCATCCACGGTGTCGGTGTTGGTCATGGACTGCACCCGCACCGGCGCATCACCGCCCACAGTGACGTCACGCGCACCCCAGCGCACATGGGCCTGGTAGGTGGTACGTACGCGGGGTGCGGAGGCGTCGATCGGGGTCGAAAAATCCAGGGCTGGGTGCATCATTTCACCTCGAAACGGGCGACACGGTCTTTGGGGAAAGCCGCCATGTCATAAGGCTGGCCGCGCACCTGCAGTTGCACGGCATCCACACGCCCCACCACCACGGCCATGGGGAACGGCCCTGTCACTTCGACCGTTTCACCGGCCTTGAGGGTGCGGCCCACGCTAACGACGCCTTTGGCGTCGGTGACCTTGACCCAGGACTCGAACTGGGCCTTCAACACCACCGACTGGGACTCGGGTGTGGCGGCCACCGCAGCGACTGGCGGCACAACGACCGGCTCCACAGGCGCGGCCACCGGCACCGGTTCAGAGGTATCGGCCATGGGCACGGGCGCCACCACCGGCTCAGTGGCTTCTGCGCCGGGGGCCAGCACGCCCACCGCGTCTTTGCTGCCATCGGGCGATTTGGGCCACAACGCCACCGCCACAGCGGCCACCAGCAAGGCCGCCACTGCCAGCACCGACGGACTCAGCACCTGGGTGCGAAACGACAGGCGCGGGCCCGAGCCTGCGGGGCGGTACGGCGTGTTGACAGACGGGGCCTGCGCCCCCAGCCGGGACACACCCGTGGCCGGAAAATGCGCCAACACCGGGGTGGGGTCCATCTTGAGTGAACGGCAAACGCTGGCGGCCAGCGCCCGCGCAAAGGTCAGGTCGGGTAGCAGGTCGATGCGCCCGGCTTCCAGGGCTTCGAGCTTGTTGACCGGCACCTTTAACGACACGGCCAGGGCGGCGACGTGCAGGCCCGTGGCTTCGCGCGCCTGGCGCAACAAACCGCCAGCCTCCACTGCGGAAGCGGCGGTGTCCGCCCCCGGGTTCTGCGCCATTCCTACCTGCCCCACTGGCTCACTCATCAAATGCCCCTCTGTCATATGCGGCCAGCTCACGCGACTGGCCAAAACGCTTTTTCAATTGGTCCACCAGTTGCAGCATGGCTTCGCGGTTTTCCATGCGGCGTTCGACCTTGATGCCCAGCCACAGGGACTCGGCATTGGCCAGCTCGGAATTGTTCAAGCGGCGGATGTAGAACTGTGCCCGCAACCACTCACCGCGCTGGAACAGCAGGTTGGAGAGGTTGTAAGCAATGATGGGGTTGCCCGCGTCCAGCTCGTAGGCGCGGGCCAGGTTGCGTTCGGCCTCGGGCAGCAGACCGGCGCGTTGCTGGCACAGGCCCTCGGCCATCCAGGTCTTGGAACGCGCTCCATACGTGGGGTTGGCCAGCGCCTGCTCGAACATCTGGATCGACTCGGGGTAGCGGCCCTGCTGGCACATCAGCCAGCCGTAGTTGTGCAGGGTGTTGGGCTCGCGCGGGTTGGTGGCCAATGCGCGGCGAAAACTGTCTTCGGCCAGACGCAGGTCGCTCAGGCGCATGTAGATCAGGCCACGCAGGTTGTAGGCATCCGAGAACGACGGGTCGATCACCAGGGCCTGCTTCAATTCGTCCAGTGCCACGGTGGTCTGGCCCTGCTCAAAATAGGCCACGGCGAGCTGCATGCGGGTGCGGGCGCGCTTGCGGGCCTCGGGTTCATCCGAATCGGTGAGCAGTTCACCCTGCGATAGCGGAGCCGGGGTGGCCCGGGGTGTCGGCGTACTCACCGTGCTGCTGTTGGCCGTGCTGGTGGTAGTGGTTGTGGTGGTGCAGGCCTGCAAGCCCACCAACAAGGAAAGACCCGCCAACAGCCGGACCAGCACCGTAGTGCACAGAATTTTTTGCATGCCTCAAGCCCCTTTAATGTGGTGGGCAGAATCGTCTGCCACTGCCGGAGCCACCGCCGGAACCTGCGCCATCATCACCACCCGTTGCTGCGCCATGCGCTTGACGACCTGGGTGCGGTCTTTCACATCGCCTGCAAGCTGTCCGCAGGCGGCATCGATATCGTCGCCCCGGGTCTTGCGCACCGTGGTGATGATGCCAGCATCGCTGAGCATCTTGGCAAACGCCGTCACGCGGGCCATGGGCGAGCGCAGCAGGCCGGAGGCGGGGAAGGGGTTGAACGGAATCAGGTTGAACTTGCACCACACGCCGGGCTGGCGGTACTGCTGCACCAGGGCAATCAGCTGCTGCGCATGCTCGGGTTGGTCGTTCACGCCGTCCAGCATGCAGTATTCAAAGGTGATGAAGTCGCGCGGCGCGTGCGCCAGGTAGCGGTTGCAAGACTCGAGCAACTCGGCCAGCGGGTACTTTTTGTTCAGCGGCACCAGGTTGTCGCGCAGCGCATCGTTGGGTGCGTGCAGCGAGACGGCCAGAGCGACGGGGCAATCCAGGCCCAGCCGGTCGATCATCGGCACCACGCCCGAGGTGGACACCGTGACCCGGCGGCGCGACAGGCCGTAGCCGTGGTCGTCCAGCATGACCTTCAGGGCGGGCACCAGGGCGTTGTAGTTCTGCAAAGGCTCGCCCATGCCCATCATCACCACATTGGAGATGACGCGTTCCGAGGTATTGAGGTGCTTGCGCAGGAAATGTTCGGCAAACCAGAGCTGCGCAACGATTTCACCGGTGGTGAGGTTGCGGCTGAAGCCTTGGTGGCCGGTAGAGCAAAAGCGGCAGCCTACGGCACAGCCCGCCTGGGACGATACACACAGGGTGCCCCGGTCGCTTTCGGGAATGAAAACAGCTTCCACGGCGTTGCCGTCGCCCACATCGAACAGCCATTTGATGGTGCCGTCGGTGGATGCGTGCTGGCTGATGAGCGGCAGGCCCTGCACATGGGCACTGGTGGCCAGCTTGTTGCGCAAGGACTTGGCCAGATCGCTCATCTGCTCGAAATCGGTGGCTCCACGTTGGTGGATCCAGCGGAACAGCTGGGTGGCGCGGAAGCGCTTTTCACCGAGCCGTTCGCAAAACGCGGCCAAGCCGTCGAGGTCAAAGTCGAGCAGGTTGGCCGTCATTGCATAGAGCGCTAATTACTTAGCGGCGTAAACGTTCATGCCGGCGAAGAAGAAAGCGATTTCTTCCTTGGCGGTTTCGGCGGCGTCAGAGCCGTGCACGGCGTTGGCGTCGATGCTGTCGGCGAAGTCGGCGCGGATGGTGCCGGCGTCAGCCTTCTTCGGGTCGGTAGCGCCCATCAGGTCACGGTTCTTCAGGATGGCGTTTTCGCCTTCCAGGGCCTGGATCATCACGGGACCGGAGATCATGAACTCCACCAGGTCCTTGAAGAAAGGACGGGCAGCGTGCACAGCGTAGAACGCTTCGGCTTCGCCGCGCGACAGATGCGCCATGCGGGCAGCGATGACCTTCAGGCCAGCAGCTTCAAAACGGGCGTAAATCTGGCCGATGACGTTCTTGGCGACGGCGTCGGGCTTGATGATGGAGAGTGTGCGTTCGATAGCCATAATTTTTCCTAGATTCAGAAATGGGGTTTTATTGAAATTTTGCCAACTAAGCAAAGCCTGCGAGTTTAACCCGGCAGCATGTCCTCTTTACGAATAGGCCGCCGTGGTGTAGGCGATTGCACCGCCTGGTTCGCCCCTTAACGGTTACGGCCACCGCTGCGGCCGCCATTGCCGCCACCACTGCCGCCACGCCGTGGCCCACCCTGGTTCGGCTCCTTGCGTTGGCGCGCCAGGCTGTCGGCACCGATATAGCCCAGCGAAGTTTTCATCGGATCGGGCTGGCCGGTCGGGTCTTTACGGACCGGGCCACGGCCTTTGCCGCCGATCTGGTTGGTCATCAGAGGGTTGGGCACCGCCGGTGCATTGGCTCCCGATGGGCGCGGACCCCGGCCACCGGTATTGCGGCCACCGCGTGTACGGTTGGGCGCTTCCCGTTTATCCAGGGGATTGGGCGGGCGGTGGCTGGGCGCGCGGGCCTGGCGGGGTAGTTCGTCGAATTCGCCTGCAGGGGCCTTGTTGGCCGCCCGGACCAGCGCCTCGATGTCGCGCTCGTCCAGCTCCATCCAGCCACCGCGCTTGAGGCCGCGCGGCAGCAACATGGCACCGTAGCGGATGCGGATGAGTCGGCTCACGGCGTGGCCCACGGCCTCCAGCATGCGGCGGACTTCGCGGTTGCGGCCTTCGGAGATGGTGACCCGGTACCAGCAGTTGGAGCCTTCGCCGCCGCCTTCTTCGATGCTGCCGAACGAGGCCATGCCGTCGTCTAGCTTGACACCGTCGAGCAGGCGCTGCTTTTCTTCCTTGTTCAAAGCGCCCAGTACGCGCACTGCGTACTCCCGCTCCAGGCCAAAACGCGGGTGCATCAGCTGGTTGGCCAACTCACCCGAGCTGGTAAACAGCAGCAGGCCTTCGGTATTCAAATCCAGCCGACCGACCGACTGCCACTTGCCTTGGTACAACTTGGGCAGGCGGCGGAACACGGTAGGCCGGTTTTGCGGATCGTCGTTGGTCACCACTTCGCCGACCGGCTTGTGGTATGCAATCACACGGGCCGGCGGCGGTTCGATGCGGAAACGCACCGGCTTGCCGTTGACCTTGACGGAGTCGCCGAACTGCACGCGCTGGCCGATATGCGCGGGCTCGTTGTTGACCGAAATACGGCCTTCCAGGATGAGCTGCTCCATTTCCAGGCGCGAGCCCATGCCGGCCTGGGCCAGCACCTTGTGCAGCTTGGGGCTTTCGGCCTGGGGCAGCAGAACCCGCTTGGCAGGCGCCAGGTCCGGCACCTCTTCGTCGGCATCGAACTGGCCAGACACCACGTCCAGAAAGCGGTTGCCCTCTTCGGTTGTTTCAACGGGAGGGGGCAGCGGCGTAGATGCTTCAGGGGTGTTCATGGGGTATCTCGGTTATCGGGGTATCCACCGTCTCGGTAGGCCCCTCGGGGGGAATCGGGGAAATCGGGGCAAGCTCCACCAGGGTGGGCTCATCGGTACGGGTCAGCGATGCCAGTAGCTCGGCGCGCTGCACGGGGTCATCTGCCACCGGCAGCTGGTCCAGGGAAGACAGGCCCAGATCGTCCAGAAACTGCCGGGTGGTGGCAAACAAGGCAGGGCGGCCCACAGTTTCGCGGTGGCCAATCACTTCGATCCAGCCCCGGTCTTCCAGCTGCTTGATGATCATGGCGCTGATGGTGACACCGCGGATTTCTTCCATGTCACCCCGTGTGGCGGGCTGGCGGTAGGCAATGATGGCCAGGGTCTCCAGGGTGGCGCGGCTGTAACGCGGAGGCTTTTCGGGGTGCAGGCGGTCCAGGTACTCGCGCATTTCGGGTCGGCTCTGGAACCGCCAGCCGCTGGCCACCTGCACCAGCTCAACACTGCGCTGGGCCCAGTCGTTTTGCAGGTCCAGCAACAGCGCCTTTACCGTATCGGCACCCAGCGCGTCTTCAAACAGCACGCGCATATCGCGCACAGGCAAGGGCTGCTGCGCGCAAATCAGCGCAGCTTCGAGGACGCGCTTGGCCTCTGCCGTGTTCATGGTGTGTCAATATTCCGGGAAAACATGCCTGGGACGGCACAAAATCGATAGCGTGGGTTTCAAATTGCAGCCAGCCCTGGACTCTGTGTGCAGGGTGTCGCAAAAACCAGCGAGCGTCAGAACTACTGCCTGAGCTTCAAAACGCTTTCACCCATTGTAACTGAGACCCCACCCGGCCAGCGCGGCGCGCATATCGGCGGGCAGCGGCGCATGGAATTTCAATGCCTCGCCGGTGATGGGATGCACAAACGCCAGTTGCGTCGCATGCAAGGCCTGCCGCACCAGCCCCGCGGCCGGAGATCCGCCGTACACCACGTCACCTACCAGGGGGTGCCCGGCAGAAGCCATGTGCACCCGGATCTGGTGGGTGCGGCCGGTGTGCAGCGTGCAGCGCACCAAACAGCCCTGGTCGAAGTTGTGCAGCAAGGCGATATCGGTCCGCGCCGTTTTTCCGCCCTGCGTGGCCAGGTCCACCACGGCCATCCGCAGCCGGTTGCGGGGGTCACGGCCAATCGGCAGCTCAACAGTGCGATGGACAGAACCGGTCCAGGGCTTGTGCGCCAAGGCCAGGTACTGGCGGCTCACCTCGCGCGCCGCAATCAGCGCCACCAAGGCGTCCATGGCAGCCCGGGTGCGCGCCACCACCATCAGGCCGCTGGTGTCTTTGTCCAGGCGGTGGACAATGCCGGCCCGTGGCAGCATCTGGGCCTGCACGTCGCGCGCCAGCAGGCCGTTGAGCAAGGTGCCGCTCCAGTTGCCCGGCGCCGGGTGCACCACCAGGCCGGCCGGTTTGTGGATGACGCGCAGGTGTTCATCTTCAAACACCACGTCCAGCACCATGGCCTCGGGTTTGAAGGCCTGGCTTTGCAAGGTAGGGCGCAACTCAATCGTGCCGACCTCGCCCGCCCGCACCTTGGCCGACGGCTTGGTGGCCAGGCGACCCTGCAAGGTCACCGCCCCCGACTCGATCAGCTGCTGCAAATAGCTGCGCGAAAACTCGGGCACCAGGTCCACCAGCGCGCGGTCCAGCCGCCCGCCATGCTGCGCTTCGGTGATGGCAAGGGGGCGCAGCTCGCTCTCCAGGACAGAATCCAGGCCGGATTCCGCCATCTCCGGCGCGTTTTCGGCCAGCTCTTCGGCTGCGGGGTCGGTCGATATAATCAAATCGCTTAGTTTCAAGAAAGTAGCCAGTGATGTTTCGTTCTAGATTATCGGTGTTCCCCAGCCTCTTGGCGGTCGGTATTGCAGCGCTCCTGTCAGCCTGCGCTACGGTAGAAGCCGATAAAACCATTGGCTGGAGCCCGAACAAGATTTATTCGGAGGCCAAAGACGAAATGACCTCCGGGTCGTTCGACAAGGCCGTGAGCCTGTATGAAAAGCTTGAAGGCCGCGCTGCAGGTACGCCCCTGGCCCAGCAAGCGCAGATCGAAAAAGCCTACGCCTACTACAAGACCGGCGACAAAGCCCAGGCGTTGGCCACCCTGGACCGCTTCATCAAACTCCACCCGTCCAGTTCCGCCCTGGATTACGCCCTGTACCTCAAGGGCATCATCAACTTCAACGAAGACCTGGGCCTGTTTTCGTTCCTGAGCCGCCAAGACCTGTCCGAACGCGACCAAAAAGCCGCCAAGGAATCTTTTGAGTCCTTCAAGGAACTGACCACCCGCTTCCCGGATTCGCGCTACACCCCCGATGCCCGCCAACGCATGGTCTACATCGTGAATTCGCTGGGCAAGTACGAAGTGCACGTGGCACGCTACTACTACAGCCGGGGTGCCTATGTGGCCGCCATTAACCGCGCCCAGGCCACCTTGGCCGACTACAGCAATGTGCCCGCCGTGGAAGAAGCCTTGTACATCATGGTCAAGTCGTACGATGCCCTGGGCATGACCCAGCTGCGCGACGACACCCAGCGGGTCTTGACCCTGAATTACCCCAACAGCGAGTACTCCGCCAACGGCTTCAAGGCGAAGGACTCGCCATGGTGGAAGTTGTGGTAGCCGGACGCAGGCCCTCCAGGGCTTCTTGAAACTCTGCCTCGGTCTTTAGCACCCGCATGGGGGGCAGCGCCGCACGGATGCGCTTGCCATAGCCCATGGCCACCAGCCGGGTGTCGCACACCACCAGTACCCCCCGGTCGGACTCGTGCCGTATCAGACGGCCCGCGCCCTGCTTGAGCGCCACCGCCGCCTCGGGCACAAAGTAATCCATGAAGGGGCTGCCGCCCTCGGCCTCGATGCGCTGGGTGCGCGCCTCCACCACCGGGTCGTTGGGCGCCGGAAACGGCAGCTTGTCGATGATGACCAGCTGGAGCATCTCGCCCGGCACGTCCACCCCCTCCCAAAAGGAGGCCGACGCCACCAGCACGCATCCCGGCAGGCCGTCCGCACCGCCCTGGCGCAAACGCTCCATCAAGCGCCGCTTGGGCCACTGGCCCTGCACCAGCACCTCGATCTCCGCGCTGCCTGCCAATGCAGCCTGCATACTGTCGCCAATGGTGCGCAGAGCGCGCAGCGAGGTGGTCAACACCATGGTGCGTCCGCCCAGTTGCCGGGCCGACGCAATCGCCAGAGCCGCCACCTGCGCGCTGTGCGACGGGTCGCTGGGCTTGGGCAGATGGCGCGGCACATACAGCGCGGCCTGGGCGGCGTAATCAAACGGGCTCTCCACCCGCAAACAGGTGGCGTCCTGCAGGCCACAGCGCTCGGTAAACCAGGCCAGGCGTGCATCGTCGCCCAGGGTGGCCGAGGTAAATACCCAGGACTTGGCCCGCGCGCCCTCGGTAGGTGCCAGCAAGCGGGTTTGCACCGCCTGGGCGATGTCCAGCGGCGATTCGGTCAGGCGCAGCTGCTGGCCCACATCCAGCCAGCGCACCGATGCCGGTTCACAGGCCTCGGCAAACTGCTGCACGCGCTCGGACAAACCCACGGCGCGGGCATGCAGGCGCACGAAGTCGGGAGACAGCTCGGTCACGGTGTCCAGCGCCGTAATCGCCTGCCGCAGGGCCGCCACCACGTCGGCCATGGCGTCGCTCCACAGCGCCTCCGGCACCTCATCGGGTGCCGCGCCCGACCAGCGCAGTTTGCTGCCCGCAGGCAGCTTGCCGACCACCAGGCGGAGCTCGCGCACCGCCCGCTCCAGCGCCAACACCACCTGTTGCCAGTCCACCAGACCGCGCGCCTGCTGCAAGCCCGCGGCCAGCATGTCGCGGCCAAAGTCCAGCCATTGGCCGGTGCTGAGGTGGGTGCCCAGAAACTGCACGCCGGTTTCGTTGAGCTGGTGCGCCTCGTCAAAAATGGTAATGCGGGCCGTGGGCAGCAGCTCGGCCATGCCGGACTCGCGCACCGCCAGATCGGCGAAAAACACATGGTGGTTCAACACCACCACATCGGCGGCCAGCGCTTCGCGCCGCGCCAGATTCACATGGCAAGCCCGGAACTGCGGGCATTGCGCCCCCAGGCAGTTTTCGCGGGTGGAGGTGACCAGCGGCACCAGCGGCGAGCGCTCGTCCAGATCCGACAGCTCCGCCAGGTCCCCGCTGCGCGTGGCCTGCGCCCATTGCTCGACATGGGCCAGGGTTTGCAGCAGGGGGCGCTCAAAATGGTGCTGCTCCGAGCGGGCCTGGCCCAGGCGGTGCAAGCACAGATAACTGCCCCGCCCTTTGAGCAGCGCCGTGCGCAGCGGCAAGCCCAGGGCCGTCAACAAGCCCGGCAAATCACGGCCAAAAAGCTGGTCCTGCAAGGTTTTGGTGGCGGTGGACAGCAGCACCCGCTCGCCGCTGAGCAGTGCCGGCACCAGGTAGGCAAAGGTTTTGCCCACCCCGGTACCCGCCTCGACCACCAGCACACCGCCCTCCTCTATGGTGCGGCCGATCGCCAAGGCCATGTCCAGCTGCCCTTGCCGGGGCTGGAAGTGGTCGGCCGTGCGGGCCAACGCGCCCTGCGGCGCAAACGCCTCGCGCACCTGGCTTTGCAGATCCATCAGGCGGGCTCTTTGGGGTCCAGGGCCATTTCCAGGCGCGAAATCTTGTCGCGCAGGGCCAGGCGGCGCTTTTTCAGGCGCTGCAGCATCAATTCGTCCAGCGGCTTGTGCTCGACCAGGTAGTCGATCGTGGCATCCAGGTCGGCGTGCTCCATGCGCAGCTCGATCAGTTGGCGTTCAGGGGAATGGAGATTGGCAGTCAAGGCAGTGGTCTAGGTAACGTGAAACAACTTTCGTGGCTCGGGGTGCTCTGCACCCGAGTCCATGAAAGTTAGGAGGCAAGCCGCAGGGGATAAACTGGGGTTTGCCATTATGAGCCGCGCCATTTGCGCCAACCACCAGCGAAGCATTGCAGCATGACCCCAGGTTTCAAGATTACGGCTTCGACGGGCCTGCACAAGGGCGATCGCGACTACCAGCAAGACCAGCTGGCGCTGATCAGCCATGCGCGCGTGAACGGCTGCATCCTGGGCGTGGTGGCCGACGGCATGGGCGGACGCAGCGGTGGCCGCAAAGCCTCCGACCAGGTCATGATGACGGCCAAGCAGCTATTTGAACGCTTCGACCCCTACACCGACGATGCGCCCAGCATGCTCAAGCACATCATCGAAGAAGCCCACCTGGTCATCAAGCTCACGGCCATCTCGGCCGAAGAAGAACCCCACAGCACCGCGGCCATGTTTGTCATCCAGCCAACGGGCCAATGCTTCTGGGCACACACCGGCGACTCGCGGATTTACCACTACAACCAAACCCAACTGGTAAAGCGCACTCTGGACCATTCCTATGTGCAAACACTGGTAGACCACGGCGAGATCACCCCCGAAGAAGCCAACAGCCACCCCGACTCCAACATTTTGCTGGGCTGCCTGGGCACCGAAGCCGACCCGCCGGTAGACATCCACATCATCCCGCAGGTCTGCCCCGGAGACGTCATCATGGCCTGCAGCGACGGTGTGTGGCATTACTTTTCCGAGAGCGAGCTCGGCGAGGTGCTGTGCAGCATGCCCCCCAAGGAGGCCACCGTATTGCTGATGGAAACCGCCCGCACCCGGGCACGTGGCACTGGCGACAACCTGTCGATGATCGTGGTGCATATCGGGGCGCTGTAGGAGGGTATCGGCACGGCGCGACATCGTCAGCGGTTCAATACTACATTTTTAATAGCTTCTTACGCTGATGGAATAAGCGTGAAGTGCCAATTTGTTGCACAAATGGGGAACCCGAGAGGCGCTTAGGTTCTGTGACCTTGGATCGGTCGCCACCCCACAATCCCACAGGCTGGAGCGGCCAGTTAAAATCAGACCCCGACGACAACGCGTCGCCAACCAAGCACAGCCCGCCAGCAGCCTGTCGGGCTGTCTTTTTTTGCGAAGACACTCCCCATGCAAGACCACTACGCCGCGCTCGGCCTGTCCGCTTCCGCGACGCTGGCCGACATCAAAAAGGCCTACCGCCAGCGTGCCGCGCAGTACCACCCGGACCGCAACGCGGCGGCGGATGCCCCGCAGCTTTTCCGCGCGGTGCAAACCGCCTACGATGTGCTGAGTGACGAAGAGCGCCGCAAGACCTACGACGACAACCGCCGCCGGGGCCTGCTGGACGACCCGCTGGAGACCGCACGCGAAATCTGGCACACCTATTTGAATGAAGCCCTGAAATGAAACTCTCCCGCTACTTTGCCAACCATGCCCGCGCCTACGATGCCGAGATGGACGATCTGGTGTCCGACTCCGAAGGCAAGAACGTGCTCGACAAGCGCCTGAAAGAAAAGCGCAGCCAGCTCGAATTCTTGCTGGTGATGATGGACGACAGCCCCGAAATGCTGGCCGCCGCCTTCCACCAGGGCTTTCGCTTCCCGAGTGCCAAGGCCATGGACCTGCTGGTGGCGCTGGAGCCCGAAGAGTTCCCCGCCTGGGACCAACTGGGCCGCACCATCACCCTGGCCCCTTGGGCCCAGGCGATGGCCGACCGCGTGCTGCTGGAGCCCACGGGCGAACAGTTCATGGTGATCGCCGCCTGCCTGGAATACCTGTACACCCGTGCCGACGACCGCAGCGCGCCGGTGGACGAGGATGAGGACGACGAAAACGACAACGACATCGACCCCGAAGAGCAAGAAGCCCGCGACCGCGAAGACGCAGGTGCCGCGTGGATGGAAGAACAAGGCTTCGACCCCAAGCCACCCAAAGGTTGAAAGGCCAAAACGCTATGCATTACCCCGCCATCATCAAAGCCCAAAGCCTGATCCTCGCTGGCGACATCGTCGGTGCCGAGGCCGCCCTGGTCACCCTGGCCGACGAGGAAGGCGACCACGCCCTGGTAGTGGCGCTGGACCAGCTGCCCCCCAAAGACCTGCTGGCCGTGATCCGCGAGTACGACCCGTCCAAAGACTCGGTCATCAACCTGCTGGTCACGCCCGAGCAGTTCTCGCGTGCCGTGGTCATCGAAAAGCAATACAAAGACCTCACCCACGCCCACCTGCGCGGCATGATGAACTCGGTGATCTTTCGGGACGACAACGACCCGGTAGAGTTTTTGCGCGCCATTGGCGAGCGCGAAGGCGGCTGTGATGCGCTGGCCGACTACCTGGCCGACCACTGGGGCCGGGTCGAGAGCTTTTTGCGCACCGGTACCTTTGAAGCCTCCGAGGACACCGGGGCGGTGCTGTCCGAGGCGGAGCTGGTCCCCCAGATGTACAACGACTTCAAGGTCGACCAGGACGAGATCGCCGACCACGACTGGATGGAATTTACCTGGCTGCTGCGCACCCACTGCCCCGACATCCTGATCGAAGTCATGGTGATCCTGCGCGCCCGCGTCAAGGCCTTTGAGGAAGAAGCCGAGGAAGAAGAAGACGGCCACCACCAGGGCGGCCACACCCCGTTCCGCGAAACCCACGGTGAAGGCGAAGGCTCGCAAAAGAAAGCCATCGACCCCGACGAAGAATCAGCGATCTAAACCATGCAAGACACCGGCATTGCCGTCTACGACCACCGCCCCTTCTTTGAAAAAGCGCTGCGCCATGGCCTGCAGCATGGCCTGATTGACGCGGCCAAGCTGGAGGCCATCCGCAACGACGCGCCCAAGGGCATGGTGCAGATTGCGCGCTACTTTGGCACCGAATTCTTGCGGCCCGAGCTGGAGAAGGCCCGCGAGCGCATGGTCAACCTGATCAGCCTGCACCTGGAGCACGTGAGCGATGGCGACCTGCAGGCGGCGGCCACGCTGCTGCGCGACCACTCCATCCTGTCGCGCTCCAAGGCGGGCTCCGACATGCTCAAGGCCCTGCTGACCCTGCCCGACAACACCCACTTCAGCATGCAGGACAGCGGCGAGTTCCGCGACGAGCTGATCCCGGTGCTGGCCAAGTGGGCGCTCAAACCCCTGCCCGAGATCCAGCTGGAACTGGCCAAGCGCAGCGACATCGAAACCCGCATCGAAGCCGCCATCTGGTGCGCCCAGAAGCTGGGCGTGGCCCGGCGCGAGCTGCAGGCCGCCGATACCGACAGCGAGGCCGTGGTTCGCACCGCCCTGCTCTGCGCCGCCGCAGGCCACAGCCTGATGCCCAACTGGGCGCAGTTTGAAACCCTGGTCAACCTGCTGCGCAAACGCGCCGAGGGTGGGAAGCCACCGGGGTTGGCGCTGCCCAAAGGCCTGCCCGCGCAGTTCCAGCCCGTGCTGCAAGCCACACTGGAGAGCATGCAGGAACACGACCTGCCCAAGATCCTGGACGCCAGCGTCAAACCACGCAAGCTGTTCATCCAGTCGCTGGCCTTCATGGGCCGCTACTTCTGGCTGGACGAGGGTGTGGACGACATCAGCGAACTCGACCGCGCCATCTCCGAGCAGTGGCTCAAGGTGACCCAGCGCCACACCGACGACGGCTCGCTGACCACCCTGTTCCTGTGCATCGCCACCGGCACGGCGCGCAAGACCACGCTGACCGAGACCGCCGCCGCCAGCGTCGTGCGCAAGATCCGCAAAGGCGGCTACCACCCGCAGCTGGCCAGCGACTTCATCCGTGAATACGCCCCGCACGAGCACCACGCCGACTACCAGACGCTGTGGCAAAACTTTGTGATCGAGGCCCAGCGCGACCTGACCGACGAACGCGACACCCGGCTCGTCGAAGCCATGGCGGCCCTCAGGCTGCACTGCAACATCGTCAAAACCACACCCAAAGCGCCCAAGACCCCGGCCAGTGCCTGATCTTTTAAGCATCTTCTTATACTGCGCTCACGAGCACTGATGTAAGCGTAAGCAACATGGCGCCCACCCAGCCCCAGGAACCAGCTTCCCAGCCACCCCGGCAGCGGGGACAGCGCCTGATTTTGATCGCTTGGCTGTTTCTGGCCCTGGTGGGGGCCACCTTGGGATTCGCCTACTACAGCATGGGCGTGCTGTCGGCAGCACGGGCTTTTGTCGGGGGTGAAGGCCTGTGGTCCAAGGCCGAGCGGGATGCCATTTACGCCCTGTCGCGCTATGCCGATACCCGTGACGAGCGCGACTTCCAGGCCTATACCAGCGCACTGAACGTGATTCTGGGAGACCGCCAGACCCGCCTGGAACTGGAAAAACCCCAGCCCGATCTGCAGGTCGCGCTCCAGGGACTGCAGCAGGGACGCAACCACCCCGATGACCTGGACGGCATGGTCAGCCTGTTCCGCAACTTTCGCCAGGTCACCGAGATCGACCGGGCCATCGCGCTCTGGGCCATGGCCGACAGCACCATCGACGAATTGCGGGCGGTCGGCGAACGCCTGCACACCGCCGTACAAGACAAAACCCTGACCGTGGCGATGGCCGACGGCATCCAGGAAGAACTGCACCAGCTCCATGTGCGCCTGGCGCCGCTGGCAGATGCGTTCTCGTACTCGCTGGGCGAGGCTTCGCGTCGCGCCAAGAGCCTGCTGCTGTGGACCATGTTTGTCGCTGCGGCCTTGCTTGCCACCGCCGCACTGGTGTTTTCCCGCCGCCTGGTGCGAGACAGCGAAAGCTTGCAGCAGGCGCTCAGTGACGGTGAGGAGCAGGTGCAAAAAGTACTGCGGACCGCCCCCTTCCCCATGCTTATTACCGAAGAGCGCGACGGCACCATCGTCTACGCCAACCAGCGGGCCCTGGCGCAGTTCAAGATCAATAGTGCAGACCTGCGCCATGCGCAGGCTGCCGACTACTACTGCCACAAAGAAGACCGCACCCGGTGGTTGGAGCGGTTTGCGGGCAACGACAGCGTGCACGACTGGGAGGTCGAACTCAAAGATGCCGAGGGCGGCACGTTCTGGGCCCTGGTCTCCGCCCAGCGCATCCAGTTCCAGGGGCGGGAATGCCTGCTCAACGCGCTGAACAACATTGAGCTGCGCAAGCGGGCCGAAGACGCCCTGCACCACCGCGCTTACCACGACGAGCTTACCGGCCTGCCCAACCGGGCCATGTGCCTGGACGCACTGCGGCGCATCCTGTCCCGGTGCGAACGCAAAAGCATGCCGTTTTCCATCCTGTTCATTGACCTGGACCACTTCAAGGCCGTCAACGACAGTTTGGGCCACTCCGCAGGCGACCAACTGCTGCGGCAAGTCGCCCAGCGCATTGAGTCCTGCATGCGCGGCAGCGACCTGGTGGCGCGGCTGGGCGGCGACGAATTCATCGTGGTGGTGGAAGAACACCTCCCCATGGCGGAACTGCACGACATCGCCGATAAAATTCGCCACACGGTAGAACCCGTGTTCCTGCTATGTGGGCACGAGGTGTACGTCACGGCCAGCATTGGCATCAGCACCTACCCCCAAGACGGCACCGACCTACAGCAGTTGCTTTCCCGAGCCGACAACGCCATGTACCGCGCCAAAGCAGGCGGACGCAATGACGTGAGCTTCTTCACCCCACCCTAAAAATGTCCCACTTCTGGTCCCTCATCCGCCGCTTGCTGCGCTACCTGTTTGCCACCGTGCTGCTGTGCATCCCGCTGGCCCTGGCCTGGGCCGCGTACCAGGCTATCGACGATGCCCCCCTGCTCGCGCCCACCCAGGGCCCGGCCTTCACCCCCAGCCGCATGGCCAGCGCCCAGCGCCTGCTGGCCCGCATCGACCCGCGCAAAACACCCCCCGGCGCACTGCGCACCCTGCAACTGGGCGAGGACGACCTGAACCTGGCCGTGGCCTACCTGGCCAGCCACCGCCCGCAGACCCGCGCCCAGGTGCTGCTGCAGGACGGCAGCGCCATCCTGCGCGCCAGCACGTTTTTGCCGCCCAATCCGTTCGGCGACTACCTCAACGTCCAGGCCGTGCTGCGGGAGACGCCGGGCACGCCCCAGGTCGAACAACTGCTGCTGGGCCGGCTGGCCGTGCCACCCAGGATCGCCAACCAGCTGCTGCGTTTTGGACTGTGGCGGCTGCAAGCCAGCCCCGCATCGGCAGCCGCCGACAGCATCCAGCACGTGGGCGTGCGCAACGGCGTACTGAGCGTGCAGTTCGTCTGGAACGATGCCATCCCGGCCCAGCTGCAGGCCGCCCTGGTGCCCCCCGAGGTGCAGGCCCGGCTACAGGCCTACCAGGGGCGTCTGGTCGCCGTGGCCGCCCAACCCGGACCGCGCAGCCTGAGCCTGGCCACACTGGCGCAGCCCCTGCTGGAGCTCGCCGCTCAACGTAGCAACGGCAGCGACGATAAGAATAGCCTGGCCGACGAGCACCGCGCCGCTCTGGTGACCTTGGCTTTCTATGTGAACGGCAAGGGCATGGCCGCCATCCTGCCCGCTGCGCGCGACTGGCCCCGGCCCGCGCCGCGCACCACCACCCTGGCAGGCCGTACCGACACCGCCCAGCACTTCAGCATCTCCGCCGCGCTGGCCGCCACCGCGGGCAGCCCGCTGGCCGACATGGTCGGGGTGTACAAGGAACTGGACGATGCCCAAGGCGGCAGCGGCTTCTCGTTCAACGACCTGGCCGCCGACCGCGCAGGCACCCGCCTGGGCGAACTGGCCACCGGCCCAGGGGTGCAAAAACTCCAGCAACGGGTCGCCCAAGGCATGACCGACGCCGACCTGCTACCCAAGGTCAGCGACCTGCCCGAAGACCTGCAGGCCGCCGAATTCCAGAAGCGCTTTGGCGGCGTGGACGGCCCGGGCTACAAAAAGATGACCACCGAGATCGAGCGCCGCATTGGCGCACTGGGCTTGTACCGCTGAGCCAGGTTTATATGCCTTTTAGGCCTCCAGCGCTTATTGCATAAGCGTGAGAAGCTCCTATTTTTAGAGCAACGGCTTTCAATGCCCCTGGCGCTTGCGTGAGTCGGGTTCTATGAATTTGCGCAGCAGGCGCAGCAACTCGGCCTGCTCCTGCGGCTCCAGGCCGCCCAGCAGCGTGGTCTGCAATTGCGCCATGCCGTCCACCAGCGAGGTCAGCAGGGCCACGCCCTCGGGGGTCAGCGACAGGCTGCGCTGGCCGCGGGCCAGTACGGCGCGGCTGATCCAGCCCTTGGCCTCCAGCCGCACCGCGATGTCGGCGGTGGTGGAGGTGTCCAGCGCCACCGCCTGCGCCAGGGTGCTCTGGTCAATGCCCGGCTGGTCCTGCAGCGTGCGCAGCAGCGCGTACTGCACGGGGGTGACTTCTCGGCCCAGGTGCTCGTGGAAACTGGCCACCGCGATCTGGTGGGCGCGGCGGATCAGGTGGCCGGGTTGGTCTTGCAGGGCGATCAGGGTGGACAGGGGCATCAGCTTAAAGGTCGAGAACGAGGACTGCTGATTTTGACCGAGAGCAGCAGGGCGTGAACTGGTCGTTGGCAGCCTGCTCTTCCGGGGTCAGGTAGAAGTCCTTGTGGTGGGGCTCGCCCTCCAGCACGCGGGTCAGGCAGGTGCCGCACACGCCTTGCTCGCACGAGACCGGCACATCCACCCCCGCCAGGGCCAGGGCCTGGACGACGGTCTGGTCGGCGGCGATGCGCACCACCCGGCCCGAGCTGGCCAGCTTCACGTCAAAACCCGCGTCGTCCGCCGATTTCAGCACCTCGGCCGAAAAGAACTCGTAGTGCAGTTGCGCCTCGGGCCAGCCGCTGGAGCGCGCCGTCTGCAGCACCGCATCCATGAAGCCCTTGGGCCCGCACACGTAGAGGTGCACCCCCGGCTGCGGCTCGGCCAGCAGATCGGGTAAGGATAGCTTTTGCACGCTGGCGCCATCGTCAAAGTGGAAATGCACATCCGATGCGAAACCCGATGTGCGGATGCGCTCGTAAAAAGCAGTGCGCTCCTGCGCCCGGCTGCAGTAGTGCATCTCGAACGGCGCGGCGCTGGCAGCCAGGCGTTCGGCCATGCACAAAATCGGCGTGATGCCGATGCCGCCCGCCAGCAGCAGGCTGCGGCTGGCACCGTGCGCCAGGGGAAAGTGGTTCTTGGGTGCACTGATCTGCAGCACATCGCCCTCTTGCACCGTGTCGTGCATGGCCAGGGAGCCGCCGCGCGAGGCCGGGTCGCGCAGCACCCCGATCAGGTAGCGGTGGGTTTCGCTGGCATCGTTACACAGCGAATATTGGCGCGTGAGGCCGCCGGGCAGGTGCACGTCCACATGCGATCCGGCCGAGAAACCCGGCAGCGCCGTGCCGTCGGTGGCCACCAGCTCGTAGCTGCAGATGTCCAGTGCCTCCTGCGCCTTGCGCGCCACGCGCACGCTGATGGTGGCCGTGCTCATGCCGCCACCTGTGCGGCTTCGGCGGCCAGCAGCCGGTCAATCACCTTGCGGGCCTGCACGCCACCGGAGTCGATGTTGAGCATCAGCAGCTTGCGTTGCGGGTGGGCCAGCAGGTTGCGCTGCTGCTTCTCCAGCATCTCCAGGTCTTCGCTGAAAATTTTGCCCTGGCCTTCGCGGATGCTGGCGGTCAACTCCGCGTCCTCGGGCTTGAAGTGGCGTGCCATGCCCCAGAAGTACCAGATCGAGGTTTCGGTCTCGGGCGTGATGAAGTCCACCACGATGGAGGATGCCTTGTGCGCGTCGGGCGCCTCATAGCCGCCGTGGCCCGCGTGGGCCACGCCCACCTCGATCATCACGTGGCTGGGCGGGGTGAAGCGGCAGATCTGCCAGCGGTCCACCGGCACGTCGTCGGCCAGGCCGTTGCCGCGCAGCGCCATGCGCCAAAACGGCGGCGCGCCGATGTTTTCCATGTGGCGGCTGGTGATGACTTCGTCGCCATTCACCACCGTCTTGGTGGGGGTCTCATCAATCTCTTTCTGGCCGATGCTGCTGGCGTGCACATAGGTTTCGTGCGAAAGGTCCATCAGGTTGTCGACCATCAGCCGGTAGTCGCAATTAATGTGGAACAGGCCGCCACCGTAGGCCCAGGCCGGGTTGTCGGCCCACTCCAGATGGTGCAGTTTGGACTCGTCCGCCAGGGCCGCGTCGCCGGGCCAGACCCAGATGAAGCCGTAGCGCTCGATGGCCGGATAGGCGCGGATGGCAGGGAAGCCACGCACGCGCTGGCCGGGCATGGACACGGTTTTGCCGTCGCAGCCCATCTCCAGCCCGTGGTAGCCGCAGGTGAGTTTGCCGTTTTCCACCTTGCCCAGCGACAGGGGCGCACCCCTGTGCGGGCAGAAGTCTTCCAGGGCAGTGGCTTGGCCCTCGGGGCCGCGGTACAGCACCAGGGATTCGCCGCAGATCTTGCGGCCCAGGGGCTTGTCGGTGATTTCGTCAGGGGTGCAGGCGACGTACCAGGCGTTTTTGGGGAACATGGGGGGCTCCTTGTAAGAATTAGTGGGCTGCAGACAGTGTGCCGGATGCACGGTCGGGCGCGGGCGCTTTGGCGCGGATGGCCAGCACCGCCACCACGGCCAGCAGCAGCGGAATGGCGAACACGTAGTACAGCTGGGGCGGAGCCCAGCCGCTGTCGAGCAAGACACCGGCAGTCAGCGGGGCCAGGATGGCACCCAGGCGGCCAATGCCGATGGCCCAGCCCATGCCGGTGGTGCGCACCGCCGCCGGGTAGATGATGGGCGCAAACGAATACAAACCGGCCATGCCGCCAAAGATGAACATGCCGATGCCAAACGCCGCCATGAAGGCCAGGTCCAGCGCGCCGGTCACATAGCCAAACACCGCCATCGCCACTGCCGTGGTGGCCAGGCAGGCCGCCGTCAAACGGCCCAGGTCCAGCCGCGACGCCAGCACGCCAAACAGCGTACCGCCCACAATGCCGCCCAGGTTCAGCAGCACGCCGCCGGTAATGCCCTGCTGGGCCGACAGGCCCGCAGCCACCAGCAGCTTGGGCGTCCAGCTCAGGGCAAAGTAGAAGCTGAACATCAGCAGGAAGAACGCGCTCCAGATCAGCAGCGTAGAGCGCAGGATGGCGGGCGAAAACAAAGACGAGAAGCCACCCACCGGGGCCGCACCGGCCACCAGCACCGGCCGTGCGGGCAGGCTTTGCAGCACCGGGCGCTGCATTTTGCGCAGCAAGGTGTTGACCTTGCCCAGCGCGCCCTGGGGTTGCTTGGCCAGCAAGAAGTCCACCGATTCCGGCAGCATCCACAGCACCACCGGCACCATGGCCAAGGTGGTCAGACCGCCAAACACAAACACCGAGCGCCAGCCGTAGTGCGTCAGCAGCACCGCCGCCACCATGCCGCCCAGGGTGGCCCCGATGGGGTAGCCGGTGGCCTGGAAGGCGACACAGGTGCTGCGCCACTTCTGCGACGAGTATTCCGCCGTGATCACGCCCACGCTGGCCAGCATGCCGCCAATGCCCACGCCGGTCAGCGCGCGCAACAGGCCCAGCTGCAGGCTGCTCTGCGCCAGCGCCGACAGCAGCATGCCCACGGTGATCAGCGCCAGGCACACCAGGATGATGGCCTGGCGGCCATAGCGGTCGGCCTGGGGTGCCAGCAGCAGCGAACCCGCCGCCATGCCCACCAGCCCGGCGCTGAACAGCAGGCCGAGCTGCGCGCCGGTCAAATGCCATTCGGCCGAGATGCTGGACGCCGTGAAGGCCATTACCAGCACGTCAAAGCCGTCCAGCATGATGAGCATCACGCAGATGGCCACCGCCAGCCACTGGAAGCGGCCCATGGCCCCTTCGTCGATGGATTTTCGAATGTCTTGTTGCATGGGGTCCTTGTCTCTTTCGGGGTGCTGCTGTGGAATGGGGTGGGACGGACCGTCTGCAGCGGGTTGACGATCAGTATCCTGAATGTAGATTCAGTGTACGGATCGACGATGGAATCGGGGATTAGCATTTACCCTAGGAGCCTGGGTGTTGGCAGGTAAAGTAGAACGGCTCTTTTTTAGATTTTCAAGGCCATTTTCAGGTACAAAATTGCCTGCTTGTGCTTACACAATAAGCGTAAGCAGCTCCTATTTTTTACTATCAAAATAGAAGCAATGCCTAAAATTTGCATGGGCCCCGTTGGCGCGCCAGGCGCGCACCAGACGCGCGCCGTTCGCATGCCACGGCCCTCAACGCACCCCGTTCAAGCCCCGCGCTGGGCTTTTAGACCGCTGTTAGACCGTGGTTAGACCTTGAAGGTATCCACCGCCGCCTGGAGCTGCTCCACCTGGCTGGCCATGGAGGCAGCAGCGGTGGCGGTTTCTTCTACCAGCGCGGCGTTTTGCTGGGTCACGGCTTCCAGTTGCACCACGGCCTGGTTGACATGCTCGATACCTGCGCTCTGCTCGGCCGAGGCCTGGGTCATGTCGGCCAGTACTTCGGTGACCTGCTGCACGGCCTGCACAATTTCCTGCATGGTGCGGCCCGCCTGGTCGACGCGCTGGCTGCCGCTTTCCACTTGCTGAACCGAGTGGCCGATCAGCCCCTTGATCTCCTTGGCGGCATCGGCGCTGCGCTGGGCCAGGGTGCGCACTTCGCTGGCGACCACCGCAAAGCCCCGGCCCTGCTCACCCGCACGGGCGGCCTCCACCGCAGCATTCAAGGCCAGGATGTTGGTCTGGAAGGCAATGCCTTCGATGACCTCGATGATGTCCACAATCTTTTTGGAGCTGGCGCTGATGGCCTGCATGGTGTCCACCACCTCGCCCACTGCCGCGCCGCCGCGCTGGGCGATTTTGGAGGCGTTCAGGGCCAGGCCGTTGGCCGCCTGCTCGCGCTGGGTATTCTGGCGTACGGTCGCCGTCAGCTGCTCCATGCTGGCGGCAGTTTCTTCCAGCGAAGATGCCTGCGTTTCGGTGCGCTGCGACAGATCGGCGTTGCCGCTGGCAATTTGCTGCGAGGCCACAGAAATCGACCCGGTGCTGTCCTTGATGCGGGTCACCAGCAACGTCAGGGTGTCCTCCATGGAGCCCATGGATTCCAGCAGACGGCCAAATTCGCCACCCCGCGAGGTTTCAAAATCCTGGCTCAGGTCGCCCGCCGCCACCGTATCGGCAATCAGCAGGGCTTCGTGCAGCGGGTCTACGATGCTGCGGGCGATCAAGACCGTGGCAGCAATGCCCAGCAGCACGGCCAGCGCCCCCAGCGCCAGCAGCAGCGTGCGGGTCGAGGCGATGCGCGCCTCCAGTAGCGCCGCATCCTGGGCCATTTGCCGTTTTTGCAGCTCCACCATGGCCACCACCTGCTCTTGCAGGGCATCCAGGGAAGGCAGGGTTTGGGCCATCAGCACGGCGGACGCCTCGGCCCGGTCTTCGATGCGCAGCAATTGGTCCACTTTGCTGAACGACGCCACATAGCCGGTGCGGGTTTGCTGGATTTTGTCGAGCAGTGTCCGGCCCTCGGGCGAGGTTTCCAGGGTATTCAGCGTCTGCAGCGCATCGCCAATGGTCTTCTTGTTGGCATCGATGAAGGCGTAGGTCTGCTGGATCTTGGCGGGGTCGGTGAGGAAGAAAAGCTCCATGGTGCGGCGCGCATTGGCCTTGGTCGTGGCGTTGATGGCGGCCGCAGCAGCGTTCTTCGCCAGGCCTTCGTCCACGATCCGGCGGTTGATGCTGCCCAGCTCGCCCAGGCGCACGGTGGCCACACCAATCACCGCGACCAGCAGGGCCACAATAAGTCCAAAACCCAAGGTCAGTCGGGTGACTATTTTTGTATTGTTAAACCACACGGCGGCCTCCTCGAATGTGATGTCGATGTCCCAGTGTAACAATCAGAAACAACCGCCCTCCTCCACCACGGTGCCAAATGGCCACTCAAATCAGGTTACGCATGGCCTGCGCAGTCTCCCGCAACACCGGCAGCACGCGGGCCACGGCGTCGGCGGTGGGCTCATGGCCCATAGGCATCGTGACGCTCAGGGCGGCGACGGTATCGCCATTGCGGTCGCGCAGGGGCACCGCAATGCCCCGGTAATTCAGTTCCAGTTGCTGCTCGGACAAGGCCCAATCCTGCGCGCGAATGTGGACCAGCGCGGTGCGCAACTGCTCTTTGTCGGTGATGGTGTGGGGGGTGTAGGTTTGCAGTGCGCGCTGCGCCAGCCACTGCTCGCGCTGCTCTGGGGTGCGTTGGGCTAGCAGCAGCAAACCGGCGGCAGTGATCTGCGCCTGCACCCGCCCACCCAGCACGTAACCGGTGTTCATGGTGCGGCTGGGGCCATTGCGGGCGATGTAGACGATGTCGTCGCCGTCCAGCACGCTCAGGTAGGCCACTTCCATGGTGCCCGCCGTCACGCGCTGCAAAAACGGCTGCACGATGCGTGGCAGCCGGGCCGAGTCGAGGTAGCTCTGGCCCAGGCGCAGCACGCGCGGGGTCAGCCAGAACAGTTTGCCGTCGGTGCCCAGAAAGCCCAGGTGCGCCAGCGTCAGCAGGTAGCGGCGGGCGGCGGTGCGGGTCAGGCCGCCGCGCTGGGCCGCCTGGGTGGCATTCATGCGCGGATGGGTTTCGCTGAAGGATTCCAGCAAGGCCAGGCCCTTTTCCAGCCCGGCGATCCAGTCGCGGCGGTCCAGAGCCTCGGGGGTGGGGGGTGCTGCAACCATAGGAAAACCCTCATTCCGTTCGAATATCGCGCAATAGCGTTCGATTATCGCGCAAAGTTGCAAGCAGTTGATTCCGGCAGAGGGTGCAAGCCTCTACATTCGCAATCAAATTTCCGACGCGTTCACCACCATGCCCACCACATCCTTTTGTGCAGCCACCGCCGCCCCGGTGCATGCCATTGACGGCCACACCGCCGTGTACTTTATCGTCGGCCATCCGGTCGAGCAGGTGCAGGCCCCCACCAGTTTCAACCGCATTTTTGCGCTGCTCGGCATCAACGCGGTGCTGGTGCCGGTGCAGGTGGCTCCGGCCAATCTACAAGCGTTTGTGCAAAGCGCTTTTGCCGCCCCCAATGTGCACGGCCTGTGGGTCACCATTCCGCACAAGGCCGCCATGCTGGATGCGCTGGACAGCATGTCCGACATCGCCCGCATGGCCGGTGCGGTCAATGGCGTGCGGCGCATGGCCGACGGCACACTCGACGGCGGCCTGTTCGACGGCGAAGGCTTTGTGGCCAGCCTGGGCTACTTCGGCATCGCCTACGCAGCCCAACGGGTGCTGATCCTGGGCGCGGGCGGCGCGGCGGCGGCGATTGGTGCATCGCTGGCCTTGGCAGGCCCCCAGGCTCCGGCCGAAATCGCGTTTTTTGACCCCAGCACCCAGCGTGCCGCCGAGGCCGCGGCCCGCATTGCGGCGGGCTCGCCCGTCCAAGCCAGTGCCGCCGCCAGCAACGACCCCGCCGGGTTCCAGGTGGTGATCAACGCCTCGCCCCTGGGCTTGAAGGCCACCGACCCCCTGCCCTGCGATGTCGCACGCATGGACGCGGGCGCGGCGCTGGTCGACATCTTGATGAAGAACCAGCCCACCCCCGTGGTGCGCGCCGCCCGCGCCCGCGGCCTGCAGGCCGAGCCGGGCTTCGAGATGATGATCCAGCAAACCCATTGCTACCTCGATTTTTTTGGTTTCACCGATGCGGCCCAAAAGATACGCGAAGATGCCGACTTCTTGCGCGAACTGATTTACCCCGCCGAGCTGCTCGGCGAAATTCGCAAGACTTCCTGAACAACAACCACCCGGAGACATATCTTGACCAAACGCCTCACTCTCAAATTAGTAGCTGCCTGCGCCCTTGCTGCCTGCAGCATCGGCGCTTTTGCCCAACAAACCATCAAGATCGCCAACATCGTGGAGCTGTCGGGTGCGGGGGCCACGGCGGGCACCAATTTCAAGAACGGCGAAGAGCTGGCGGTCAAGGAAATCAATGCCGACGGCGGCATCCTGGGCAAGAAGATCGAGACCATCACCACCGACACCCAAAGCAACCCCGGCGTGGCCAAGGGCCTGACGCAAAAGGCGGTGGACAACGATGTGTTCGCCATCTTCGGCCCGGTGTTCTCGGGCTCCATCATGGTCAGCATGGCAGAAAGCCGCCGTGCCGAAATCCCCAACTTCACCGGCGGCGAGGCGGCCAGCATCACCCAGCAGGGCAACCCCTATGTGTTCCGCACCAGCTTCACCCAGGCCACCGCCATGCCCAAGGTGGCGCGCTACATCAACGAGGTGACCAAGGCCAAGACCCTGGCGGTGATCTTTGTGAACAACGACTTCGGCAAGGGCGGGCTGGACTCCATCAAAAAGGCCCTGGCACTGACCGACACCAAGATCGTCGCCGAGATCTCCACCGACAGCGGCCAGGTGGACTTCTCAGCCCCGGTGCTCAAGGCCAAGCAAAGCAATGCCGACGCGTTGTTCGTCTACTCCAACGAAGAAGAATCCGCCCGCGCCCTGCGCGAGCTGCGCAAGCAGGGCTGGACCAAGCCCATCATTGGCGAGACCACCCTCACCGGCCAGAAGGTCATCGACCTGGCAGGCGACGCGGCCAACGGCGCGATTGCCCACGTGGGCCTGACGGTGGACGCGCCCATCCCGGCCATCCGCGCCTTCCGCGCCAAGTTTGAGAAGGCCTACGGCTACACCTCGGACCACAACGGCATGAAGGGCTACAGCGGCGTGTACGCGCTCAAGGCCGCCATCGAGAAGGTGGGCAAGCTCGACCGCAAGGCCGTGGCCGCCGCCCTGCACGGCCTGAAGGTGACCACCGACAAATACCCCGGCGTGCTGATGAATGTGGAGTTCGACAAGAACGGCGACCTGGACCGCGAAAGCTTCATGGTCGAAGTGAAGAACGGCAAGCAGGAAGTGATCGCCATGGTGCCGCCGCTGAATGTGGCGAATGTGAACGCCAAGATGCCTGCCGCCGCGAAGAAGTAAATCTGCGGGCTCCCGCCCTACTCCTTCCCCCGCCGGGGGAAGGCTGGGATGGGGGCACACCCTGAAACGACACCAGGGCCCGGCCCCCATCCCGACCTTCCCCCCGGAGGGGGAAGGAGTAACAACCGAACACCAGGAGCCCCCGTGACCGACTTTCTCCAACTCTTCTTCAGTGGCCTGGCCACCGGGGGCATTTACGCGCTGGCGGCCCTGGGCTTTACGCTCTTGTGGCAGGCGGCAGGCACCATCAACTTCGCCCAGGGCGAGTTTGTGATGCTGCCCGCCTTCATGATGCTGGCCTTCATCAACATGGGCGCGCCGTTTCTGGTGAGCTTTTTGCTGACCTGCATCGTGGCCACCGCCGTGCTGGGCTGGGCTTTCAAGCGCGGCATCGTAGACCCGCTGTTCAAGTTCGGCATGATGCCCATCGTGGTGGCGACCATCGGACTGAGCATTGCCCTGCGCAACGGCATGCGCGCCGGGTACAGCGCCGAAGCCCACCCCTTCCCCAGCCTGTTTGCCGACAAGCTGTTCAACATCGCCGGGGTCACCATCACGCTGGCCGACGTGGGCACGCTGGTGCTGGCCCTGCTGCTGGTGTTTGCCACCCAGGCCTTCCTGCAAAAAACCATCACCGGCCGCGCCATGCAGGCGGTGGCGCAAAACACCGAGAGCGCCAGCGTGCTCGGGATCAACGTGCCGCGCATGATTTTCTACACCTTTGCCATCAACGCCGTGCTGGCCTGCGCCGCGGCGGTGCTGGTCACGCCCACGTATCTGGCCAAGTTCGACATGGGTGAATCGCTCGGCAACAAGGCGTTTTTTGCGGCCATCATCGGCGGCTTCAACAACTCGCGCGGCGCACTTTTGGGCGGGCTGATCGTGGGCGTGTGCGAGAACCTGGCTGCAGCCTACATCTCGCCCGCCTACAAGGACGCGGTGGCGCTGGTGATCTTCATGGTGGTGATTCTGTTCAAGCCGCAAGGTCTGCTGGGCAAGAAGGAAGAGAGAAAAGTATGAAAAAGAGCACTCTCATTTCCATAGCTGCTGCCGCCCTGTTCTTGTGCGTCACACCCCAATTTCTAAAAAATTACGGCATCTACCTGCTGACCACCTGGCTGATCTTCGTGGTGGCCACCATGGGCCTGAACCTGACCGTGGGCTACGCCGGCCAGAAGTCACTGGGCCACGCCGCCTTCTTCGGTATCGGGGCCTACACCATGGCCCTGCTGCTCAAGGCAGGCCTGGGCTGGTGGCTGGGCATTCCGGCGGCGGCCGCGCTGTGCTTCTGCATCGGCCTGGTGCTGGGCTTTCCGGCACTGCGGGTGCAAACCATCTACCTGGCGTTTGCCACGCTGGGCTTCAACACCGCGGTGTGGCTGGTGATGCGCAACGAAGAATGGCTGACCGGCGGCACCTTCGGCATCAACAACATTGCCCGCCCGGAGTTTGCCGACAGCAACCTGCGCTACTACTACCTGGTGCTGGGTGTGGCCGTGGTGCTGGCGCTGACGCTGTGGGGCCTGCTGCGCTCGCCCTGGGGCAAGGCGTTTACCGCGCTGCGCGACAACCCGATCCGGGCCGAGAGCTTAGGCATCAATATCCGCAGCTACACCCTGCTGTCGTTTGCCATTGGTGCGGCCTATGCCGGGGTGGCGGGGGCCTTGTTTGCGTCGCTGGTGCAGTTCATCGAGCCCGCGCCGTTTGCCGTGGGTGCGTCCATCATGATGTACCTGATGGTGGTGGTGGGCGGCCCCGGCTACTTTCTGGGCCCGGTGCTGGGCGCGGCGGTGGGCGTGATCGTGCCCGAGTGGCTGCGCGACGTGCCCGGCGTGTCCGACTGGTACCTGCCGCTGTTTGGCGCAGCCGTGGTCATCTTGATGGTGTGGTTGCCCGACGGGCTGCTGAGCCTGCCGGACCGCATGAGGGCGAAGAAACAATCCCGCGAGGCCAGTGCCGCCCGCGCTGCAGCAGGAGCCCAACCATGAGCCAGTCCCTTTTGAAAGTTACCGACCTGAAGAAGGCCTACGGTGCGATCCAGGCCGTGGGCGGTGTGAGCTTTGAAGTCCAACCCGGTGAGATCTTCGGCGTGATCGGCCCCAACGGCTCCGGCAAAACCACGCTGTTCAACAGCATGCTGGGCCAGATCACCCCGGACACCGGCAAGATCGAGCTCAACGGCGAGGACGTGACCCAGTGCGGCCCGCTGGAACTGAACCGCCGCGGCATTGGCCGCACCTTCCAGACCCTGCAGGTCTTCGGCAAGATGAGCGTACGCGACAACCTGATCGTCGCCGCGCAGGAGCACCAGGGCACGATGTTCAGCCGTATGTTCGCGCCCAGCGACTCGGGGCTGGGGCAGAAGGCCGACGCCCTCATCAAGCGCTTTCGCATCGAGCACGTGGCCGACAAACGCGCCGGTGAGCTCAGCTACGGCCAGCAAAAGCTGGTGGACATCGCCATGGCCTTCATGAGCGAGCCCGACCTGGTGCTGCTGGACGAGCCCTGCGCGGGCGTGAACCCCAGCCTGGTAGGCGGTATCTCCACCCTGCTGAAGGACCTGAACCGCAACCCCGCCAGCGGCAAGAAAAGCAGCTTCGTCGTGATCGAGCACAACATGGACTTCGTGATGGACCTGTGCCACCGCATCATGGTGATGGTGGAGGGCAAGGTGATGGCCATCGGCACACCGGCGGAGATTCGGGGGAATAAGCAGGTGCTGGATGCCTACCTGGGGGCCTAGGGATGTCCTGTAACGCTATGGATATGGTTGATGCCACGGGCATCCTCGGCCGGGATGTGCGCCCGGCGGCGCAGTATCTTTTCTTTTCCGCAAAAGAAAAGATACCAAAAGAAAGGCGCCCCCACTCCCAGCGTCCCTTCGCTGCGCTACGGGCAACCTGCGATGCGGAGCTTTTGGCGGGGTCTGGCTCGAACTCGCTGCGCTCAAACAATCGCCAGCCCTTTTCCGCCAAAAGCCCCGCATCGCAGGCGCATGGAGAGGGGGAAATCCGGGCGCACCTGCGGTGCGCATTGGCGCAAAGCGCCAACGGACCCCGTGCCCCTTCCCCTCTGTATGCGCCGAGGAGCGCAGCTTCAAGTGGATCAGGGCTGGCGTTGTTTGAGCGCAGCGAGTTTAGCCAGACCCCACTTGAAGCGAGCACCGCAGGTTGCCCGCAGCGAAGCGTAGGGACGCAGACAGTGGGGTCGCCTTTTCTTTGGTTACTTTCTTTTGGCGAAGCAAAAGAAAGTGACTGCGCCGCCGGGCGCACACCCCGGCCGGGGATGCCAGTCAACACCCATAAAGCATCGGAGACAGCCAAATGAGCGACACCTGCATCGAATTCAACGACGTAGTAGCCGGGTACAAGGACTTCATGATCCTGAACAACCTGAGCTTCAAGGCCCAGACCGGCTCCATCACTCTGCTGCTCGGCCCTAACGGTGCGGGCAAATCGACGGTGCTGAAGACGCTGTTTGGCCTGCTCAAGCCGCGCCAGGGCAGCATCAAGCTGTACGGCGAGAACATCATTGGCCTGACGCAAAAAGAGCTGCTGGCCAAGGGCATTGCCTTTGTGCCGCAGGGGCGCAACCTGTTTGGCCAGCTCACGGTGTGGCAGAACCTGGAGCTGGGCGGCATCACCATTGGCAAAGAGCTGACGCACCAGCGTATCCCCGAGGTGCTGGAATTCTTTCCGCGCGTCAAGCAGCGCATGGACAGCATGGCCTCCAGCCTGTCGGGTGGCGAGCAGAAGCAGCTGGAGATTGGCCGCGCCCTGCTGCTGCGCCCCAAGGTCATCCTGATTGACGAGCCCAGCATCGGCCTGTCGCCCATGGTGGTGGGCGATGTGTTCAAACTGCTACGCACACTGGCCGACCAGGGCACCACCGTGCTGATGGTGGAACAAAACGTGAAAAGTGCGCTCAAAATATCCGACGAAGCCATTGCGCTGGAGTCGGGCCGCCTGGTATTGCAAAAACCGGCATCCGAATTGCTTGCAGACCCGCATATTGAGCGCCTATTTTTGGGTGGAGCGCATGCTGCACCAGCACAAGCAGCTATTTAATTAGGAGTAACTGAATATGAACGATGACAATAGCCCAGCCATCCACTACCGACTCGAACGCCCCTACCAGGGATACCGTGGAACCGGCTTTGCCGGGCCACTGGTATCGCCCCCTGCAAGGGGGTTGGCGCAGCCTGGGGGTGAGGGGAAATTACCATGAGTGATTTACTCGTCAATCCGGGTCGCGAGCCACTGCAGGCGTCGTTTAGCGATGCCGCCAACCCGCTGGGGCTGGACGGCATCGAGTTCATCGAATACTCCACGCCCAAACCGCAGGCCCTGGGCCAGGTGCTGGAGATGATGGGTTTCAAACCGGTGGCGCGGCACCGCTCGCGCGAGGTGCAGCTGTACCGCCAGGGCGGGCTGAACATCGTGGTCAACGGCCACCCCACCGACGCCCAAGGCGCGGGCCACGGTAGTGAGTCGCCGGTGATCTCGGCCATCGCGCTGCGGGTGCGTGATGCCCGTGCCGCCTACCACTACGTGCGCGAGCGCGGCGCCTGGGAGGTGCCCACCCACGCCGAGGTGATGGAGCTGAACATCCCCGCCATCCACGGCGCGGGCGGCAGCCGCATCTACTTTGTGGACCGCTACAAAGACTTCTCCATCTACGACGTGGATTTCATCCCGATCCCGTCGGTCAACCAAAAGCCCGAGGCCACTGCCGGGCTGCACTTCTTTGGCGTGGTGCAGTACATCGGCCCGGAGCGCAGCTACGACTGGATCGAGTTCTACAACGCCCTGTTTGGCATGTCCCTGATTCCCGACGAAGAGCGCTTTGGCATCATGCCCAAGGGCAGCCTGCTGCGCAGCCCGGCGCTGGAGCCCGCCAACGGCTTCATGCTGCAGCTCATCGAGCCCGAGCTCAACGTGATCGACACCGACGAGCGCCTGCAGCGCATCGGCCTGGGGGTGCCCGACGTGCTGGTGGCGGTGAAGGCCCTGCGCGCGCTAGGCGTGGAGTTTGTGGAAACGCAGGCCACCCACACCGAAAGCCGGGGCGCGATCACCAAGACCTACCTGGGCTCGGTGGTGTTTGAACTGGTCCACAGCGAGCCAGCCTTATGAAAGACCACGCCATCCAAGGCTTCGGCATGGACACCATCACCCTGGCCGGGCCGCTCAAGGCCAAGCTCAAGGCCATGGTGGATGCGGGCTTTACCCAGGTGATGCTCAAGGCCAACGACATCGTCGGCCACCCGGACGGCATGGAGGCGGCGGTGGCCGAGGTCAAGGCCAGCGGGCTGCGTGGCACCGGCTTTCAGGTGCTGCGCGACTTCGAGGGGCTGAGCGGCCACCTGCACGAGTACAAGATCGACATCGCCAAGGCCATGCTGCAGATGTGCGCCGCGCTGGACTGCAAGGTGCTGTTGGCCTGCTCCAGCACCTCGCCGCACGCCACCCAAGACCTGGACCACATTGCCCGCGACCTGCGCAAGCTGGCCATGCTGGCCGTGCCGCTGGGCATCCGCATCGCCTACGAGGGCCTGTCGTGGGGCCGCACGGTGAACGAATTCACCACCGCCTGGGACGTGGTCTGCCGCGCCGACTGCCCCAACCTGGGCCTGGGCATCGACGGCTACCACATCGTGGCCGCCAAGACCCCGCTGGACGAGATCGACTACCTGGACCCGAGCAAGATCTTCCTGGTGCAGCTGGCCGACTTCATGTGGCAGGAAACCAAGACCTTCGAGGAGCGCATGACCACCGCCCGCACCTACCGCGTGTTCCCCGGCGAGGGCGTGCACAGCGAGCAGATGGTGGACCTGGTGCTCAAGCTCGACCGCCTGGGCTACCGCGGCGACTACAGCTTTGAAGTGTTTAACGACGACTACGTCAACCTGCCCCTGCCGGTGGTGGCCGCCCGCGCCCGCAAGAGCGCGCTGTGGCTCAGCGAAGACGTGCTGCGCCGCTCCACCCCGCTGCCCAACGACATGCGGCTCAAGCAGCGGCCCTGACAAGCCTTATATAGAAAATCGGCGGCTTGTGCTTATTCCATGGGCGCAAGCCGCTCTTTTTTATATAGCAAATGGGTGGAGGGGCTTTCTGTCGCCCACCGGGTTAATCGGGCCTTAATCTGGCTTTTGAATAATGCGCCCACCCGCGGCCATTGATCCCACGCCATGCATGACCTGAACCACGTCCACGACGACAGCGAAGACACCGAACACACCCCCGCCCAGCGGGCTGCCGCCGCCTCGCGCAGCACCTGGGTCAGCGTGGCCGTCAACCTGGGGCTGACCGTGCTGCAGATCGCGGCGGGTATCTTCTCCAAATCCCAGGGCCTGATCGCCGACGGCGTGCATTCGCTGTCCGATCTGGTGGCCGACTTCGTGGTACTGCTGGCCAGCCACCACAGCAAAAAAGACGCCGACACCGACCACCCCTACGGCCACCAGCGCTTTGAAACCGCCGCCTCGCTGGTGCTGGGCCTGTTGTTGCTGGCCGTGGGCGCGGGCATGCTGTGGTCGGCCGCCAGCAAGCTGCAAGCCCCCGAAGCCATTGCCCAGGTGCATGTGCTGGCCCTGTGCGTGGCCGGTGGCGCGCTGGTGGCCAAGGAGCTGCTGTTTCGCTACATGCTGGCCGTGGCCAAGCGGGTCAAATCCAGCATGCTGGTGGCCAACGCCTGGCATGCCCGCTCCGACGCGGCCTCGTCCCTGGTGGTGGGCATTGGCATCATCGGCAACCTGGCGGGCTACCCGCTGCTGGACCCGATCGCCGCGCTGATCGTGGGCTTCATGGTGTCCAAAATGGGCTGGGGCTTTGCCTGGGATGCGCTGCACGACCTGATGGACCGGGCCGTCGACGAAGCCGAGGTGGACGCCATCCGCCAGACCCTGCAAGCCACGCCTGGCGTGCGCGGCGTGCACGACCTGCACACCCGCAAAATGGGCGACATGGTGGTGGCCGACGCGCACATCGAGGTCGATGCCACGCTGAGCGTGGAGGCCGGGCACGAGATTGCCGTCATGGCGCGCCAGCGGGTGCTGCAGCGGCACCGGGTGCTGAACCTGATGACCCACATTGACCCCTGGCGGCGGCCCGACCGGGACCACACCGGCGCATGAACCGCCTGGGCGGTGATAGGAAAGTGTGCATAAAATAGGCCGCTTGTGCTTATAGATACTGCGCAAGAAGCTATCAATTACATAGCGTAACACTTTCTACCAACCGCCTGTGCCCACTACCGAAATCGCCCTCCTGCGCGCCCGCGCCACCCAGCACGTCACCCTGTTTGGCAAAGCCCGCACCCATTGGAACAGCTGGGGCCAACCCGGCAGCCAGCCGCCCGTGCTGTTATTGCACGGCGGCAGCGGCAGCTGGACGCACTGGCTGCGCAACATCCAAAGCCTGGTCGATGCCGGGCGGCAGGTGTGGGTGCCCGACCTGCCCGGCTTTGGCGACTCCGATGTGCCCCCCGGAGGTGCCGGCAGGGACGCCGACGCCATGCACGCGCCACTGCAGCTGGGCTTGCAGCAGCTGGTGGGAGACGCCGCAGTGGACGTGGTGGGCTTCTCGTTTGGCAGCATGGTGGGCGGCTTTCTGGCCCAGGTCTATCCCAGCCGTGTGGCCCGCCTGGTCATCGTCGGTGCACCGGCCCTGGGCCTGGTGCAACGCAATACCGTCCCCCTCAAAGCCTGGACGCACCTGACCGACCCCGCAGCCCAGGCCGTCCAGCACCGCCACAACCTGCGCGCGCTGATGCTGTTCGACCCGGCCGGTGTGGATGACGACACCTTGGCCATGCACATTGCCAACGTGCGGCGCGACCGCATCCCCGGTCGGCGTTTGTCGTACACCGATGTGCTGGCCAAAGCCCTGCAGCAGGTTCGCTGCCCGGTGTGGGCCATCTATGGGCGCGAAGATGCCCTGTACGAGGGCCGGGTAGACGAGCTGGCCGCCGCGCTGCAGGCCGCGCCTACCTTCCAGTCGCTGCAACTGGTAGAAAAGGCCGGCCACTGGGTGCAGTACGAGCAGGCCGATGCGTTCAATGCCGCACTGCTCCAGACCTTGGAGGCCAAGCCTGCCTAGACAGGCTGCCGCTTTCTCCTACACTGCGGGGCTATGAACGCGTCTGCCCCCGCCAAGAAACCCGAACCCCGCACCAACGACCCCGAGCGCACCCAGGCCGACATCCTCACCGTAGCCACCCGCGAGTTCTCTGAAAAAGGCTTTGCCGGGGCCCGCGTCGACCTGATTGCCGAAGCCACGCGCACCAGCAAGCGCATGATCTACTACTACTTTGGGAGCAAGGAAGGCTTGTACCTGAAGGTGCTGGAAGATGCCTACGGCCGCATCCGCCAGACCGAGAGCGCGCTGCGGCTGGAGGACCTGGAGCCCGTCGAGGCCCTGCGCACCCTGGTCCGTTTCACGGTGGACTACGAGCGCACCCACCCCGACTTCATCCGCCTGGTGATGAACGAAAACATCCAGCGCGGTGCCTCCCTGGCCCGCAGCACCACCATCCAGCAGCGCAACGCCACCG
Organism: Rhodoferax sp. WC2427; assembly: GCF_040822085.1. Taxonomy (NCBI): domain Bacteria; kingdom Pseudomonadati; phylum Pseudomonadota; class Betaproteobacteria; order Burkholderiales; family Comamonadaceae; genus Rhodoferax; species Rhodoferax sp. WC2427. The sequence continues at coordinate 1,921,981 of NZ_CP162006.1, read as the reverse complement.
CCATCGACGGCATCAAGGCGGTCTACCAGCGCGGCGTGGCCGCAGGGGTGTTCCGCCCCGGCCTGGACCCGGTAGACCTGCACATGTCGATCAGCGCCCTGAGCTTCTTCAACGTCTCCAACCGCCACACCTTCGCCCTGATCTTCCAGCGCGACATGGACAGCCCCGAAGCCGTGGCCCAGCGCCGGGAGAACGTGGTGGAGATGCTGCTGCGGTATGTGAGCGTGTAGCCCACAGCCCGGTTGCGCTGCGCACTTCTCTGAATGAAATAGGCCTCCCGTGCTTATTCCATGGGCGTAGGCAGCTACTTTTTAGATAGCAGATACTTTCAGCGCCCCACCATGTCCCCCGGCACCACCCACTGGTCGAACTGCTCGCCGGTCACGTGGCCGGAAGCCACGGCGGCTTCGCGCAGGCTGCTGCCGTCCTTGTGGGCTTTTTTGGCGATATACGCGGCCTTGTCGTAGCCGATGTGGGTATTGAGCGCGGTCACCAGCATCAGCGAGCTGTTGACCAGGGCGGTGATGCGCTCGCGGTTGGGTTCGATACCCACGGCGCAGTGGTCGTTGAAGCTGACCATGCCGTCGGCCAGCAGGCGCACGCTTTGCAGAAAGTTGTGCGCCACCATGGGGCGGAACACATTCAGCTCGAAATTGCCAGACGCGCCGCCGAAGTTGATGGCCACGTCGTTGCCAAACACCTGGGCGGCCAGCATGGTGACGGCCTCGCTCTGCGTGGGGTTGACCTTGCCGGGCATGATGGATGAGCCGGGCTCGTTCTCGGGAATGCTGAGCTCACCGATGCCGCTGCGCGGGCCGCTGGCCAGCCAGCGCACGTCGTTGGCGATCTTCATCAGGCTGGCGGCCAGGGTCTTGAGGGCGCCGTGGGCATGCACCAGCGCGTCCACCGAAGCGAGGGCCTCGAACTTGTTGGGCGCGGTGACAAATGGCAAACCGGTCAGCCGGGCCAACTCCTGCGCCGCCGCTTCGGCGTAGCCCTTGGGCGCGTTCAGCCCGGTGCCCACTGCGGTGCCGCCCAGCGCCAGCTCGCACAGGTGCGGCAAGGCCGCCTGGACGTGGCGCGCGCCGTGGTCCAGCTGGGCCACGTAGCCTGAAAACTCCTGCCCCAGGGTGAGCGGGGTGGCATCTTGCAAATGGGTGCGGCCAATCTTCACGATGCCGTCGAAATCTGCCGACTTTTGCGCCAGCGTGGCACGCAGCTTGCCGATCGCGGGCAGCAGCCGGTGGGTGATGGCATCCACCGCCGCCACGTGCATGGCGGTGGGGAACACGTCGTTGCTGGACTGGCTGCGGTTCACGTCGTCGTTGGGGTGCACTAGGCGCCCTTCCCCGCGCTCGCCGCCCAGCAACTCGCTGGCGCGGTTGGCCAGCACCTCGTTGACGTTCATGTTGGTCTGCGTGCCCGAGCCGGTTTGCCACACCACCAACGGGAACTCGCCGGGATGCAGGCCCGCGATCACCTCATCGGCGGCGATGGCGATGGCCTGGGTCTTGGCTGCGTCCTGCAGGCCCAGCGCCTGGTTGACCACGGCCGAGGCCCGCTTCACCAGCGCCAGCGCCCGGATGATTTCGCGCGGCTGCTGTTCGCCGGAGATATCGAAGTTCTGCAGCGAGCGCTGCGTCTGCGCACCCCACAGCCGGTCGGCGGGGACTTCGATGGGGCCAAAGGTGTCGCGTTCGGTACGGGTGTTCATAGGGCAAGGGGCGGGGTTGAGATACCCAAATGGTAGCCCTCCTGCCAACAACCCGCCCGGGGGTACGGCCTTAGCGTGGCACCGTGTAATTCACCGGAATCCAGCGGTAGGCCTTGCCGTTGGCCCGCACATGGCCCAGGCCGGGGAAGGCGATGTGGGCATCTGCCACCAGATAGCCGCCCTTGGCGGCAGCTGCGAAAGCGGCCTTGCGTTGCACGGCGGCATTTTTGCTGTCGCTGTCGAAGCCAATCGTCACCGCTGGCTCGTCAAACTGCACCGCGGCCACGTGGACCACGTCGCCCCAGACCAGCAGTTTCTGGCCCTTGCTTTCCACTACATACGAGGTGTGCCCGGCGGTGTGGCCGCGGGTGGCGATCGCCTGGATGCCGGGCACCAGGGGGGTGTTGCCGTCAAACGCCGAAAAATGCTGGGCCTGGACGTAGGGGTTCAGCGAGGCCATGGCGCCCTGGAAGAAGCCTTTGGAATCGGCCGGTGCGGCGTCCAGGTTGGCCTGGCTGAGCCAGAAGTCGGCATCGTGCTTGTCGGCGCGCACGGTGGCGTTGGGGAAGACCATCTTGTCGCCGTCCACCAGGCCGCCCACGTGGTCGGGGTGCATGTGGGTGATGTAGATCTCGTCCACCTGCTCGGGCTGGTAGCCCGCCGCCTTCAGGTTGGCCACCAGCTTGCCCAGGGTGGGGCCGAACAGGCCGGCGGCGCCGGTGTCGATCAGCACCAGCTTGGCTCCGGTATTGACCAGGTAGCCGTTGACCGAGGTCTCCAGCGGGGCCGCCAGGTAGGACTGGGCCAGGGCCTTTTGCACTTTGGCGGGCGTGGTGTGGCTCAGCAGCTTGTCGACCGGCAGATCGACCGTGCCATCGGACAAAGCGGTGACCTCAAAGTCGCCCAGCGCCATGCGGTAGAAGCCGGGGGCCTGGGTTTTGGCCATAGGGGCGGCAGCGTGCGCGGCGGTGGCGGTGAAGGCGGTGGCCAGGGCAGCGCGGAGGATGGCTTGTGGAATTCGCATGGTGGAAACAGTGGAAGTGGAGAGGGGGAACCATTCTGTGGCGTTTTCAGAAAATGCGCCTTCTGGTATGGGAAATGCCCCCATCTCACCTGCACAAGGTGCGGGTATCTGCCCCCACACGTGGTGGGGGGGAACTTCCTGCCAAATAGGGACATCGGCGAGGGACATCGGCGCCCTTTTTCAGCAGCGGGTGCGGTAAAGTGGTTGCGATCCAGGCACACGGGCTACCGAGCGCCGCGCATGCATCCCCCGATGTCCTGTTGGCCCCCCATGGAAAGGCTGCATGAGGTCTATTTGGTACACCTTTGATCCGCGTATGCGCTCACACCACCACGTGGTGGTGGCACTGATGGGGGCTTTGCTGGTGTGCATCTGGGGCTTTATCGGGTTTTGGTCATGGTGGGAGCGGGCCAGCATGCACACCTCCCAAGGTTTGATACTGGAGCAGCTGACGGCCGCCGTGCAGGCCCAAACCAAAGGACTGTTCAAGCAGGCCGAGTCCACACTGATCGCCGCCAACCAGTGGATGGGCGACCACCCGAACGCCGACCCGGGCAAGGCGCCGGATTTCATTGCCCTGGTGGAGAAACTGCGCACCACCTCGGGCGGTCTGCTGGACGTGCGCATGGTCAGCCAGAGTGGCGAGCTGCGGCTGGTGCCCGACCTGGACCAAAGCCGCGGGATACAGGTGGCAGACAGAGACTACTTTCGTGCCCAGTTCGTGCCCGCCACCCGGGGCCTGTACATCGGCCAACCCATCCTGGGCCGGGTCACTAAAAAGTGGTTCATTCCCATTTCGGCCCCGGTGGAGCGGGCCAGCGGGACCATTGCCGTGCTGCTGGTCGTGATTGAGCTGGACCGCATTGCCGAGTCTTTTGACGCGGAGCGCATCCAGCCGGCAGGCACGATTGGCATCGTGCGAACGGACGGCACCATGCTGTTCCGCAGCCCCTTGGACCCTAAAACGATTGGCCAGTCGATTGCCAAAGGGGAAGCGTGGAAGCGCTACATGAACGTGCTCACCAAGGGCTCCTACGAGTCCAGTGTGAGCATTTTTGACCGGCTACCGCGCCTGGTGTCGTTCGCCCGGGTGGATGACTACCCCTTGGTGGTCTACGTCAGTGCCAGCAAGAGCGACATGCTCCAACCCTGGGTCTTCCATACGGCCATTTTGGGCGGCGTGGCGGCCCTGGTGTCGCTGTTAAGCCTGTTGGCGGGTGCGGCGTTGCTGCGCGCCATGAATACCTCGCAGGTGGCTTCGGCCATCGTCCAGTCGTCCGACGATGCCATCATCGGCAAATCGCTGGAGGGCACCATCACCAGCTGGAACCCGGGGGCCGAGCGCATCTTTGGCTACACGGCTCTGGAGATAGTGGGGCAGCCGATATTGCGCCTGCTCCCGCCCGACCGGGTGCATGAAGAAGACCTCATCCTGGAGAAAATCAAAAGCGGGCACGGTATCGAGCATTTTGAAACGGTGCGTGTCCGCAAGGACGGAAGTGCGATCCATGTGTCGGTCACCATCTCCCCCATCCGGGACGAATTTGGCCACCTGATTGGCGCCTCCAAGATCGCCCGCGACACCACCGAGCAAGAAAACACCAACCGCCAGCTCCAGCTCACCGCCAGCGTGTTCACCAACACCGCGGAGGGGATCTTGATCACCGACCGTGCGGGCACGATCCTGGAGGTCAACGATGCCTTCACCCGCATTACCGGCTACAGCCGGGAAGAGGTGATAGGCAACGACCCCCGCATGTTCCGATCCAGCCGGCAAGGGCCGGAGGTATTCAAGGCCATTCGCCAATCTTTGATCCGGCGCGGCGAATGGAAAGGTGAAATGTGGAGCCGGCGCAAGAGCGGTGAGGCCTATTCAGCCTGGCTGACGGTCAGCAAGGTCAAGGGCAGCACGGGACAGGTACGCAACTATGTCGCCCTGTTTTCCGACGTCACCGTGCTGAAGCTGCAGCAAGAAGAGCTGGAGCACGGCGCGCATTTTGATGCCCTGACCGACCTGCCCAACCGCCTTCTGCTGTCAGACCGGCTACAGCAGGCCATGAATATGTGCCAGCGACAAGGCAACTACCTGGCGGTGGTCTACCTGGACCTGGACGGGTTCAAGGCGGTCAACGACACGTTTGGCCACGAAATGGGCGACGCCCTGTTGGTGGCGGTATCCCGCCGCATGCATGCCGCACTGCGCGAAGTGGATACGCTGGCGCGTATGGGAGGCGACGAATTTGTGGCGGTATTGACCGGCATGCACAGCATCCAGGACTGCATCCAGATGGTCACGCGCATCCTGGGTGTGTGTGCGGAACCGGTGCGCATCCAGAACCAGGACCTGCGCGTCACCGCCAGTATCGGGGTGACCATGTACCCGCAAGACAACGCCGAAGCCGACCAGTTGATGCGCCACGCAGACCAGGCGATGTACGAAGCCAAGCAAGGCGGCAAAAACCGCTTCCACATGTTCGATTCAGCGCAGGACGCGGAATTCAAGAACCGCAGCCTGCAACAGGAACAGGTGGCCCAGGGTCTGCGCCAACAGGAGTTCGTGCTGTACTACCAGCCTAAGGTGAATATGCGTACCGGCGCCATCGTGGGCGCCGAAGCCCTGGTCCGGTGGCAGCATCCGCAACGGGGCCTGTTACCGCCGGGCGTATTCTTGCCCGCCATCGAGAAACACCCCTTGAGTGATGCCTTGGGCCTGTGGGTCCTGGAGGCAGCGCTCCAGCAAATGAGCGCCTGGCAACTGCAAGGCCTGAGCTTGCCCGTCAGCGTCAACGTGGCTGCCAGACAGTTGCAACACGCGGGCTTTCCGTCGCAGCTGGCAGACCTGCTCGCCCACTACCCGAGCGTGGATCCGAAGTGCCTGGAACTCGAAGTGCTGGAAACCAGCGCGCTGGAAGATATCAACTCCACAGCAAGCATCCTGCAGGCCTGCCACGGCCTGGGCGTACGCTTTGCGATGGACGACTTCGGCACCGGTTACTCGTCGCTGACCTACCTGCGGCACCTGCCGGTGGAGACCTTGAAGATCGACCAAAGCTTTGTCCGGGACATGCTCATCGACCAAAGCGATTTGTCCATCGTGGTCGGCGTGATCGGGCTGGCCGTAGCCTTTCAGAGGGACGTGATTGCCGAGGGCGTCGAAACCGTGGCCCATGGCGAGCGGCTGATGGAGCTGGGTTGCGTCTTGGCCCAAGGCTACCAAATCGCGCGGCCCATGCCCGCAAGCCTGGTGCCCACTTGGTGCGCGACCTGGAAACTGCCTGCCGCATGGGCGAGATTTACCGGCACAGCGTCTGCCGGGAAGCACTTGGTGTCCGCGCCCTATGAAGAATAAAAAAAGCCTCCGGCCCCGTATTCACGGGCGCTGGAAGCTCTTATTGGTATAGCAATCAAGCCCCTGTCGGCAGGGGCTTTGCGGGCGATTAACCCAGCTGTATCGCCGTCGGGTCGGCCGTCAGGTAGCCCACGGCCGCGCCGAAGCGGTCGTTGTAGTTGGCGCGCACCAGCGGGTCCAGGGTGGCCTGCACCTTGCCGTGCAGGGCGGGAATCCAGTCGCCGGCGTGCTGGAAGTTGCTCATGATGTAGGTCCAGCCGTTGATCTCGTCCACCGCGTGCAGGCCGGTGGATTCCGCGCCCGACGGGGTGGACAGCACGCGGCTCAAGGCCTTGGTGTCGACGTTGTAGGCCCAGAGGTAGTTGTTGACGTGCAGGCCGGTGTCTTCGCCGATGAACAGGGTGCGCAGCTTTTCCGAGAACTTCAGGTTGTCGGGGTTGGCAATCTTGTCGATATGGGCCAGGTTGCCCATGGCATCGGCGGCAATGTCTTCCCCGGCCAGCAGGGTCTTGGTGGCCACTGGCACCCAGTCGCTGCGGATGGCTTCGCCCAGAATGTCTTTTTGGCCGCCCACCAGCTTGTGCTCGATCACCGCACCGGCCACCAGGGCCTTGGGCAAGGCGATGCCGCTGCCTGCCGTCCAGCCCTTGCCGCCCTTGACCATGGATTCCTGGATGTAGGACAACGCGGAGTAGGCCACCTTGTCCTTGATGTTGACGGTGGTGCCCTCCATTTTGGTGAAGGCCATGGTGCCACCCACCAGACCGGCGTAGCGGTGGGTTTCCAGGAAGGCCGCGGCTTTTTCCATGCCAGGTTTCACCTTGATCCAGTTGGGCACGCCGCTCAGGAACACCTGGGTGAAGCTGGCGTCTTGGGGGTCTTCCTTGCGCACGTCCATGATGTCGGCAGGCTTCAAGGTGTTGGCCATCTGCTCGATCTCGGCACTGGTGGCGTGGCCCAGTTTCACCCAGTACACGCCCACTGCCGGTGCGGTGGGGTTCACCGAAAAGCCGGTGTCCAGGCTGGCCACGTACAGGGTGCCCGAGGACAGGTCTTTTTCGCGGTCGGCCACAAACATGAACAGGCCGCCGTTGGTGAAGTCGTCGCCCATCAGCGCGGTGCGGTTGTCGGGCATGACCTGGATCAGCTCGTGCGAGATGCGGCCCAGGCAGTAGTGCTTCTTGATGGAGCCGGTGCCGTCGGGGTTCACCGTCACTTCGGGCAGGTGGCCGTAGTGGTAGGGGTTGGCCTTGTTTTCATCGCCGAACACGTTCTTGCTGAAGGCCTTGAAGTGCTTGACCTCGCCGATGAAGGGCGCGTTGGGTTCGTACTCTTCGCTGGACAAGTGCGTGTTCCAGGGCGACAGGCTGGCACCGCAGGTGATCCACAGGCCGTGGGCGCTGGAGGTGTCCACGTTGTGGTACTTGACCAGGCTGAGCTGGCCGGTTTTTGGGTTCTGGTCGAGCGTGAGCACGGCGATGGGCGACGGCAGCGTGCCGTAGGCATCGGCCCCCTTCTGGTCGCGGGTGGTGTACTCGAACTGGACCACGGCGAAGACGGTGTTGCCCTGCACGCCCGGCACATTGGCATGGGCCAGGGTGAGCAGCGAGCTGCCGTCCGGGCAGTCCGAGAAGAAGTGGCGCTCCTTGCCGGGCACCGAGCGGTCCAGGATGGGCTGGTTGCGGATGTCAAAGTAGCCACCGGCCAGCACCTTGCCGCCCTTGCCGTCCGGCACCATGTCGCCGGTATTGAAAAACGGCTGGTAGGCCAGCTTGTAGCTGCGGGTGCTGTGGTCGGCATAAGCCACATTCAGGGTGGAGCCCACGGCCACGGTGGCCATGGCGGCCGGGTTGGCCAGGGTGGGCGCAGCCATGCCGGTGAACGTGGCCGACACAAAACCAGCGCTGGACGGCGCGGTAGTGGCGCAGCCGGACAAGAGCGAAGTGGTGGCAAACGCGCCCAGCGGCAGCATGGGCGCGGTGGCCAAAAATTTCAGGGCGCTGCGGCGCGAGGCAAAGGATGCGTCAGACATGGCGGGGTTTCCGGTAGATGGAGCGATGCAAAAGGCCTTGCCGCACTGTGCGCAAGGCTTCAGCCCGCCATCTTAGGAAAAGCATGTGTCCGTTTTTTGACAGACATGCCCACGTCACGCTGCCCCAATGCATTTAAAAGAAATCGCCCTCTCACGCTTATTCCATCAGCGCAAGCAGCTATTTATTCAATAGCAAACAAGGCCGAGAGGTCAGACCGGGAACAAGGCCATTTCGCCCAGCATCTGCTCGGCTTTGTCGAAGTCGAAGACTGCCAGCGCGGCGCACACGCGCTGGGCCGCCGCGGCCTGCGGCCCGCCCTGCAGCAACGCGGCCAGGTCGGTGGCCGCCTGGGCGGCGGCGGCATCGCTGTCCAGAATGTAGGCCCGCAGGCGCAGCGCCAGGGTCCGCAGCGTGGCGGCATCGGGTGGCACGGGGCGGGCGCGGGCGGTGTCGCCCAGCTGCAGCAGGCCAGGCTGTACCACCGCGATGGCATGCAACAGGTCGGCCAGCAAGGCCCCCAGCCGGGATGCAGGCGACACGTCGGCACAGGCGGCTTCCAGCGCAGCGGCAGCCCGCTCCACCGCATGCGCCCCGACGTTGCCCGCGGTGCCGCGCAGGGTATGGGCACAGCGGGTGGCGCTGGTGGGGTCGGGGTCGCTGCGGGCCTGCGCAAACTGGTCGGCAAACTGGCCCAGGCTGACCACGAAGCGCTGGAGCAGCTTGCGGTACAGGGCGGTATCCTGCGAGCAGCGCGCCAGGCCGCGCCCGGTATCGATGCCCGGTAACCAGGGCAAATCGTGCGGTCCGGCAGGACGGTCTGCGGGCAGTGCCGGATGGCCCGGCACCGGTACCGCCGGACTGACCCAGCGGGCGATGGTGGCAAACATGGCCTCCACGTTCAGCGGCTTGGCGATGTAGTCGTTCATGCCCACGGCAATCACCTTGTCGCGCTCGTCCACCATGGCGTTGGCCGTCATGGCGATGATGGGCAGCTGGGCCCAGGCGGGGTTGCGGCGGATGTGCGCCGCGGCGGTGTAGCCGTCCATCACCGGCATCTGGCAATCCATCAGCACGCCGTCGAAGGCCAAGTTCTGGGCGCTGTCGCGGTACAGAATATCCAGGGCCTCCTGGCCGTGCTGCGCCAACGCCACCCGGATGCCCGCGCGGGTCAACAGATGGGTGGCCAGCTCCTGGTTCAGCGCGTTGTCTTCCACCAGCAGCAGGCGTGCGCCCCGCAGCTTTTGCCGGGTGTCGCTGTGCTGGGCGCGCCGGTCCGGCACCGGGGTGCGCCAAAGCGACGGCAGCCGCAGCGCCTGGCCCACAGCATCCAGCAGATGGGCCCGGGTGACCGGCTTGTGCACCACCGCACGCAAGGGCACCTGCCGCTGGGTGGCCAGGCCGAGGATTTCGCCGTGCCCGTAGGCGGTGACCAGCACCACCGGTGGCGCGGCGCCCAGGTGCTGGCGTTGCAGCTCCAGGGTGCAGTCCAGACCATCCATCAAGGGCATTTTCCAGTCCATCAGTACCAGGTCGAAGGGACGGCCCTGGGCCAGCCTCTGGGCCACCTGGCGCAGGGCATCGGGGCCATCGGCGGCCAGCGCCGTCTCCATGCCCAGGCTGGCCACCAGCCGCTGCAGGATCTCGCGCGCTACCGCGGTGTCGTCCACCAGCAGCACCCGCAAGCCGTGCAGCGCGGGCATGTTCGATGGGGTTGGCCAGGCCGGGCCGCTGGCCTGCTGGATGCCCAGGTAGACATGGAAATGGAAGGTGGAGCCCTTCCCGGCCTCGCTCTCCACCCAGATGCGCCCGCCCATGTGCTCGACCAGGCTTTTGGAGATGGCCAGCCCCAGCCCGGTGCCGCCGTACCGGCGTGTGATGGAGCTGTCGGCCTGGCTGAACGACTGGAACAGCCGCGCGCATTCGGCCTCGGTCATGCCAATGCCGGTGTCCTGCATCCAGAAATGCAAGCCGGGCCGACCGTCGGGCGCGTCGGCGAGGGCGCGCACGCCCAGCAGGATATGGCCGGATTCGGTGAACTTGACGGCGTTGTTGCCCAGGTTGGTGAGGATCTGGCCCAGCCGCAGCGGGTCGCCCACGCGGGCGGTGGGCAGGTCGGGCGGCAGGTCGAAATGCAGCTCCAGGCCCTTGTCGGTGGCTTTTTGCCCGACTAGGTTGGCCAGGTTGTCCAGCACCTCTTCGAGCTGGAAATCGAGCACTTCGATGCCCAGTTTGCCCGCCTCGATCTTGGAGAAGTCCAGGATGTCGTTGAGGATGCCAAGCAGGTTCTCGGCCGCCCGGTGCACCTTGGTGATGTAGTTGCGGGCATCGGGTGCCAGATCCAGCAGCAGGGCCAGGTGCGACATGCCGATGATGGCGTTCATGGGGGTGCGGATTTCGTGGCT